>CALMVN010000196.1 GCA_937873225.1 uncultured Acetobacteraceae bacterium
GAGCTACCGCGTCAGGTAGTCCACCAGCGTCATGGTGAACAGGATCGCCACCCAGAAGAAGCCCACCAGGGCGAAGAACCGGATGATCGGCGGCTCCTGCGGCAGCTCCATCGACGTCCACAGCACGAGCGCCACCATCGCCAGCGCGACCGCGGCCTCGACCATCCACGCCGCGCGGAACGGCAGCCAGGCACCCAGCACCACGTTCACACCGAGCAGCAGCAGCAGCGCCGCCAGGGTGAACAGCGGCGTGCGCAGCCGCTGCCGAAGCACGCGCCTGTCCTGGTCGGACAGGGCGGAGATCGACCGGACGGACCGGGCCATCAGCGGTTCAGCACGTAGAGCACGGGAAACACGATGATCCACACCAGGTCGATGAAGTGCCAGTACAGCCCGAAGATCTCGATCCGGTTCTGGTGCCGCTGGAGGAAGCCCGGGCGGCTGGCCATCCACGCCATGACCAGCAGGATCGACACGCCGGTGGTCAGGTGCAGCCCGTGCAGGCCGGTGGTGACGTAGTACAGGTCGGTGAACAGGATCGTGGACGGGTCCTGCGCCAGCGCGTAGCGCCGCCCGTGCAGGAACGGCATCATGTGCTCGTCGAAGTCCTGGTAGTACTCGTAGCCCTTCAGCACGAGGAACAGCGTGCCGAGCGCCGCGGTCGCCAGCATGAAGCGCACGGTGCCGCGCTGCCAGCCGATCCGCGACAGCTCGATCGCCCCCGACATGGTGAAGCTCGACACGATCAGCACCGCCGTGTTGGTGGCGCCGATCCAGAACTTCAGGTGCGTCGTCGTCGCGGTGACGCTGGCCGGATGCATGATGCGTATGATCAGCGCGCACAGGAACAGGCCGGCGAACAGAAGCAGCTCGGTCAGCAGCCAGCACCACATGCCGAACCTGGCCGCGTGCACCTGCTGGCCGTCGGTGGTGAAGTGCTCCTCGCGCTCGATCCCGACTTCCGCGATGCCGGCGGGCGCCTGGGCGGCGGCGGCACTCACACCCGCGTCTCGCGCCGGCGGTAGTCGTAGGGCGGGAAGTCCACCGTCGGCGGCGTCTCGAAGTTGTGCTTCGGCGGCGGCGAGGCGGTGGTCCATTCCAGCCCCTTGGCGTTCCACGGATTCGGCGGCGCCTTGGCGCCGTAGCGAAGCGACCAGCCCAGGTAGACCATCGGGAACACGTAGCCCAGCGCCAGCACCAGGCTGCCCGACGAGCTCAGGATGTTGAGCAGCTGGAACTCCGGCGGATAGTTGTGGTAGCGCCGCGGCATCCCGAGATAGCCCAGCACGAACTGCGGCGCGAAGGTCGCATTGAAGCCGATGAAGATCAGGAACGCCGACAGCCGCCCCCAGGCTTCCGGATACAGCCTGCCGGTGAACTTCGGCCACCAGTAGTGCAGCCCGCCGAGAAAGGCGAGCGCCGTGCCGCCGACCATGATGTAGTGGAAGTGCGCCACCACGAAGTAGGTGTCGTGCACGTGCTCGTCGATCGCCAGCGTGGCCAGGAACAAACCAGTCAGCCCGCCTACCACGAACAGCCCGATATAGCCCATCGCGTACAGCATCGGCGTGTCGAGCCGGAGCGTGCCTTTGTAGATGGTGGCGGTCCAGTTGTACACCTTCACCGCCGACGGCACCGCCACCGCGAACGACAGCACCGAGAACACCAGCGCCGAGGTCTCGCTTTCCCCGTTGACGAACATGTGGTGGCCCCACACGAAGAAGGTCAGCGAGGCCAGCCCGATCGAGGCGTAGGCGACGAAGCGGTAGCCGAACAGCCGCTTCTGGCTGAACACCGGCACGATCTCGCTGATCACCCCCATGCCCGGCAGCACCATGATGTACACCGCCGGGTGCGAATAGAACCAGAACAGGTGCTCGAACAGCACCGGATCGCCGCCCAGCGCCGGGTCGAACACGCCGATGTGGAACACCCGCTCCATCACCAGCAGGATCAGCGCCATGGTGATCACCGGCGTCGCCAGCAGGAAGATCAGGCTGACCGCGTACATGGTCCAGACGAAGATCGGCATGCGGAACCAGGTCATGCCCGGCGCCCGCATGGTGTGGATGGTGACGATGAAGTTCAGCCCGGTCAGGATCGACGAGAACCCGACCACGATCACGCCGATCAGCGCCGGCACCACCCAGGTGTTGGAGAAGGTGGTCGAGAACGGCGCGTAGAACGTCCAGCCGGTGTCCACGCCGCCCGCCACCACCGTGAACAGGGTGAACAGCGACGCGCTGACGAAGATGTACCAGCTGGTGCGGTTGAGGCGCGGGAACGCCACGTCCTTGGCGCCGATCATGATCGGCATGATGAAGTTGCCGAACGTGGCCGGGATCGACGGGATCAGGAAGAACCAGATCATCACCACCCCGTGGATGGTGAACAGCTTGTTGTAGGTGTCGTTGGAGAAGATCTGCCCGTTCGGCACCACCAGCGACAGCCGGATCAGCCCGGCGGCGAACGCGCCGACGATGAAGAAGGCGGTGATGCTGAGCAGGTACAGGATGCCGATCCGCTTGTGGTCGGTGGTGGTGAGCCAGGACCACAGCGTGTGCTCGTCGTGCAGGTAGTCCGGCTCGCGGTCGATGGTGATCCGCCCCGGATGCGGCTCGCGCAGCGCGGTCTCGATGGTGCCGATGAGGGAGTCGGGTGGCGGCGTCATGGCGTTCTCTCCGGCCCCGCCTGGCCCGGCTGCGTATCCTGGCCGGCGGGGCTGAGTGACTTGATGTAGGCGGTGAGCAGCACGATCCTGTCCTCCGGGATCACCCCCTTGAAGGCCGGCATGACCTGCTTGTAGCCGGCGATCAGGTTGCGGTCCGGGTCCAGGATCTTGTCGTGGATGTAGCCCGAATCCGCGACCACCGTGCCGCCGGCCAGCATCGGCACCGGGCTGCCGTACAGCCCGGCCAGCGATGGCGCCCGCACTGCCGAGCCCGCGCCGTGGCAGCCGCTGCAGCCATAGGAGGAGAACAGCGCCCGCCCCTGCGAGGCGAGCGAGATCGACGTGCCGCTCTGCCGCAGCCACTGCGCGTAGTCCGCCGGGCTCATGATGGTCAGCAGCCCGCCCATCCGGGAATGGTCGGTGCCGCAGTATTCCGAGCAGTACAGCCGGAACGTCCCGGTCCGGTTGGCGGTGAACCACAGCTGCGTGTAGCGCCCGGGCAGCGTTTCCATCTGCACGCGCAGCGCCGGCAGGTAGAGCGAATGGATCACGTCCTGCGAGATCATGTTGATCATCACCGGCTCGCCGCTCGGCACATGGAGGTCGTTGATCTCCGCCTGGCCGCCCGGATGCTGGAACTTCCACATCCATTGCCGGCCGATCGCCTCGATCCTGAGCGCGTCGGCGGGCGGATGCTTGTGGATGTCGAACAGCTTCGCCCCCCAGTAGAAGAAGATCAGCGTCAGCAGGAACGGGACAAGCATCCAGCTCACCTCGAGCAGGCGGTTGCGCTTGTCCGAGTACTCGCGGTGCACGTCCTTGCCGGCGCGGAAATGCACCGCGAACCAGGCGATGGCGAGAAAGATCGGCACCGTCAGCAGCAGCGTCAGCACGGTGAAGCCGAGGATCAGGTGGTCCGACTGCACCGCCTCCGTGGACGCCGAGGGCGGCCACAGCGCCAGCGGGAAGTCGCCCGGGTTGACGTCCTTTCCGCTCATCGCGCCGCGTCCGGCCCGCCATCCGGCGGCTGATCCAGCGACTGGCCGACGGTGCGGCCCATCGCGATCCCGATCGGGATGCGCGCGCGCCGGTGCTGCGGGTCGACCCAGCCGTAGCGGTCGAGCCGGTCGAGCTCGCCGTGCTGCACGTCGGCGAGGTCGTGCCACGGTGCCGGCTGCAGGCGCGGCAGCGGCGGCAGCGGGCTGGTCCGCTGCTGTCCGGTGAGCGGCGGCGCCGCCTCGCGCCTGGCCTGGAAGCCCTGCAGCATCATCACCATGAGCCAGATCGACAGGGCGATCGCCACGCCGAGCCCGACCGTCAGCAGGCCCATCAGCCCGCCGCTCATGTCCTCGGTCTCGAACCCCTTGCGCGCCGCCTGCGGGCTCGGCGGCGTTTCGGGCACGCCGCGCCCGCTGGTGTCGTCCAGGGCCGGCTGCTTGTCCTGCTTCCGGCGCCAGGCGAACGCGCCGCCGAGCGCCGCTCCGGTGCCGGCCACGGCGCCCAGCGCCGCACCGCCGGCCGCATACAGGAAGCGCCCCCGGCGTCCCGGCGCCTGCTCAGCCTCCGCCATCGGCCATCCTCCTCGCCCGTGGCAGCATGCCCACCCACCACAGCCCGGCCGACAGCGCCACCAGCCCTCCCGCCGCC
>CALMVN010000197.1:0-23756 GCA_937873225.1 uncultured Acetobacteraceae bacterium
GGAGCGCCCCCGTTCGTGCTCCCGCCAGTGGTGGCGTTCCAGACCGGAACCGACGGCGACTTCGTGGTGAAGCTGATCGACGTGTATCCGGACGACGTGCCGGAACAGCCGGAGCTGGGCGGCTACGAGCTACCGGTCGCCATGGAGATCATGCGCGGGCGCTATCGCACCAATCCCGCTCACCCGACAGCGATTCCGGTCGGGCAGGTGCAGGAATACAAGATCCGGCTGCCGAACGTAAACTACGTGGTGCAGCCCGAGCACCGGCTGATGGTGCAGGTGCAGTCGAGCTGGTTCCCGCTCTACGACCGCAACCCGCAGACCTTCGTGCCGAACATCTTCCTCGCAGCGCCCGAAGATTTCCACAAGGCGACGATACAGGTGTTCCATGTCGGGAATATGGCGAGCTTTCTGGAACTGCCGGTGGTGCCGGAGGACGACGGGACGGTGATGGCGGGGGGCTAAGCGGCCCCTCGCTTCCCTGCTGGGGTTGGGCGGCTTCTTGGGTCCTGGCGGGCATGGACCTGCTCGGCGCCTCCCTGTGTCAGCCGCGTCGCCCGCGCCGTGCCGATTGCGATACGGTGCCTCATGACTCCGCGGACGAAAGACAAGTACATAGCGCTATGAACCGCACGACAGCGCTGCGATACTCCAGACTTCCTCAGGCTCTACGCGCTCAGGGCTGAAGTGGAGGCCACCCTGTCATAAGCACTGCGCAGCTTCCGCTCGCGTCGGTTGGGTCACCTCGGACAGGCTGAGTCCCATCTGCAACACGTTGCCACAGCAGCTGCCATGAACCTCTCGCGCCTCGTCAATTGGATCATGGACGAGCTACTTGCGCCAACTCGCCGTCCCACTTCTCCCGCTGGGTCCATGCTCAATCCACAACCTGACTTCGCCAGCAGTGTCAAAGTGCGTCAGAACCTCTACTCCATGCCAATCCACAAGATGAGCATGGGCAGCGGTTTCCCGCTCCAGATGCGGTTGTTGCAAAAATCCGTCGATACGACGCGATTACTCGAGGGAGCAATGCAAGGCGCCCGGTGGGCCTACAGCGCGTGTAGCGTTCGATGTCAGCCGCGCTGATCGCATCGGCGTCGAAGATGCCGAGGATCCCACGTTGGATGAAGTGATCGACGAACAGGAACTTCCGCTCGCAGACAGCGCGTCATGAATGTCGGCCACCATGTTGAAGCCGAGCTGCCACCTGCAACCCTTCAAGACATCCGTCGCCTCTTTTCGCTCTGAACACGGCAGGCTACGTTCTATGACAAGGCGACTCACCTCTTCCGGCTGTTATTCGTAGGCGCAAACGATGTGTCCGCTCGAGTTCATTCAACCAGTGCGACGCACAACAGGCCCAGCGCCTTGACGAACTCCCGGAAGCGCCGGAAGATCGTCTCCTTATTGAAGCTATCCCTGAGCTTCAAAGAATAACGAAGCCCAGCAGGTCGGGAGCTAAGATATCGTATCGACTTCCAAGGAACCGCACGCCCTGCCGCCAAGCAGACGGCGCTTGCGGCCATACATATAGCAACAGGACGGTCTGTCCGCCGTGCCAGCGCGGCCGAGGGCAAACCGCACATCGCTCATACGCACCGACCTCATCATCCACTATCGCTCTGGCGACGCGAAGGGAAACGTGCCGCAACGCCTGCAACGACGTCTTCAACGACGTCGCGCAAATCCTGAGGCGCGACACCGTCATGCGCCTGGATTGAGATCCCCTGCATGACTGCAGCCAGATGCCGGGCCAGCCGCTGCACTTGGTCGTCCTCCGCAAAAGGGCAGAGGGCCTGAACGATTTCCATGCGCAGCGCCTCTCGTCGCGCCGCAGCGTCGCGGGCGATGGCGGCATGATCAGGATGGCAGGCGACAAGACCGCTCGATATCATGCAGCCTCGTTCGTGCTGGCGATGGGTGACGTTCCTGACAGCACTCTCAAGCAGCAGCTCCACCGCTTCCGATAGCGATTTCGCCGCTCCGATCGCCGCCACGTCCAGGCAGCCCAGCGTCTCCTTGTACCGGGTCAGCGCCTGCTGGTAGAGGCCGGCTTTGCTGCCGAAGGCGGCATACAGGCTCGGCGGCGCGATCCCGATCGCCTTCGTCAGATCCCCGATCGACACACCCTCGTAGCCATGACGCCAGAACAGCAGCATAGCGGTTTCGACGGCCGCGTTCCGATCGAAGCTCCACGGCCGGCCACCGCGCGCCTTCACACCTTGTTCCATAGCTTCCACTAAACTACGTCTTGACACACCGCGTCAAGGATGTTGAATAGTGACCGCTAAATAGAAGGGCCTGCCTTCGTGGCTTACAGCCGCCGCCACCTTTTGACCGCCGCTGCCATCAGCGCAGTGAGCCTGGCGCCGGCGAACACCACGGCCGGAACGTGCTGGCTGGCGACAGGCGGCCGCCGGTGCAGGCGCTGATCACGAGTTCTTCCTTGCTCCGCCAAAGTCATGAAGGGCATCCATGTCATGTTGAATAACCAGCAGGTCGTAGTCATCGGTGGTTCGGAGGGGATCGGACTCGCCGTCGCGCGAGCTGCTCGTAGCGTCGGGGCTCGAGTTCTTGCCGTTTCGAGAACGAGAGCAAAACTTGAGGCCGCACGGGACCTGGTGAGCGGCTTAGAAGTCCGCGTCGCTGACATCAATGACACGGCATCGATCCAGGAGCTTTTCGCGGGGCTCCCGTCCGTTGACCATGTCTACGTCGCGGCCGGCAGCACTAAGGTAGGAAGCCCCCTAGATCAATCACTCGATGAGTATCGCCACAAGTTTGATGAGCGTCTCTGGGGCTCTGTTGAAGTGGTTCGCGCCGCGCATCATCTCGTCCGTCCCGGCGGTTCATTCACCTTCACCGGTGGTCTTTCTTCCGACCGCCCGGTCAGCGGCGCCTGGGTGAATGGCATCGCGACGATGGCGACGGAGCAACTGGCGCGCGTTCTTGCTCTGGAACTTGCGCCCGTTCGCTTCAACTCGGTGTCACCAGGGTATACGGATACCCCAATGTGGGACAACGTCTTTCCGGAAAGCGGAGCACGAGCGCTCAGCGACGTCACGAAGAAACACCTAATCCCTCGCTTGGTGACCGCAGATGAGGTTGCCCAGGCTGTGCTGCTTCTTATGCAGAATGAGGCGATCACAGGTGAGACTATTCACGTTGATTGCGGAGCACGGTTGGTCTAATGCTTTGCTATCGGCGAACACCTGTCCTGTAGATCTCTGGTTCCCAAGGAATGAATACATTGGATGGGAGATCGGCGAACGATGCGGCAAGGCATGGTTCAGCCTTGGTCGTGGGCGTTGCACAGATGGCCCCCCGAGCACCGAGCATTCAGCCAAGGAGGTCAGCACTGCGATCGGCTCGTCCGTCTGTTTCCAGTTCTCCCCGTTGCACCTCAAACCTGCTATTCTGGCAATGATGCCGCCGCTTTGAGGTCGGCGCAGCAGCTTTTGACGACTGAATTGTTGTGGTTCAGCCCGGGCACATGGGAAAGGAGCGCCCGCCGGCTTAGCTGCCATCATCAAACGCCGACAGCTGGTTCGCTACAGCTTCTAAATCATGGTTTTTACGGCGGCCGTTGCCGGGTCGCCTGTGTTGAGAGTGTGGGCTGTTTCGATAACCAGCAGGTGAACTTCTTCTTCGGCGAACGGGCAATGCTCCACTCCCCTTGGAACCACGTACAAGTCTCCCGGCCCAAGACGCACATTGCCGTCGCGGAGCCTGATTGTCAGATCACCCTTCACCACGAAGAAGAAATCGTCAGTGTCCGGATGGGAATGCCATACGAATTCGCCCTGAAGCTTGACCACCATCACGTCGTGGCCGTTGAAGGCGGCAACGATCTTTGGCGACCAGTGATCGGAGAACTTCTCCAGCTTGCTGGTCAGATTGACAACCTTTGACATCCCACATGCTCCAATCGACTCGTAACACCAGGAGGCCCGCGCCCCGTCAGCCTGTGTGCTCCGCGAGAACATCGCGAACCTGCTCACGCAGCCATGTCGCACCCGGGTCGCGGTCCGACCGCGCGGACCACACCATCGACACGGCCGGCAATCTCAGGTCTAGCGGAACCGGGCTAACGAGGAGGCCGAAGCCGGGCGCGTAGCGGTGCGCCATCCGCGCCGGCAACGTCGCGAGGATGGGACCCTGAGCGGCGGCGGCCAGCACCGGCAGGAAGTCGGACGCCGCCATGACCACGTTCAGCCGCGTGCCGATGCGCTCCAGCGCCTCCGCCAGGCAGCCATGGAGGTCGTCCTTCAGCGTCACTAGGGCATGACCGGTGCCGATGTAGTTGTCCACGTCCACCGGGACGGGCAGGTCCAGCAGCGACGGGTTGAAGCAGCAGGACAGCGACTGCTCGAACAGGAGCAGGCCGTGGTGACGCGATGCGCGGTGGTCGAAGCAGCCGATCGCCAGTTCGAGCAGCCCCTCGTCGAGCAGCCCGTGCACCTCGTCGCGTCCCGCCGGCCGTCCGAGCAGCCGGATACCAGGCGCGCAGCGCCGCAGCCTCGCCGTGAGGTCCGGCATCACCAGCACCTCCAACTCGCTGGAGAAGCCCAGCCTGAAGGTACGGTCCTGCGTGCTCGGGTCGAAACGCTCCTCGTCCCGCAGCACGGCCTGCACCTGCTGCAGCGCGTCGCGCACCCGCGGGGCCAGCGCGTCCGCCCGAGCGGTGGGCTGCATCGTCGGGCCGGTTCGCACGAACAGCTCGTCCTGCAGCAGCAGGCGCAGCGCTGACAGGCTGTGGCTCATGGCAGGCTGCTGCACCTTCAGGCGAGATGCAGCGCGGGTGACGCTCCGCTCCTCCATCAGCGCGTCGAAGGCGACCAGCAGGTTCAGGTCGAACGATCGCAGATCGAAGTGGTCGATGGACGTCATGCACCGGATCGATTGGATTGTTGCCGGCTCTCGACGTAATCGTTCGGGCCGATCCGATCAACCCAGGGGCTGCACCGTGGCGAACACCTTCCAGATCGGCGACGTGACCGTGACCCGCATCGACGAGCTGCGCTGGACCGACACCGATGCCGGCGTGCTGTATCCCGACCTCGACGACCAGGCTCTCGCCGAGCACGGCGGTAGCCTGCCTGGCGGGTCCTACGACCCACAGACGGGGCAGCTGGCCCAGAGCATCCATTCCTGGCTGCTGCGCATGCCGGGCCGCACGGTGCTGATCGACACCGCCACCGGCAACGGCAAGTCCTTTCCGACGGTGCCGCTGCTGGACCACCTCGACCAGCCCTACCTGGAGCGTCTCCTCGACGCGGGCGTGCATCCGCAGCAGGTGGATGCCGTGCTGCTGACCCACCTCCACGCCGACCACGTCGGTTGGAACACCCGGAAGCAGGACGGGCGCTGGGTGCCGACCTTCCCGAACGCCCGTCACCTCTTCTCGCGCGTCGAGGACCGCTACAACGCTGCCCTGTCCGGCAGGGAGCCCGCTCCCGACCTGCCGCCCGCCTTCCTCGGAGCGCCTGACCACACCCCCATTGCGGGGGTGTACGACCAGAGCGTCCGACCGGTGATCGAAGCCGGGCTCGAGCAACTGATCGTGGTGGACGGCGGCGAGGTCCTGGACGGGCTCTCCTTCCATCCCACACCAGGTCACAGCGTCGACCACGCCTCGATCCGCCTGCGTTCGCGCGGTGAGGAAGCGTGGTTCCTGGCCGACGTGATGCACCACCCGCTGCAGGTGTATCGGCCGGATCTGCGGTCGGTGTATTGCGAGTTCCCGGAGCCGGCGCGCGCCTCGCGTCTCTGGGCGCTGGAGCATGCGGCGGATACCGGCGCGACCTGCTTCACTTCGCATTTCGCGGAGAGTTCGGCCGGGCGCGTCAGCCGGCACGGCGACCGCTTCTCCTGGCGTTTCCTTTGAGCCGGACCGGAGAACAGGCCATGACCGCCATCTCATCCAGCCCCGCCGACCTTTGCACCGAGGACCGCATGGTCCCGAGCGACACGCCCGGCATCGGCCTGCACCTGCGCCGCAAGCGCCTGAAGGGCACGGACCGCGTCCCGGCCGAGCGTACGGTGCTGTTCATGCACGGCGCCACGTTCCCCTCCGCCAGCCTGTTCGACGTACCGCTCGGGGGAGCGTCGTTCATGGACGCCCTGGCGCTGCGGGGCCACGACGTCTATGCGCTGGATGTCCGCGGCTACGGCGGCTCTACCCGCCCGGCGGAGATGGAGGCACCGCCCGAGGCGGCGGCGCCCCTGGTTCGTACGGAGACAGCGGTGCGCGACCTCGGATCTGCCGTACGGCACATCCTCGAGGAGAGCGGCATCGATCGGCTCAACCTGGTCGGCATGTCGTGGGGCGGGTCGGTCACCGCCGCCTTCACCGCCGGCCACAACGAGTTGATCGGCAAGCTGGCGCTGATCGCGCCGCAGTGGCTGGCGGACGGGCCGGTGCGGATCGACACTGGTGGTGCACTTGGCGCCTACCGCCGGGTGGACGTGCACGCCTACCGGCAGCGCTGGCTCGAAGCGGCACCGGAGGGCAGACGTGCCGACCTGATTCCGCCGGGTTGGTTCGAAGCCTGGGCAGACGCGACGCTGGCCACCGATCCGGCCGCCGGAGACTCCGGCCTGATCCGCGCCCCGAGCGGCGCCGTGCTGGACGTGCGGGAGTTCTGGGCGGCGGGACGGACGGTCTACGACCCCGGCGCGATCCGTGTCCCGGTGCTGCTGACCCACGCAGAGTGGGACGTGGACGTGACCATCGGCCAGGCGCAGGCGCTGTTCCTGAGGCTGACCGCCGCGCGCTACCGCCGATGGGTCGAGATCGGCGAGGGAACACACATGGTGATCGCGGAGAAGAACAGGCGGCAGGTGTTCGATGCCATCGCGTCTTTCCTGGAGGAGGATGACCAGGGGAGCTTCCGGCCGCCCACGTGAGAAGGCAGTTCGCGTGGGCGCGGAGGCCGTAGGACGCCTCGAAGCCCTTGCACCCTCCCCGCTCCTGCTCCAGCCGCCGCCTTACCGCTTTAACCGTTCGGCTCAAGCCCTCCGCGCGCCGACCAGCAGGACTTGGCGCATGAACTCCTCGCGGAACCGGCCCTCGGCGTGTCGAGGGTGCTTGGCACAGCCTGTTGCCTGCCGGCGGTGTCGTGGTCGACGCTCCTTCACAGATCCACCTGGGTACACGGCAGGCGCTCAATCGCGGACCCGGTCATAAGCGGCCTGAACGCGTTCGAGTTGGGGTCACGGCACGAAAGTGACTTTTGACTACGCTGGACCTGAACCCATCGGGAACCTTCCTTCCAGGCGACGTGCCCTGGGACGGAGCAAGCTTGCCTTGCAGAGCAGCTTGTTGTCGCCGCACGAAGTCAATGACGGCTCCTTATCCTCCCCAGCTTCAAGTGCAGGAGGCGACGGTGCCGAGACAGAGACTTATGAGCGAGCTGGACTGGACAGCTCTGCTTGCGCCTGCGGGAACCGAGCGAGAGATGCTCCGGCATTACCAGCTGAGCGCCGTGGACCTCGACCTGGTCAGGTCCAAGCGGACCAACGCCACCCGTCTCAGGTTCGCGCTCCTGCTGCTGTATTGCCGATACTCGGGTCGGGTTCTTGGTCCCGACAAGGTGCCTCCAACTCAAGTTGTCGTCTTTGTAGCCCGCCAGCTTGGCGTGGCGGCAACGGTTTTCGGAGCAGGCGCGCATCGTGACGAGACACGGCGCCAGCATCTGGCCGAGCTGATGAGCCTGCTCGATCTGCAACGGTTCATCGGACAAGCGATGCGAGACTTCACGTCGCGCCTGATGCCGGCGGCGCAGATCGATCCTCAGCCGAAGCGCCTAACGCTGATCGCGATCGATGATCTGCGGCAGGGACGCGTCATGCTACCGCCCGCCGGGGTGCTGGAGATCGTCCTCGGTCGAGCCAGGCGTCACGCCGAGCGGATCAGCGAGGAGGCGATGACCTCCCAACTGAGCGCGGAGCAGCGTGACGCGCTCGACCGGCTCCTGCGGCGGCGGCCGACCGACAGGCTGACGACGCTGAGCTGGCTGAAGCATCCAGCCTGATCCCCAGCTGCCCGCAACATCCTGTCGTTGATCGATCGGCTTCATGCGGTGCGCCGCGTTCGTATCGATCGGGTTCTCCGGACGGTGGTCCCTCCTCCCGCTGTCGAGCGGCTCGCCGAGGAGGTTATGCGGATGACCGCGCAGCACCTCGGTCAGTTGGCGACCGAGGTTCACGCGGCAAGCAGGCGTTCGCTCAGGGTCCAGAGCCGCTCCGCCGACGCCAGGTCGATCGAATGCGATGCGACCTCGGCCGGGATGCAATCGGCGGTGAGCTGCCTCGACTCGTCGTCCAGCGGCGAGATGTCGTTGTCCTTGAGGTAGACGCCGCCGAGGCCGGCCAGCAGCGGACTGGCCGCCGCGAATACGATCGTGCTGGCCCCCTGGCTCGGCGTCTTCTTGCCGACCGCGGGATCGATGATCGGCTGACCGGCTCCATCGATCAGTCCCATCCGTCGGAGCGCTTCGTCGCCTGCCGAGCTGTTGAGTTTCGTGCCGACAACGACGCCCGGGTGGACAGCGTAGCCGCGGATGCCCTCCAAGGCCCAGCGCCGGTCAAGCTCGACCGCGAACAGCACGTTGGCAACCTTGGACTGAGCGTAGGCGGCGCGCCTGTCGTATCCGGAAGCGAAGTTCGGGTCGTCCCAGCGAATGCAGCCGAAGCGCTGCGCACCGGACGACACGTTGACTACGCGCGCGCCATTCGCGGCGCGCAGCGCAGGTAGCAGCGCCAGCGTCAGCTGGAAGTGGCCGAGGTGGTTGGTCGCGAACTGGGTTTCGTAACCGCGCGCATCCCGCTCCGGACCGCCGGATGCCCCGGCGCCATTCACCAGGATGTGGAGCGGGCGGCCATCGTTCAGCCAGCGCGCCGCGAAAGCCTCGACCGACCGGGGATCGATCAGGTCGAGCTGAGCGACTTCGACCCGCTCGATCCCGTTGAGCATAGTGGCGGCGCCGTCCGGATCGCGCGCGCCGACCGCGACGGACGCGCCCGCCCTGGCAAGCGCGCGGGTGACCTCCAGGCCGATACCGGCATGCCCGCCAGTGACGATGGCGTACCTGCCCGTCAGGTCGACACCGGCGAGGACCTCGTCGGCCGTGGCGGCCGCCTTGAAAGGGGTCCCGATAGGACGTTGCACCTGGCTCATGGAATCGTCCTCCTTGCCCTGCGGTGGCGGCCGAGGGCGCGTAATGGTCTTGAGCGATCGAACCGGATCATCGCGACGCGGCCAGCGACACGGCATCGGCGCCGGCAGGCAGCCGCATCGGGCACGACGGGTCGGTCGCCGCCCGCCATACCGCCTCGGCCACGTCCCGGGATTGCGTGACCTCCGAAGACTGGTCCCAGCCTGAGAAAACGTCGCGCACCAGCTCGGCGTAGGCGTTGGGAAAGCCGTCCCGCATCCGTGACCGGGCATTGTCCCCAAAGCTCGTATCCGGCGCCCGCCCCGGCAGCACCAGCCGCACCCGCACGCCGAACTGCTCCAGTTCCAGCGCGAGCGACTCGGTGAACGCGTTCACGGCCGCCTTGCTGCCGGTATAGACCGACAGGAGGGGCAGCGACCGCAGCGTCACGCTCGACGACACGTTGACGATCACGCCAGCCCGGCGCTCGCGGAACTGAGGCAGCACCGCCTGGGTCATCGCGATCGTGCCGAGCGTGTTCGTCTCGAACAGCTCGCGTGCAGCCGCCATTGGCGTGCCTTCGAGCGCGTTGAGCCACCCGATCCCGGCATTGTTCACAACGACGTCGATCGGCCCTGCGGACGTCACGGCGCGTTCGATGCTGGCCGGGTCGGTCACGTCGAGCGCGATCACGCGCAGGCGATCCGACGGCGGCAGCACGTCCCCACGGACCTGCCGCATGGTGGCGACGACCGCCCAGCCGTGGTCGAGGAAGCAACGGGCTGTTTCCAGGCCGAAGCCGGACGAGCAGCCGGTGATCAGGACGGTTTGCATGGCAATCTTTCGCGCTGTGATCGTGATCCTGAGGTAGGCCGGAGATTTCGGACTTGCTATGGTCATCCGTCCGGTTCTGATTTGCGTAAGTCCAAACATGCTCGATCCGCTGACCGAAGTCGTAACCCTGCTCCAGCCGGCCGCCACGGTGTCCAAGGTTGTTGGCGGCGTCGGCGCATGGCGGCTGCGTCGCACGGATGCCGGGCAGCCCTTCTATTGCGTCGTGCTGCACGGGGACTGCTGTCTTGCGGCTGCCGGGCACGAGCCGACCGCGCTCATCCAAGGCGACTTCGTGCTGATTCCCGCGGCGCACGACTTCACCATGTCGAGCATCCAGGCGCCGGCGCAGGGCCACTACACGGAGCCGGTGGTGCTCAGCGACGGCCAGATCAGGCTGGGTCGACCGGACGGGCCGCCGGACATCCTGATCCTGGTAGGCCACTGTGCCTTCGGGTCGCCCGATGCGGCCTTGCTGGTCTCGCTGCTGCCGCAGCTCGTGCACGTCCGCGGCGAGGCGCGGCTTGCCACCCTGGTCGAGCTGGTGGGCGAGGAGACGCGCGGGTCGCGGCCGGCGCGCGAGCTCGTGCTGGCCCGGCTGCTGGAGGTGCTGTTCATCGAGGCGCTGCGGTCGACGACACGGACCGTGGCAGCACCTGGCCTGCTGCGTGGGCTGGCCGATCCGCGGCTCGCGGTTGCGATCCGTCGCATGCACGAGCGTCCCGGCCATGCATGGACCGTCGCCGAGCTGGCGAAGGAGGCGGGCCTGTCCCGGTCCACCTTCTTCGACCGGTTCCGGCGCGCCGTTGGCACCGCACCGATGGACTATCTTCTGACCTGGCGCATGGCGCTGGCGCAGAACCTGCTGCGGCGCAGGCAGGGCGGCATCGCCGAGGTAGCGACGCGCGTGGGCTACAGCTCCTCAAGCACGTTCAGCGTCGCCTTCGCGCGCCACGTCGGTGTGCCGCCAGGCCGATACGCGGATAGCCAGGCAAGGGAGTGAGGCGTCTCTGGGAATATTGGCTGAGAGCGGACCTTCCTCTTTGAAGAACTCGATTGGCCGAAAACCGCCTGTCCGCTTCGGAGAGGAAGATGGCGAAAAGCGGTCATTTGCCGGCGGATGCTGCAAATGGAAGTCCGGGAGCAACCGACGTCGGGATCCGAAGCTGTGATGGCAGGCGGCTTCAGCCAGCAGTAAGCGCAGCCGCGGACATAGTCGGCCTGGCTGGCCGTCACAGACCGAGGTCGCTGAGGGACTGGTGATCGTCAGGCCTTTGTCCCAGCGGCCAATGATATTTCCGGTCGCACTCTCGCATCGGCACGTCGTTGATGCTGGCCAGACGCCGGCGCATCAGGCCGCGCCCGTCGAACTCCCAGTTCTCGTTACCATATGAACGGAACCAGTTGCCGCTATCGTCATGCCATTCGTAGGCAAAACGCACCGCGATGCGGTGGCCTTCGAAGGCCCATAGCTCCTTGATCAGGCGATAATCGAGCTCTCGTTCCCATTTTCTGCTCAGGAAGGCGATAATGGCACTCCGTCCCTGCAGGAACTCGGCACGGTTCCGCCAGATGCTCTCCTGCGTATAGGCCAATGCCACGCGCCCGGGATCGCGCGTGTTCCAGGCATCTTCAGCCAGGCGAACCTTCCAGGTCGCGCTTTGGGCGGTGAAGGGCGGCAGCGGCGGGCGTTCCGGTTTCATGTTCGGTTTCCTTCGACGGCGGCGAGCCTCGCCCGCAGGATCGCGTTCTCGGCTTTAAGCTCCTCCATCCGGATTTGCATAGGGCGAACGGCGGTCGCAATTTCATCTTCGGTGAAGCGCCGCACGATGTGCTGCGGGCAATTCCAGTCGAAGGTTTCGAGATGCAGCACGTAGCCGCGCTCGGCCTTTCCCTTGTATCCGGGCGTGGCAAGATGCACGGCGAGCTCGGCGTCGGTGTTCAGGTCGCGCAGCTCGGCATGAGCGTAGATCTTCATCCGGCTGCGATTGGGGTAGTCCATCAGGATCAGCGCCACGCGATCGTTCGCCAGAAGATTACCGAGGCTGATGTACTGCCGGTTGCCGCGGTAGTCGGCGAAGCCGAGGGTCCGCTCATTGAGCACGTGCAGGAACCCCGGCAGGCCGCCACGGTGCTGGACGTAGGGCCAGCCGGTCTCGGAAACGGTTGCCATGTAGAAGCTGTCGCGGGCAGCAATGAAGGCGGTCTCGTCAGGTGTGAAGCGGTCAAACTCGCGGTGACCCTTGAAATTCTGCCACATGGGCTCTCTGCCCATCGACGCCTGCGCGGCGCGCACGCTCGGGGTCGCGGCGATATCGAGGAAACCGTAGGACATAATGGATCTCCTCGAAGGCGGGCTGGCAGCTTTCGACCTGGTTACCAGCCCTTGCTTCGCCTCAGGCGACGTCCGCCGCCTGGACGATCGGGAAGTCGATGTCGGTGTCCGCGACGACGTTGAGCAGATTGGTGAAGATGTTCTCGGCCGCGACCGCGATGATCTCCACGATCTGTCCGTCGCTGAAACCGGCGTCCCGGACCGCCTTGATCTCCGCATCGCTGACGTGCCCGCGCTCACGCACGATCTCGACGGCGAACCGCACGGCGACGTTTGCCTTGTCGTCGCTGGAGGTGCCCTTCCGGTTCAACTCGATCTCCTCGGCGCTGATTTTCGCGAGGTTCAGGCCGAGATAGGTATGCGCCGACAGGCAGTAGTTGCAGGCGTTCACCTGGGCAACCGCGATGGCGATCCGCTCGCGCGTCTTGACGTCGAGCGTCTTGCCGAGAGCCGCGTTGTTGGCAGCGAAGCCCTGCAGCGTGGTCGGGCTGCTGCTGATCAGCCGGAACATGTTCGGCACGACGCCGAGTTGCTTCTCCACGGCATCGAGCACCGGCTTCGACGCCTCGGGTACTTCATCGCGAGTGGGAATGGTCAGGCGGGACATGGGGCTCTCCTTCGAAACCGGAACCGGTAGCAGCTCCGTCGCGTCGGAAGTTGGCACCTACCAATCAGGAGGATAATCTGCCGATCACATGATAGTGCCTCTTACCCAATGGAATAGTGATGGACCAGCTCGAGGCGATGCGGATCCTGCTCCTGAGCGTTGACAGGGGGAGCTTCTCGGCGGCGGGACGGGAGTTGCGCATGCCCTTGGCGACGGTAAGCCGGAAGGTGGCGGAACTGGAGACGCATCTCGGCTCACGCCTGCTGCACCGGACCACACGCAAGCTGGCCCTTACAGAGGCCGGCGCCATCTACCTGTCCTCGGCCCGCCGCATCCTCGATCAGGTCAACGAGGCCGAGCGTGCCGCGGCTGGCGAGTTCCGGGTTCCGCGGGGGGAACTCGTGCTCACGGCCCCGGTCCTGTTCGGGCGGTTGCATATCCTTCCGATCGTGACCGAGTTCCTCACAACGTATCCGGAGATCAACGTTCGGTTGCGCTTCTCGGACCGGAACCTGGACCTGATCGACGAACAGGTTGATATTGCGGTCCGCATCGGGTCGTTGCCCGACAGCAGCATGATCGCAACCCGTATCGGGTCGATGCGGATGGTCGTGTGCGCCAGTCCGAAGCTGCTACTTGAACATGGGGAACCAAACGTCCCGCCCGCCTTGGCCCTGCTACCTGGCATCAGCTACGACACGTTCACTTCGGCCTCCTCCTGGCCCTTCCGGCACGCCGGGACGCAAATCTTGCATGTCGCGATCAAGTCCCGCTTATCTGTGTCCACGGCGGACGCCGCGGTCTGGGCCGCGTTGCAAGGCGTTGGTGTAATCAGAGTGCTCCACTACCAGTGTGCGGACGCCCTGCGCGACGGATCCCTTCGCCTCATCCTGACGGCGTTCGAGCCAGAACCCCTTCCAGTCCACCTCATCCATGCAAGCCGCGGCGACCTGCCGGTCAAGTTGCGGGCGTTCCTGGATTTCGCCACCATCCGCCTACGAAACACGCTGAAGTCGCTCCAGGACCGATCAGCATCTCGTACCTAGCATGCTGCGAAAACTCAGGTGCGGAGATCGCGCTGATCTGATTCTCTGGTCCTGCGGGACCGGAGGCTGGGATGCGCAGGACGGACGAGCAGAACGGGGCGCTTCAGCTACCTGGGTCCGGACGCGCTCGTGCCCCCGGATTATCCGCCGCGGCGATCCGGCCGCTGATGAACAGCGCTTTGGGGAGCAGCGTCAGTTCAGCCGAAGGCGCGACGAAGTCAATCAGACGCTCGGTGCTGCAGGAGGTGCAGCGCCGGGTCGCTGCACATCTGACGGCGGAAGCCGATCTGGAGGCGCTAGCGGCGCGGGTGGACCTCAGCCCGCGCCACTTGCGCGGGTGTTCCGCTCGGAGATCGGCAGCACACCGGCGGCCTGGGTCGAGGCGACCCGCCTTGACGCCGTCCGGCGCCTGCTGGACGACGGCGAGGTGGCCGAGCAAGTAGGTTCCGCCTGCGGCTTCAACGACGTCGACACCTTCCGCGACACCCTTCCAGCGGCGGGTCGGCATCAGCCCAGCCGGGTACCGCCGCCGCCGGCATGGAGCTGCCAAGATAGCCACAGCTTCAACAAGATGAGATTTTGTGCGACGGCTTACATCCTCTCACTCCTGTGAGGGAGCGGTATGATGCCCTGATCGACCGACGGTGATGCAAAACTGATTCAAACGCTCCGTAGGCACGTTTCAATGCACGCGGGCCCCGGTTGCCGATACCCCCAATATTGGTGAGGTAGCAGCGAAGGGAGGTCACCCAATGGCCTCAACACGCGATGATGGGAAACGAAGCAATTCAGTAGAAGCTTGGCCTTGGCCTGACTACCAGACCCGGGCGCCACAGGCCAGCGAGGTCCCACCATGCCGCTCGAACCATTCGATGGGCATGGTTAAACAAAGTCCATCGTGAGTGTGGAGAGGGTAGGGATCCTGCTTGCAACATCATGCGCTGCGTCCTGACAGGCGGCAGCGGTTCTAGCCAGGATGACGAGCAGGCTCAATCAAGGCCGTGTCTATGAACTGGCGATGCCGCACAATCTTACCATCTCTCACCTCCCAGATATGGGAATAGTCGGCCTCCACGTATTTTCCTGTCGTCCGGTTTGTCCCTTTGAACCGGCCCACTGACACCACTTTGTTTCCGTCACAGATGAACTCGTGCGGCGTCAGTGTATACGGTTCCCATTCTTGCATTGCGGGCACGAGCATGCCGTCGAGAACCTTTTTCGGGCCGCGGCCGTCGACCTTATAGTTCATCATGGTGATCCACTCGATGTCGTCGGACATCAGTGCGAGAGCACCGCCCGCATCGCCAGCGGTCAGCTTCGCGTAAAGCTGCTTCACGATCTCGAGGGGCGTTCCCATCGCAGTAATCCTGGCTTCGAATGAGGGGCCCGACATCAACGGCAAGCCCGTTGCGGTTTGCTATCCTCCCTCCGTTTGAGCGGGATAGACGCTAAAATCGGTAGATACCCTTCCAGAAAATGCACGTTCTTAACCGAACGGATCACGCGACCTGAAGGCTCCGGGCACCGCGACGAGAGCCTGACGCGTATGGAAACCACGCGCGTTCAAATTCCGAAACAGCCAACATGCGAACAACTGGACAGCCGCGGTGAAATCACGAGGTGGAGAAGAGGGTGATCGCATTCCGGTCGCTGCACGTACTATCAAGCGCCACCGGCTGTGCGCATCACACTTGCTTGGATCGGGACAGCTTCGTGCGGATCGATGGTCTCTCTTTGACAGGAACTCATAGATCCCCCGAACGCCCGCAGCCCACCGCTCCCGCCACGTCCTCAAGGCGAACCGTGAAACGCGCCGCAGTCGGTACAGCCGCACCGACCGGAAGAACCTTGTCGCCAAGCAGGCCCGGCATTCGCCGATCAGGCTAATGCCGGGAAGTGCGCGGATGACATCATGTCGAACGCCGGGCCTTACCACCTGGTCGCGAGACATCCTGGCGCATCGTCTTGTCCAAGCCGAGGCTCACTGACAGCCGCTTGAGCTCGATGTTCCCGTCTTTAGGCTAACGGCCTTGACGTCAGCATCAAGCCAGTTGAAGACGATTGCGATTGGTTGGTGTGCCGTCACCCATTTGTGCTGAGGGATTGCGCGGTTCATGGTTGCGGACTCCCATGCTGCATTGCGTCGTTTTTCGCCTCAGATTACGCAACCGACACGCGGAGGGATACCATCTCGGCAGACAATCCAGGAGATGGACACCAAGCTGTCTTACCCCAACTTCCTCAGTTCAAAGCTGTCGGATGGTTGGCGTTGGCATCCTGAGCGCGGCTTTTCCCGCTCACGGTGTCGCCTGCCCTCCAGCCACTGTAGCGCATCTTCTGTGTGTCCGGCCGTGCTACCGCCCCCATCGCTACCAGACTATCAACCAAGCCAGCACCGCGTTGTTCGCCCAGGGCGCTGGATAACGTGCATCTTCGTCCGAATCATGTGGGCCGGATCGAGACACCAGGAAGCGTGGACCCTCTCATTACATGAAAGGATAGCTCCCGAATTTTCCGGCTGCCCGCGTCGTCCGGGAGGGGCAACAATGCCGTCCTGAGGCAGCGCGGCGGGTGCCGCAAGATCCAGGAGATTAAGCGATGACTGCTCGCTTCAACACCGTCGACGTCGACGGCCTGAAGGTGTTCTACCGTTCCGCCGGTGACCCAGGCGCCCCCGTCGTGCTGCTGCTGCACGGCTTCCCCAGCGCCAGCCACATGTTCCGTGACCTGATCCCGGAGCTGGCCGATGACTACCACGTGGTCGCCCCGGACCTGCCCGGCTTCGGCATGACCGAGCAGCCCGCCCGCAACGACTTCGCCTACACCTTCGAGAACATCACCAGGGTAGTGGAGCGTTTCACCGAGGTGCTGGAGCTGAAGAAATTCGCCATCTACGTCTTCGACTACGGCGCCCCGGTCGGCTTCCGCCTGGCGCTCTCTCATCCCGAACGCATCACCGCCATCATTTCCCAGAACGGCAACACCTACCTGGAAGGCGTTTCCGAGGCATTCGCCCCGGTCCAGGCGTACTGGAACGAGCCGACGCAGGCCAACCGCGATGCCCTGCGCGGCTTCCTGGCCCCGCAGACCACCCTCTTCCAATACACCCACGGCGTGAGCGATCCGGCGCTGGTATCGCCCGACGGCCGCAACCTCGACGACTTCTACCTGGCGCGCCCGGGCAACGACGAGATCCAGCTGGACCTGCTCGGCGACTACAAGACCAACGTCGCCCTCTACGGAGACATCCAGGCCTATCTGCGCGACAAGCGCCCGCCCGTGCTGGCCATCTGGGGCAAGAACGACCCCTTCTTCATTCCGCCGGGCGCCGAAGCCTTTCGGCGGGACGTCCCGGATGCGGAGGTCCGCTTCGTCGACAGCGGCCACTTCGCCCTGGAGACCCACGCCCGCGAGATCGGCGCGGCCATGCGCGACTTCCTCGCCAAGCACCCAGGCTGACCTCTGCGGCGCCCGGCACCCCCTGACCCTCCAGGCCGCCGAGCGCGGACCTCCCTGACGGAGACTGACCATGACCGCCACCCCAACGGACGTCGTCCGCGACTTCTATGCCAAGCTCGCCGCTGGCGACGCCCCCGGTGCCCTGGGCCTGATGGCGTCCGACATCGAGTGGATCACCATGTGGCACTACAAGGTGGAAGGCCGCGGCCCCGGTCCCGTCGCGGAAGGCCTGTTCAAGCCCTTGATGGCCGAGTGGACCAGCTTCTCGTTCGCGTCGACGGAGTTCATCGTCGAACGCGAGAGCGTGGTGTCGCTCGGCACTTTCAAAGGCGTCCACGGAACCACCGGCAAAACCTCCGAGGCACGCTACGCCCACGTTTGGACGGTGGAGGACGGGAAGATCGCCCGCTTCCGCCAGTACATCGATACGCTGGCGATCGCCGAAGCTCGTGTCTGATGGACCGCGTCGCCATCGTGACCGGCGCGAGCCGCGGCATCGGACGCGCGACAGCCATCCGTCTGGCCCGCGACTTCAGCGCCGTGGCGCTGGTGGCGCGGACAGAGACAACCCTGGCCAGGACAGCCGATGCGGTGCGAGCGGCGGGAGCGGAACCGCTGATCTTCGCCCAGGATCTGCGCCAGCCGGAAGCTGCCGGAGCCATCGTCGCTGCGACGCGCAGATCCTTCGGCCGGATCGATGCCATCGCCTGTATCGCCGGCGCCGTCCCCCAGGCCGACCTCTTCGCGCTTACGGACGAGCAATGGGATGATGGCCTGGCGCTCAAGTTCCACTCCGCCCGCCGCCTCACGATCGCGGCCTGGGATGCGCTCAAGTCTTCGCGCGGCTCCGTCGCGATTACGTCGGGCACATCGGCCTACACCCCCAAGGCGTCCCTCGCCGCTGTCGGCACCATCAACGCGGCGATCCTGGCGCTGGCAAAGTCGTTCGCCGATCGGGGCATCAAGGACGGGGTGCAGGTCAACACGATCCTGCCCGGATCGGTCATGACCGACCGTCGCAAGATGATGCTGCAGGGTTATGCCGACATGCATGGTCTTTCGCTCGAGGCGGCGATCGATCGATTCGCGGCCGAGGTGGGTATCGCCCGCTATGGGCAGCCCGACGACGTCGCCAATGCGGTTGCCTTCCTGTTCGCTCCTGACAGCCAGTGGATCACCGGTGCGGCGCTCCGCGTCGATGGCGGCGAGACCAAGGTGCTTTGACCGACGAAAGGGTCGGCGGAGATGCCGATCCGGCTCCGCGGAGAACATGCACGAGCCGCCTCCCGCTTCCTCTGCACCGAGGAAACCACGATCCGGACGGTACGGGTCGCGCAGGATACCCGGAACACGCGCGATCCGATGCGGGTGGTCCTGGCCTCTGGCGGCTGGGCCGCCGGACGACTTCGAGAAGCGTGAACAGGCCGGGAAAGATCTCGTCAGGCCGCACGCGCGCCTCTGGCGCTGATGGAAGGAGAAGACGATGAACTCCGGAAAGGTCGGAGCCGCGATGCTCGGCGCGGTCGCCCTTGCGGGCTCCGCGGCGACGGCGAGCCCCGTTCCCTCGACCACGGTGACGACCACCTATCACCACACCGAGGTCGACGGAGTCGGGATCTTCTATCGGGAAGCGGGCCCGAAGGACGCGCCCACCATCGTGCTGCTGCACGGCTTCCCGTCTTCTTCCCGAGGCTTCGACACGCTGATCCCGCTGCTGGCGACGCGCTACCACCTGATCGCGCCGGACTTCCCGGGTTTCGGTCGGAGCGACGCGCCGCCGCCGTCGGCCTACGCCTACACCTTCGACCACCTGGCGCAGACCACGGATCATCTGCTGGAAGCCCTGAAGGTCGATCGCTACAGCCTCTACATATTCGATTACGGCGCGCCGATCGGGATGCGGCTGATCCTGGCCCATCCCGAGCGCCTGCAGATGCTGATCACGCAGAACGGCAACGTCTACCGGGCCGGCCTGGGAGCAAAATGGAGCAGGATTGCCCAGTATTGGGCCGACCCGGCCGCGCATCCGGAGGTGATCGAGGCCTTCTTGTCGCCGGAGGCAACCGAGCAGCGCCATACCGCCGGGACCTCGCACCCGGAGCGCTACGATCCCGACACATGGACGGACGAGATCGCGCATCTGTCCAGGCTCGGCCAGCACGAGATCCAGGCAGCGCTGCTCTACGACTATCGAACCAATGTCGCCGCCTATCCGATCTGGCAGGCATGGCTCCGGCAGCATCGGCCGCCGACCCTGGTGGTCTGGGGGGCGAACGATCCGTCCTTCATTCCGGCGGGTGCGACGGCGTTCCGCGCTGATCTCCCGAATGTGGAGATCCACCTGCTGGATGCTGGCCATTTCGCCCTCGACGAGAAGAACGACGTGATCGCCGCGCTGATCCTGGCCTTCATGAATAAGCACCTGCCGTCGGGCGCGCCAACCGGCGGCTAGAAGCCTTGACCACGGCGCCTTGACCGGGAGGCATCCGAGGAGCCGCGGGACACGGGACGGGATCCGACCCTTCCCGACTCCTCCCTGCAGTGGCTAGAACGGCGGAGAGGACATTCGACGTTATGGCAGGCTGATGGACCGACTGGAGGCGATGCAGGTGATGCTGGCGGCGGTGGAATGCGGCAGCCTGTCCAAGGCCAGCCGCAAGCTCGGCCAGCCGCTCGCCACGGTCAGTCGCAAGGTGTCCGAGCTCGAGAGCCACCTCAAGGCGGACCTCCTGATCCGCTCGGCCAAAGGCCTTGAACTGACACCTGCCGGTCGGACCTACGTCGCAGCGGCCAGAACCATCCTGGAGCAACTGAACGAGGCCGAGCGTGCCGCGGCCGGCGAATACACAGAGCCCAAGGGCGACCTCGTCGTCACCGCCCCGATCATGTTCGGCCGCCTGCATGTCCTGCCTGTGGTCACCACCTTTCTCACGGCATTCCCCGAGGTGTCCGTCGAGCTCATGTTGACCGACCGCGTCACCCACTTCCTCGACGACCAGGTCGACCTCGCCCTCCGCATCGGTCACCTGCCCGACAGCAGCCTGATCGCTACTCACCTGGGCACCGTCCGCCGGGTGACATGCGCCAGCCCCGCCTACCTCGCCCGGCGCTCGGCGCCGACCGTTCCGCAGGACCTGGCCGACCACGATGTGATCTCGTTCGAGAGCGTGTCGTCCCCCACCATCTGGCGCTACTGGTCCGACGGGAACGAGGTCGCGGTACCTCTCAGATCGCGTTTGAGCGTCAGCACCATCGACGCGGCGATCGATGCGGGTCTGGCTGGCGCCGGGGTGATCAGGACCATGTCCTATCAGGTTGCCGAGCACGTGCGCGACGACCTGCTGCTGCTCTTGCTCGAGACCTACGAACCCACCCTCCGCCCGGTGCATCTGGTCTACGACAAGCGAAACCGCCTGCCGCTCAAGCTGCGCGCCTTCGTCGATTTTGCCGTTCCGCGTCTGCGGGACCGTCTAACGGCGGCCGCGCTCTAGAGCAGATCCCGATCAGGTGGATCACCTGATTGGGTGAAGATACTCGTCAAAACAATAGACTAGAGCATTTGAAGTGAACCCAGGTGAATGGAAAATGCTCTAGTTGGTGTTGACGAAGTGCCTCGCCCACAGCCTGATGGAGGCGATGAGGACGACGCCGATGTAGCTGTCGGCGGTCTTGTCATGGCGGGTGGCCAGTCTGCGGCTGTGCTTGAGCTTTGAGATGCATTGCTGACAAAGTTCCTCAAGACGTAGATTCAGCCGTCGATGATGGGCTGGACCTTGCGGTTGCGCTTGACTGGGATCACGGCGGCGACGCCGCGGACCTCCAGGATGGCGTTGGCGTCGTAGCCTTCGTCGCCGAGCAGCACCTTCGGCGTTGGCCGGTCTCCGGTATGACCGGCGCGTATCCCTTGTCGGAGCCCTCGCCGCCGGTGAGGACGACGGCCACCGTTAGGCCCAGGCCGTTGGCTCTCCGATGGATCTTGGTCGAGAAGCCACCGCACGAACGGCCAAGACCGTCGCTCGGAGCGCCCGACGCTTTATTGGGCGTCTGCGGTATGCTGATAGATGCGCAAGACGGTCGAGTCGATCATCTGCAAGCTCGACTGAACCTAACCACTCTCGTTCAGCGCCGCCAGCAGCACGTCCCAAACCTCCGACAGCGTCCAGCGCCGGAACCGCCAGTAGACCGAGCTCCATTTGCCGAAGTGATCATGCAGGTCCCGCCAGGGCGATCCCGTCCGCACGATCCAGAACACCCCATCCAGCACCAGGCAATGATTCTTCGGGCAGCGTCCCCGCCGCGGACCCCGTTCAACTAGGAACGGCTCGAGGATCGCCCACTCCTCGTTTGAGGTCAGGCCAGAAACCGACGCCGCTCCCCCCAAAGAGCAGCCTTGGGTCACCAATCACGCCGTCCGAAAGCCTCATTCGCCAACACGAGCTCATCCGCGCCAGCTGCTCCTTGACGTCTGCGGCCTGAGCTTTCAAACGCCTGTTATACTGAATCGATGCTGATCAGATAGGGAGCTGCAGTGGGCACGTTGCAGCTGAACAGGAACTCCGCCGTCGGCCGATCGCGCTGGCCAGTGGGCCATCCCCACTCAAGCCAAACGTTATAGGCTAAAATCGTGTCGAGACCTCGTCTGGCTGGTTTTCTGCGCGCGTTGCCGCTGTTGATGGGCGAGACAAATGCATGAGCGGCAAAGCTTGTGAGCAGCGCCTCGGCATCGAACGTCAACACGAACTGAGGCCGGGTCCCGCAAGCTTTCCGCTGCCGGTCCATACGGTCCCGACTCGGCCATAGGAACACATAGCTGTTCAATAAAGCATACCAATCTCCAGGCGTCAGGCCGTCGTACAACGCCGGCTTGAGCGCCGATGGAGGCATGGGCCTTTGGTCGCGGATCAGCACGCCCGTCGGCAACGTCACGTTCGTCCGTCGATGCCCGCGCAGGATGGCCAGTTGCTCATCCGGAGGTAGTTCGGAGCGTTCAACAAGGCGCCGCGTACTGAGCAGGCCGTGCGCCAAGATGGAGTCGAGGTTGTCGGCTTCTGCCAAGTGGTAAAGCCTTCGGAGGACTGAAACGCGCTCCGACAGCCGGCGTCGGGAACGTGGCGCGGCGGCAACGCCAAGCCGCCCGCGGTCATCTGTTCCGTGAGAGGACACCGCCTGCCCCGGCAGGCGAACCGTCATGGATAACGCGCCGCCTCAATCTTGGCCGTGTCGATGTACTGGCGGAAGCGGGCGATCTTGCCGTCTCGCACGTCCCAGGCGTGAGTGTAGTTGACTTCGACTGTATTGCCCGTTGCCCTGTGTGTGCTGTGAAACCGGCCAATCGACACGACCTTGTCGCTCTCAGCCACAAATTCGCCGGGCGTTAGGATGAACGTCACCCATTCGTTCATCGCAGGGATGAGCATCCCCTCCAGGACGTTCTGCGGGCCCCAACCCTCGAATTCGTAGTCCATCATCGGCACCCAATCGACATCGTCCGTCATGAGGGCCAGGGCTCCGGACGCATCACCCGCGGTGAGCTTGGAGTAGAGCTCGCGAACCACTTCCGCCGGAGCCGCCATAATCCACATCCTTCGCTTGCCGCCCCGGAGTCCGCGTTGGCAGCCCATCACCAGAGTTCGATAGACTGGCGCCAAGGCGGCCGGCACCCTTAGATTTGAAAGCAGCCCTCCCATTGGCTAGAAGGCCCCGCTCAGCGGGCAGGTGTGGTGACCTGACGGCATTAGCCGCGGCCTTGATACACAACGAGGAAACGCCAGTCCAAGGCGAAGAAGCGATAGTGGTGAAGCCGGCGGACCAAGCTCCTCCCGCTCACGCAAGATGGCGACGATCTGCTCCTCCGTGAACTGGAACAGACTTGAGTTTCCTTCTTGATCCGGACTCTCGATCAACGGCACTTGGCAGCGTTCTGGCAGCCCTGGCCCCGCGCTGCTCCAGCCAAGCGGCATGCGGGTCGAGGGTGCTGCCCCGAAGCGGTTTGTGCCACAGCGGGGCGTGGCCGAGGCTGAGCCAGTGCCGGATGGTAGCACGTTCGACGCCGAGCTGGAGCGTGGCGGTCGACGAGACCCTGCACGGCATCGCAGAGGTTGCGCAGCAGGTGCCAGCGGTCGGCGACCTAGAAAGCAGCAGGCGCGCCTTGCCAGATCCCGTCCGGGAACGTGTCAGCCCGGTCGCGCTCGACCACCTCGATGCCGGGATGCTCACGAAGCCAGGCCGCGAGTGTGTCGCCCTGACGGTCGCGCAGCAGGTCGACCACGGCGGTGCTTTCCAGGTTGACCAGCATCGTGCCGTAGCGGTGGCCGCGGCGC
>CALMVN010000197.1:23856-37299 GCA_937873225.1 uncultured Acetobacteraceae bacterium
GTGCCGCAGTCGGGACTGCAGGCGGCGTTCTGGCCTGGGCTGGTTTCGATGGTGCCGCGTTCGGCAGTGGGCAGGATCTGCTGGACCAGCAGCCCCGGCGGGATCAGAGGCAGGAGGCGCTTGGGCAAGAAACGTCCAGGAAGAGCGGTGTTCCTCCATGTGCTCATCCCGCCCCAGAATGGCCATCCAGCAGCACAGGGAATGCGGGAGAACCCAATGGCGCTAGGACTGACCGAATCCCATCTCTCGCTGCTCAACCAGCAGCGTCGAGTCCGATCCGCCGGATCGGCGCAACCTTAAATTGCTCTCGGCTTCGTCTGCAGGAAGTCCTCTACGAGCGGAAGGCGCGCCTGCACCTTCCGGTTCTTCATGGGCTCGTAAACATAGAGGATGTTGCCGGCACTACCGCTGACAACGACCTTCGGGCTGAGATGGTCCTGCTTCCAAAGCACATAGAACGCGGCGGCCGACGACAAGTCCTCCTGCTCGGACGCCGTGGCAAACAGATCGACGAACGGCGTCTCGGCCAAGGATCGGTAGACATCCACGGCCTCGCCGATCCTGATCGGATGTCCGCCCTCCGCCTCCCGGAAGACGTTCCGGGCAACAATGCTGCCGGCGTAGGGAGGTGCCAACCTGCGGCCACCCTCCCAGATCCCGGCAAAGATCGGAGCATGATGGTCCGAGCCGTTGCCCACGGCGGCGAAGCCGAGCGCAAAGTCGACGACATGCGTCGCCTCGTGCAGAAGGACATAGGTGAAGGCATCCATGTCGCCACCCTCGAACTCGACCCGGACGCCCGATCCGTCGGGCCGGAAGCACCTCTGCTCCTTGTGCGTGAAGAACTGCGTGAGGCTTTCATCAAAGATGCTGGCGCGGATCGTGACGTCGCTCGTGCTGCGGGTTGTCCCAAGGCCGGCGGTAAGGCCGCTGCCCACGCCCGGCACGCCGTCGACGAAGCTCAGGCGGTGGAGGTGGAGCGCCAGCATGCGCTGGTAGAAGGCGGGAAGGCGCGTGAGCGCCGTCCGGATCCGGCTCACCTCGGCGGCCGTCAGATGATGATCCGTCGGCGCGTTCATGCCGGAATTGATGTAGGTCGACAGCGTGAGCTGCGATGGCGGCCCGATCCTGGACATGATGGTATCTACATCGCTGCGCTCAACGAGCCTGGGCGAGGCGGCTGCGGGTTCATCCGCCTGAGCTCTTGGATGGATCAATGGTGCTGTCACAGCCGCCAACAACGCTAGCACTGCCGCTGTCGCTCGCATAACTAGGCTTCTAATCACGAGACCGGTCACAAGGCCACAAACCGTTCCATATCAGGGCTCCTCCCGTTGCCTCTGGATGAAGCTCACGGCGTACAGGACCGGAGCCGCATAGGTCGCCGGCCGGCGGCAACGGGTGACCAAATTTTCGGGATCGGAATCAGCGGCGGCCTTCGACGGTCCCAGACCGAACGTCGGCTTCCTCGAAAGAGATCTAAAATACCTCTACCGGGTAGGAGGTGGAACACCCGCGGTGACTGGCGCGGGCACGGGTGATGCTGGCCACCGGCATCGTCCACGTTCCGGCGCTGCAGCGGCATTCGTACGCCCACCGCCTCAGGACGACAACCGGTAGGCCACCGCGAGTGGCCCATCTCCGCGCAGGATGGTCGCGTCATGCCGGCGCAGGTAGGCATCGAGGCCGAGGCAGCGGCCCGCCTCGGCAGCCGCGAACATGCCGTGCGCGAAGATGATGGCGGCGTAGGTCCAGGGCCATTCGGTCGGATCATTGTAGAGGCCGATCCAGAGCTGGATGGTGAACAACACCGCGACTGCGCCGGACAGCCGCACCGCGATGCCGAGCGTCAGTGAAACCGTGAAGGCGATCTCCAGCAGGTAGACGGGCGTCTGCAGCAGGGCGATGTTCGGGAGCAGCACGTCGCGCACCAGCGCCGCATGCAGCGGGATCGCGCTGTACTTGCCCTCCTGGCTCAGCCAGTATTTGAATCCGTCCGAAGCCGGCAACGGCAGCTTCCAGATCGTGCCCTGGAACCACATCGCCGCGGCAAGGAAGCGCATCACGAAGATGGACAGGGTCCTGCCGTTGCGCTGCGACGGATCTTCCCGCCATTCCCGGCAAGCGACGAAGGCGCCGGCTGCCAGCAACGCAAGGTAAAACAGGATCGATACGTATTTGCCGGGGCCGAGATGACCATAGTCGCCGGTATGCCCGACGAGGAATGCAAGCGCATCGCTGAGCGGATTGGTCATGCGTGAGGTTCCCTGTGCCGGAGCGGCTCGAAGCAGTGCCGCGGGACCATAGGAAGCCGGTACCAGGCGCGCTATTGCCTCAGTCCGGTTCCGCACCGACGGTGCCACACGGCGGCGATCCGCTCGATCAATGCAAAGGCGCCGGCGACGCCGTCCTTGTCGAAGGCGCCGGGTTGCCCAAGCCTGTTGGTAACGTGGGCCATGCGCAGCACGTCGCGTCCGCACGCCCGCTCGAACGCGTCGGTCGGCGGCCTTCTTTCCCACTACCAATGCGCCCGACGGGCGGGCGCTCCACGGCCAGTTCGATCCCGCGGAACGGCGCGTCCGTGGTCCGCGAACCGCCGACCAGGGAACTGGAACCGGTGCCGGCGTGTAGCACGCGGACGACCGCGGCCACCAGCACCGGATCGACGGCGACCTCGTCCGCTGGCGGCATGTCGTACGCTCCCGGTCCCTCGTCGCGCAGCGCGCGGTTGATCAGCACGAAGTAGAGCGACGGCACGGTTCTGCCGATCCGGCTGGCCGAGGACAGGTTGACGAGGAAGCGACAACCAGACGCGAATCGCGGCTCCGCCACCATCACCGCGTACGGCGACCAGTCACTCCACCGATCAGTCCCAGCCGCGTCCCGCCAGCGTCGCAGCCGGGAGTGGTGGCAGACCCATTGGCGCAACGGCCACGTCACGTGGTGCGCCGTCGCGTGCCCGAGCAGCTCGCCGTCCGGATCGAGCAGGCAAGCCGCCGGCACCGGCAGCGCCGAGGCGAGGACGGTCATATCCCAGCGAACCAGGAATAGCCCCGATCCTCCCAGTAGCCGCTCGGATATCTGTTGGTCACTTCGATCGCGGTGATCCATTTCGGGTTCTTGTAGCCGAGCTTGGTGGCCATCCGCAGCCGCAGCGGGAAGCCGAACGGGTCGGCGAGCGTCTTCCCGGCGTAGTCCAAGGCCAGGAGCGTCTGTGGATGCAGCGCCGTCGCCATGTCGATGCTGCTCGGATAATCGTCGGCGGTTCTGAAGGCGACGTACTTCGCCTTCAGGTCGGCCCCGACGCGCCGCAGGAAGCTCCCCAGCGGTATTCCAGACCATTCCCCGATGTAGCTCCAGCCCTCGACGCAGATGTGCTTGATGATCATGTCGCGCTGCGGCAGCGTGGTGAGCTGCGACAACGTCCACGGCCTGCGGTCGGCGACCAGTCCGGACAGCTCCAGCCGCCAACCCGCCGCGTCCACCGGCTTCACCTTGGTGACGTCGTAGTAGGCGTTGAACTTCGGCGGCTTCAGCACCTGGCTCGCAGGATAGGTCGGCGCCAGCTTGCGCGGATCGAACAGCCAGGCCTGCACGGCGTCGTTCATGTCCCGAAGCGTCAGCAGCGCGGACTGCACCGCGTCGGGACGCCTGACGTCGCAGCCGGTGAGCATGGTCAGCGCGCCGAGCGACAGGCCGCCGCGCAGCAGGCGGCGCCGGTCGATCGCGCGCAGCAGCGCCCGGTGGTCGTCGAGGATGGCGGGGTCCGGGCGCTCAACCGGACGGAAGCGCGGCGTCACGGTGCGACGTCCGCAGATCTGTCCGCGGATCCGCGCCGCAGCCGCGGACCGCCGGACAGCATCGCCCACAACGTCTGCGGCACCAGGAACGCCAGCGCCACGTGCACGAGCAGGAAGCCGACCAGTACCGACATGCCGGTGAAATGCAGCACGCGCGCGAACTGGAAGCCTCCGAGTAGCGAGACCAGACCCGAGAACTGCACCGGCTTCCAGATCGCGATCCCGGTGACGACCTGCGCGATCCCGGCAAGGATGGCGACGATGTAGAGGATCTTCTGCACCGCGTTGTAGGTGGTGAGATCCTCGTGCGCGAGGTGGAGATGCAGCGTGTCGCGCACGGTATGCACCACGTCGCGCAGGCGGATCGGCAGCAGGCGCTCGCGCAGCCGACCGGTCGCGAAACCATAGCCCAGGTAGACTAGGCCGTTCAGCGCGAGCAGCCACATGCCGGCGAAGTGGTAGTTGAGGCTGGGCGACGCCCACTCGCCCAGGCGCAGCACGTCGGGGAAGTAGAAGCCCTTGATCACGGCGTCGTCGTCATAGATGCCCCAGCCGGACGTGATCATGACGATCATGGCGACGGCGTTGAGCCAGTGCATGATCCGGATCGGCAAGGGATGCAGCTTGCGGCCGCGCCGCGGCCGGGACATATCGACTTTCGCTACCATGGACGCAGCCTTTCGCGATCGTGCATGTTCCCCACCGGAACGGGACGCGGTGATCGGCGCGTCGCTGAAAGGGGAACGGAATGTTGAAGCGGACCGTGGCGGCTGCCTGCCTGTGCTGCGCGGGAGCGGCGTTCGCGCAGAGCCCGACGCCGGGCGGCATGCCTCCGCCGCCGGGAATGAGCCTCCGTGATTCGGCGGCGATGCGGTTCCCGCAGCCGGTGCGGGTCGGCGACCTGATCGGCCGGACCGTGCGCCGCCCGGTGCGCGACCAGCAGACCCTGGGCCGGGTGCGCGACGTCGTACGGGGTCCCGACGGACGGCTGGACATGGTGATCCGCTACGGCGGCGTGCTGGGGATCGGCGGCCGGCTGATCGCGGTCCCGGTGGACGCGATGGTGCTGCTGGGCGACGTGGTGGAGCCGGTGGCGTTCTCGCCGGCGCAGCTCGACCGGTTCCCGACCTTCGAGGCGGCGGCCACACGGCCGGTGCCGCGCGACTCCGAGATCGAGGTGGGGCTCGCGAAGCCATCGCATTGAGCATCGTGGTTCAAGCAACGGCGGGTCAGGGCCGGGCCGCGGACACCGCACGGCCGGTGCGGACGAGCACGGCGAGGAGGCGCGCGCTGGTGCGCAGGGTGCCGCGCCAGTTGCCGGCGACCTTGGAGGCGCCGGCGAGGCGGCGGCGGTAGGGCAGCTCCACTTCCCGGATGCGCAGGCCGGCGTGAGCGGCGCGGAGCTGCATCTCCAGGTTCCAGCCGTAGGTCATCTCGGTCATGCCGAGTTCCTCCAATACGTCGACGCGGATGGCGCGGAAGGCGCACATGTCGCGGTAGCGGGTGCCGGCGAGCGCGCGAGCCGCGAGACCGATTGCCCAGCCGGCGAACACCTGGTGGCGCCCCATGCTGCCGGGCTCGCGGCCGGGGGCGGAGCGCCAGGCCAGCACCAGGTCGGCCTCGCCGCGCCGAACCGGGCCGACGATGTCTGCCGCGCGCTCGACCATGTCGCTGCCGTCGCCGTCGAGAAACAGCACCACCGAGGCTCCGAGGTGGCGCGCTTCGGCGACCCCGCTGGCGCAGGCGCGGCCGTAGCCGCGGCGCCCCTCGCTGATCACGGTGCCGCCTGCGGCCCGTGCCTCGGCCACCGTGTTGTCGCGGCTGCCGCCATCCACCACAAGGACGTGGTCCACCACGTCGCGCGGCAGGCGGTGCAGGGTAGGACCGATGGCGCCCTCCTCCTGGAACACCGGGATCACGGCGGCGACGACATCGGGAGCCGACGGAGCCGAACCGGGCATCCTCATAGACTCCAGCGCAAGCCGCAGCCCTGGCAGGGCTTCGGCGGGTCCTCGCTCAGCAGGCTGTCGCGGAAGCCGCGATAGGCGGGACCGTTCCACATCTCGCGCAGCGACTGCTGGGTGGCATCGCCGAGCGTGTAGCTGTCGTAGCCGCGGGCAGAGAACGGCGCGATGCAGCACGGCAGCGCGCGGCCGTGCGCGGTGAAGTACATCAGCGACCACGGCCGGCGGCACAGCGACCAGGGCTGTTCCCCCTCGGCCTGCCTCAAGCTCAGCCCGGGCTCTGTCGCTCCCGAAGCGTCCAGGGTGACGCCGAGCGCGCGCCCGAGCGCGGTGGCGCGTTCGATCGCCTCCTGCTCCTCGTCCCGGGTGCGCTCGAACAGCGAGCTCTCGGCGCGCGCCATGCCGAACCCGGACTCGTCGAACACCAGCCGCTGCAGGTGCACCTCTCCCACCCCCATGCCGGCGGCAAGGCGGACGAACTCGGGCAGCTGCCCCACGGTCTCCTTCAACCCGGTGAGCCACAGCGACACCCGCGGGGTGGCGGCGCCCACCGAGCGCTGGTGGTCGGTGAAGCGGCGCACGTCACGGACGATGCGGTCGAAGAAGTCCTTGCCGCGCACCAGCGCGTAGGTCTTCGCGTCCGCGGCGTCGAGCGAGACGCGCAGCTCGTCGAGTCCGGTGGCGATCAGTTCGGGGAACTTGCGCGGGTTGAGCAGGGTCCCATTGGTGTTGAACAGCACGTAGACGCCGCGATCCTTGAGGTAGCGCACCATGCGCGGCAGCTCGCGCACCAGCATCGGCTCGCCGACGCCGTGCAGCACCGCACGCTGCAGGTCGGGCACCTGGTCGACGATGCGCGTGAACAGCTCCCAGCTCATGTCAGCCGGCGGCTCGAGCGTCTCGAAGGTGCGTGGGCAGGTCTCGCACAGCAGGTTGCAGCGGTTGGTGATCTCCAGGTACAGGCACACGGGCGGCCGAACCGCCTCCGTCGACCGCGAGGGGTCGACCTGCTCGAAGTAGCGGCGGGGATCGGGCGCGGCGGACGGCCGGACGTTTGCGTCGGTGTTCATGTCGGAGCCTGCTCACGGCGAAGGGGGAAGGGTACCGGAACCGGTCCGGCGGAAAGACGGCCGTAGCGCAGGTCGCCCGGCAGCAGCAGCAGCGCCGGCACCCAGACCAGGGACGGCCAGACGAAGAATTCGCCGAACGGGTCGAGGTAGAGCGCGAGTGGCGCCACCGACAGCCACAGCATGGTGCGGGCGGTGCTGAAGACCGCGAACAACCCGAACCACGGGAAGTACCAAGGGTAGTGCGGGCTCAGCACCAGGAACGACGCTGCGGCGAGGAAGCCGCAACGGGCGCCGAGCGTCATCACGGCGTCCGCACCGTCGCCTGCGCCGCGGGCTAGGCCCACGCTGACGGCCAGGGCGCCGAGGCAAACGCCGGCCAGCAGCAGGTAGCCGTGGACGATGGCCGTATCCGGTGGAACGAGATGGGACAGGCCGGCGAGGAGCCAGACGCCGTGACCGTCGGCGATCCCCTCCTCGCCGCCATAGGCGCCGAGGAACCCGAGGACGTGGCGCCAGCCCACGCCGAGGAACGGCAGGTAGAACAGCGGCAGGCTCACGGCTAGCACCGCCGGGAACCGCCAGCGGCCGCGCCAAAAGGCCGGAACGATCGCGGCGGGAAGGAACTTCACCAGCACGGCCGCGCACAGCGCCAGGGCGCACCAGCCGTCGCGGCCGCGCAGCCGCAGCAGCACGGCAAGACCGATCAAGCCGATGGCGGCCGCGTCGACATGACCGTTCCCGGCGAAGCACCAGACCGCGAGCGGGTTCCAGGCGTAGAGCGCGACGCGCGCCGCGGGGATCCCGGCCCGCCGCAGCACGGAGATGGCGCAGCCGATCGCCAGCACCTCGAACAGCACGGCGCCGAGCTTCACCGCGAACGCGGTTTGGCTCACACTTGCGAGGAGGCGGAATAGCAGCTGCGCGGCCGGGGGATAGATGGTCGGCGCGTAGTCGCGACGGTTGATCCGCGGATAGATCAGCCGGTCGCGCAGCGGCCGCAGCGCCGGATCGGCGGGGATGAAGCGGTAGGGATTGATGCCGGCGCGTTGCACCCGGCCGTCCCAGACGTAGCGATACAGGTCGCTGGACAGGAACGGGGGCGCCAGCAGGGGCCCGACCCGCATCAGCACGGCGAAGCCGAGCACGATGGCGAGCGTCCTACGGCCGCCGCCGTGCCGGAGCACGAGGGCGGCGGCGGCCAGGAAGGCGAGCCCGGCGCCGGCCAGCACCGCGACGAAGACGTTCACCTGGGCCACGGAGCCTACGCTGTCGGCGCCGGGACGGTGCAGCAGCAGGCCGAGACCGGTCAGGGCGACGAGCACGCCGCCGAGGAGGACCAGCCCGGCATCGGCGCGGCCTTGTCTGGCTCGGCTCATCCCGTCCGGCGCTCCGGGGCCGGGATCGCCAGATCCAGCTCGGCGATGCGCCTGCGTGTCGCGGGCGCGTCGAAGTCGATCCGGCCGGGAGTGGACAGGTCGCCGACGAGCCGATGGAGCGACTGCGCGTCGTCCACGTCGTACCAAACCGGAAGCTCGACCACCTCCAGTTCCCCGGAGGCGGCGCGGGCAAGGGTGGCGGCCCGCACCGCTGGGGTGCTCCAGGGAATGTCCTGGAACAGCGCCGGATGAGGCTGCTTCAGCCCGAGCAGGTAGTAGCCGCCGTCGTCAGCGGGTCCCAGCACCACCCGGTCGCCCGGCGCTGACAGAGCGGCGGCGGCGCGAACCAGGTACTCGGTCGGCAGGTTCGGACCGTCGGAATTGAGCACGCAGACCCCGACATGCCCGCGGGCGAGCAGGTCGCGGATCGCGCCGTAGAGGCAGCGGCCGAAACCCTCGATGCGCTCCGGCATCGGTCCGGCACCGTCGGCGAGGACGAGCTCGGTGCCGGCTGCCATGTGCGGCTCCAGTGCCCCCTCCTCTCCGGCCGGGGCGTAGGCGACGAAGCCGCGGATGGCAGCGGCGACGCCCGCCGCCGCGACGTTCGCCGTGGTGTCGAGCAGGAAGGCGGCGCTGAGGGCCGCGGCTGCGTCGTCGCCGATGGTGCGGGCGAGGCGCGTCTTGGAGCGTCCCGGACGCGGGACCTTCCCCATCACCGCCATGGCGCAGCTCATGGCATCAGGTCGCCGCGTCCGCGTTCGCCGCGCGGTAGGCGCTGGGCGTCGTGCCGTGCGCACGCCGGAACGCCACGGCGAGTTGGGTGGAGCTGAGTCCGACCTCCACCGCCACCTCGGTCATCGACAGCCGGGTCCGCACCAGCAGCGCGCGCGCATGGATCAGGCGTAGATGCAGGAGATGCGCGAACGGCGTGCGCCCCATGGTGTTCTTGAAGGCCTGGAAGAAGCGCGCACGGCCGAGGCCGGTGAGTGCGACCAGGGTTTCCATCGCGATGTCGTCCGCGAGGTTGTCGCGCATGTACTCGACGACACGCCGCGATTGCCAGGTCGCGAGCTTGCCCCGGGCCAGCAAGGTGCGGGACAAGCCGTTCGCGTAGCCGCTGCATGTCTCCAGGACGTCAGTCGACAAGGCGATCGCCAGCGCATCGCTCTGCAGTCTGGACAGGTTCGGGTTCTGCCCGCGGGCGAGAGCAGCGGCAAAGAAACGCTCCAGCCTCTTGTCGGTCATGCCGACGAGCGGTCGGAGACGCATGCGGTCCGGATCGCGATCGAACTCCTCGAGGACGACCTTCCGGAGGATGTCCTGGTCGAGTTGAAGATGTGCGAAATCGATGAGCCCGAACGTTTCCCACCGGAATGCCTCGCCAGCAGGCATGACGGTGATGGCGTTCTCGGGAACGTCAACTTCCAGGGTATGGAAGCCGCAACGGCGGATGACCCTCTTCGGCCCCCCGAGGTGGATGGCCAGGACGTTCGTGTCGAGGGCCGGTTGATCCACGCGCGCGTCGATGTCGCGGAACCGGGCGATGATGGAGTCGCATCGCCCGCCCTGCAGCTCGGGCCCCGGTCTTTCCTGCAGCTTCCTGTGCCAGGACGTCACGTCTACCATCAAATCCAGGCTCCCATGTCTGCTCGCCCGCAAGACCTCCGGCGTTCGTGGCACATGATCCGAATCCGGTAGTTCTAGTTTCGATCAAGCTATCCCGGCTATCGCTAGAGTCCAATCATGAAAGGAATTCGAGACCGGCCCCATGCCGGTGGGGTCGTTCGGGCATCGTCGCGGCCCCTTTGACTGGTGGCTTCCAGCCCGGATGGGCAGCTTCCTGCACAGCATCGGGCGATCGGGCCACGTTCCCGCCGCGACCGCGCGCGAAGCGCGTCGACGCCGTTCCGTGCGCCCTTCCTGGACGCGTTCTAGTATGCCGCCATCCCCTGGATACCGCTCTGCGGCGTCCCCGCACGCACGTCCGAGACCTGGCCGAGGCCGCTGTTCGTGCTGACCTGGTAGCCGAAGACCCGCCCGCCGCCGCTGTCGAGCACGTAAACGAAGCGATCGTCCTGACTCGCCGCCAGATCGATCGGTATCCCGGCCGCGGCCTGTCCAGGCGGCGTCAGCGTTCCCGGAGGCAAGGTTGCGACGACGCCGAGCGGTTGCAGCGTTCCGTCCGGAGCGATCGCGAGCGCACCAAGGTTGCCGCTCCCCGCATTGGACGCCAGCATGTCCTGGCCGTCCGCCACCAGCCAGCAGGCTGCCGTCCCACCCGTCGGGACTTGGCTGGAGATCACGGCCAGAGTATTATCCGCGTTCACGCCGTAGGATGATACGGTCGCCGAACCCCCGACCGAGCCGGTGTCCGTGACCAGCAGGGTCCCGTTCGGGGTGAACGCCTCGCTGAACGGCTTGGTGCTTGGAGGAGAGTTGAACACGGGGTTCGACAATGTTCCGTCAGGATCGACACCGAAGACATCCACCTTTCCGGCGAGGCGTTCCGTAACCACCAGCTTCGATCCGTCCGGCGAGAATACCGCACTCGACGCGCCACCGTCGGCGCTGCTCAAGACCTGCCGCGATCCCTTGACCGGCCTGAGTGCTCCTGATTCCTGCAGCTCGAACCCGGACAGCTGGTAATTCCCGCCGAAGTTGACCACGTAGACGAGGTTGCCGTGCACGGCGATGCTGATGGGGTTGCCGCCGCCCGAAGGCGTCACGCTCGTCAGTGCGAGCCCGGTGGGCAGGACGCGGAACACGGAGATGTCGCCTGAGCCGGCGTTCGCGACCAGCAGGTAGCCGTGGTCGGGGGTGAGCACCACGGAGTAGGATGACCTCATCGGGTCGTTGATGCCTCCCTCGCCACGGCCGCCAGTTGCGAACGTGCCGATCCACGTCAGGTCGCCCCTGGCGTTGCGCGACCACATGACCACGCCGTTTCCGGAAGCTGCGTTGGTGGCGGTGAAGACCGCGCCGGCGGATGATGTTGATGCCGCCGTCGGAGCTTGCGCGTGCGCGACGTGAACGGTCGATGCGACGATCGCGGCGGACAACCACAGTCTCTTGAACATTCATGGTTCCAGTCGGGCAGGTGAGCACGCGCATGACGCGGTCCCGACCATGAGACGAATGTCGACGGCGTTCTCTCGCTCCAGTCCAACCGTTCAACGAAGGCACCCTGAATAACGGGCTCGCAGCCCGCGACAGCCTGATGGCACCGCCGCGCGCATGAAGGCTTCATCTCGAACAGCCTTTGCTTCCTGCCCATTATGTTCTTTTAAGCGGTCTCCCCAACCGTGGCATCCTTGCAGGAGAACCCATGTGCCGATGACCGAGATCCTCGGATCGCTGCTGCCAGTGATCGTGCTGCTCGCCCTCGGCGTCGGCGCGGCCATGGCCAGCCGAGCGTGCCGGCTCAGCCCGATCGTCGGCTATCTCGTGCTCGGGCTCGGCCTCAAGGCCGGCGGGATCCAGCTCCTGGCCAACAGCAGCACGGTCAGCCTGCTGGCAAATCTCGGCGTGGTGTTCCTGCTGTTCGACATCGGGCTGCACTTCTCGCTGTCCCACATCCGCCATCAGGCAGGTGACATCTTCGGCTTCGGACCGCTGCAGGTCGTCTTCGGGACCGTACTGCTCGGAGCACTCGCCCGGCTCGCCGGGCTGCCGTCGATGTCGGCGCTCCTGCTCGGCGCGGTGCTGGCGCTGAGCTCGACGGCAGTGGTCGCACCCGTGATCGCCGAGCGCCACCAACAGAATTGTCCGGTGGGCCTGACTGCCACCGCCATCCTGATCTTCCAGGACGTGGCGGCAATCTTTCTGCTGATCGTGGCCGGTTCGCTTGGCACGGGCGACCGGGGCGCGGGGACCCTCCACGGGGACGCCGCGGCCGCCCTGCTGCCGCTCGCCGCTTCGGCGCTGCTGAAGGCGGCCCTCTCCTTCGTTGTCGCTGTCGCGGTCAGCCGCCTCGTCGTCCGTCCGCTGTTCACCGTCATCGCGCGGCAGCGGCAGGAGGAGGTGTTCACCGCGACGGCGCTGCTGATCGCGCTGACGGCGGGCTGGGCAACGGGACATGTCGGACTGTCGCCGACGCTGGGCGCGTTCCTCGGCGGCATGACCGTGGCGGAGACGCCCTATAGGGCCGTAGTGCATTCCGAGATCAACCCGTTCCGCGGCCTGCTGCTCGGCTTCTTCTTCATATCGGTCGGCCTGTCGCTTGACGTCGGCGTGCTCGCCCGGGAGTGGCCGCTGGTGATCGCGATGGCGGCCGCGATGATCGGAGGCAAGATTGTCTCCAATGCCACGGCGAGCCTCGTGTTCCGGTGGTCTATCCCGGGCTCGCTGCAACTCGGCTTCCTGTTGTCGCAGGGCTCGGAGTTCGCCTTCGTGGTGTTCAGCCTGCCGGCCGTCCGGCTCTTGATCGGGCCGGCCTGGGTCTCGATCGCGGCCGCCGCCGTGGCGCTTAGCCTCGCCCTGACGCCGAGCCTGGCGGGCGTCGGCCGTATCGTCGCCGGGCGCATCCGTCGCTCCGGCGACGTCCGGCGCGACCGGGAGCTTCAGATGCGCGGGCTGCAGCCGCCGGTCGTGATCGTCGGCATGGGGAGAATCGGGCGTACGCTCGCCGACGCGCTGCACGCCTTCGACATCGGCTACAGCGCCGTCGAGCGTGATCAGCGTCGCTTGAGCGAGGCAGTAGCGGACGGCTACAACGCCGTGTTCGGTGACATGGTCGACTTGCGGCTGTGGGAGCCGGTCGCCATGCACGGACGTCGAGTCGCCGTGCTGACCGCCTCCTCCTATGAGGAGATCAGGGAGATCTCGCCCATCATCCGCCAACGCTTCCCCGACCTGGTTCGATACGTGCTGGTCGCGGACGCCACCGAAGCGGAACGCTTCCACGAGATCGGCCTGCATCCGGTCATCGGACGCGGGACGCTGGGCATGAACCTGGTCGCCGAGGTCCTCGGCGGCCTGGGCGTGGGGAGTACGGAGACAACGTCCTGGGTGGAGCGGCAGCGCGAACGGGCCCGCGGCGGACCTGGGGCGATCCCCGTCGCATCGTGAGGTCCGGCATCGTGGCTCATCCGATACGGTGACCTTTGCACTAGATCCCGGAGCCGGCGGGATTTGCGGACTGGCTGTTTAGTCCCGGCGTGTGGTGGTACGGATCACCAAGCGGCACGGGTTAGGTTATGGGACAGGTTCTACACGGCTGCGCCCGCACGACAGA
>CALMVN010000198.1 GCA_937873225.1 uncultured Acetobacteraceae bacterium
CGCATCGCCAGGGCGGCGGCCTCAGCGACGATCCCCTGCGCCGCCTCGAAGCGGTCGCGCAGGGCTTCGGACGGGGGATCGGGAAGGGCGGTGGTCATGGGGCGCAGTCTGGCACGGCGCCCTGCCTGACTCCATAAGGTGTGGCAGAAGGCTTGCCGTGCCGCATGAACGCGGGAGGGTCCGCGGTGACGGTGACGGCTTTGCCAGGTTGCACCACCTCGCCGAGGATGCAGCGTCGCGACCGCTCGGGTGGACGCCGTGCCGGGACGGAGGAAGAGGGATGGCGGTTTGGCGCTTGCTGGGAACGCTCGCCCTGGCCTGCTCGATCGCGACACCGGCCGGCGCCGGGGACGGCGGCCTGGTGGAGTTCCAGGGCCGGCGCTACCATGTGCCGCTGCCGGCGGACCAGCTGGCCGACCCGGACCACGTCCAGCGGTTCGGCAACGCCATGGAAGTCGAACTTCCGGCCGCGTTCTGGAACAGCCTGTATCGCAGCCCGGCTGCTGCAACGGGTTGGCAACTCGACCCGCAAGACATGCCGCTTCGGCTGACCCTGCCGGACGACATCTATGTCTGGTCCTCCGGCCAGCCTGCCGGGCATCCGCCCGTGCCGCAGAGGCTCCGTTCGGAAGGAGTGCAGCACGGGGTGCACGTGTGGAAGGATGCGACGTCCGGCGCGCCGTTCGGGCGCCTGCTGCTGACCTATGCCGGACGGACGGATTTCTACGTCGCGTGCGACCGCCACCAGATCTGGAACCAGCGAGAGTCGTGCGATCTGGTGTGGAACGATTCCGGCGTGCTGGCCGTGTTCCCGATCTACGGTAACCTGGTCTCCCTTGCGCCCAGCGTCGTCGATGCGTTCGTGGCCGCGATCCGTCCTTCGCGGTCATCGGCTCCGTTGTGAGCCGCCGAGCGGCCCGACCGACGTGAGCACGGCGCAGATGCCGCCGTCGGCGTGTCAGGCAAGGCGGTTCAAGGCACGCCAGAGCGATCCCGAACCACGCCGGCGACAGGCTCGAACGGGATGGCGTCCTGCAGGATGGCAGACCGGGCGATGATGGCGGCCAGCCGCGCGCCGGAAGACGGTCATTCCACCCGGCGTGCGGCGCGCAGCGAGGCGGTGATGGCCGGGTCCTCCAGCGCCGCCAGCCGGCTCGCGGCCACCGTGGCAAAACGATGAGTCAGCACGCGTCGGGTCGGCGCGGACAGCTTGTGCACCGTCGCCTCGCGCAGCAGCTCGGCTTCCGCGGTCACGC
>CALMVN010000199.1:0-3463 GCA_937873225.1 uncultured Acetobacteraceae bacterium
TTGTCGCGTTCGTCTGCATCATGCTCAAGAACGTAGCCAAGCTCGCCGTCAGTCCCTAACAGCCTCTAGCCGCAGGCGACGCCGAACGACGAAGATTGGGCGTATAGTGCAGACATCGCGCGGTCTGAACTAGCTTCCCCTATCTTGTTCCGGGTCGCCGGAAGCGGACAGGCGACTTTGGAGAAGGTGTGACGTTACAGCGGACGTTCGTGGGCTGTCGCGCAAAAGAGCGTTTACCTGGGGTGAGTGGCGGCCCGATCAGCGAGACTGCCTTTCGCTCGACAGAGATCGCGGCCGGACCCATCCGCGCGGACTACCGCCAGGCTGATCTGCAGGCATCAGTCCGCTCGAACCGCCCTAGCCCGGGTCAGGCCATGGAAGCCGAGCATGAAATGGTGGCAGCGGAAGCGAGCCGCATAAGGCTTTCCTGCCGGAACCGACCGATCGTGCCAAGAGCTTCGGTGAGGTCGGCTTGGGTCGATTGGCATGCCCTCGGTGAACGCCACACCGAGCCGCTCACCAATATTGGCCAGCGCCTCTTCCGCTTCGCCACTCAGGAGATAGCCCAACATCGCGCCGGAAGCCGAGAAAGGCGCGTACCGACAGCTCAGATACTGATCGTTGACGTCGGCGAGATAGTCCGCCAGCGCTTTAGGTGTGGCGAGGATTTTCGCTTCGGCGGGCCACATGGCCCGGGGGTCCGCCCGCATCACGAAGGCCAGGTCGTAGGCGGGTGGCTGAGCCGGCGCAGCCAACATCGTCTCGCGCTCGTAGGGGCCGTGCTGGACGTAGTAAGGCGCCTCTCCCGGCACCACGTCGTCGATCGCCGCGGCGAGCACCTGAGTGATGCTGCGCTCGAGATCGCGGACGTCGATCGGCGGCGCAACCTGCTTGAGCCGTTCGAACCCGCTCCAGACCAAGTCTGTGAAAGCTGCCTCTGCCGCGCCAATCCAGCGACAAGCGAGGTCAACGAAGTTTTCGTCCGCGGCGGGAGTCCAAGAACCCCAAACAAAAACGTCCGCAGACATCAGCCTTGATCGACCCGGCTGGCGGCCGACCAGTTGAAGAGGTCGGCGCAGACCTGATCGGCGTCATTCAACGCCATGCTGCGCGTCCAGTATCGCTGCGCGTCCGGCTTCAGCAGAAAGATCGTCGGGGCGCCAGAGCTCGCGTCATAGAAGCGCGCCAGACGCTGCCCCAAGAGGCGCATGCCGCCTTGCGGGTGGGTGGCGCTCAGGCGGCGAAGCTGCTCGATCAGTCCGAGATGACCGATCGGAGCGAGCTGAACCCCGGCACCAGCCGCCCCGTCCTCCATCAGCCGTATCGCCAGGAGGCGGTAGAGCGGCGGCTCGTCTTGCGGCGGGGTGAAGATGGTAGCGCCCAGCGTCTTCGCCTGGCCGAACCCGGCGCGCAGAACCTTGAAGAAGGTCTCGCAATAGAGCCTGAGCGTGGCCTCGGCGGCGTCGAGTGTCGAGGCAGCGCCAGAAGAGGGGCTGTCTCCCCGGAAGTCGGGAATAGTGAGCGCGGTCATGTCCTCGATCAGGGCGCGCTCCGCGGCTTTAAGCCCGAACGCTTCGAACACGACTTCGTCGATCTGCTCGAGCGTGTTCGCCACCTTTTTGGCGAGACGTTCCAGGGGCGGGAGCGGCACGTCCAGGATCTCATGGACGTTGGCCTCGGGCCTGTAGGCGGCCATGCGTCCGCTTCGCAGCTGCATAAAGTAGGTGGCGACTAGGCTGTTGTAAGCCAGGCACGCGGCCGTCATCATTTCAACGGACCCCGTCGCGCTGACGTAGCTTTTGCTGCAAACGACGCCTTCGCCATCGTCGTTGGTCACCATGCGCGCCTGGAAGCGGCCGAGCGCGGTCTGATAGCCCTGCTTGATCAGGAGCTGCGGTGGAGCGAAGGCGCTGAAATCCGTCGAGTCCCTGGAGTGAACATTCAAGTCTTCAACGAGCGGCAGCTCTGCGGCGTCGAGTTCCAGGAGAGACGTCTCGGAAAACTGGTGCGCGACGAACAGCCGTCGCCCCTTCATCTGCGGAAGCGCCCGCCGCCGGTCGCCGAGAACGATCCCCTGGCGGGTGCGGACACCTTCGCTCCCCTTCAGGGTAGCTAAGGTCGCAAAACGGCCAAGCTTGGCGAGCAGCTGCGCGTCGCGTGGCGTACCCCACATCAGCGTCGTCCAGATCGAAGCGTCGTCGCGCGCCGCCGCGAGCGGCACGCGATGGACCTGATGAGGCTCGACGACAATCGCGAACTCCTCGACCTGGAGGTCCAACGTTTTCGGGCTGGCGTAGATGAGCGCCTCGTCAGGTCTGGCGGCCTCGGGGCGCAGCACGACCACGCACGCCGGTGAGACCGATGTCTTGGTCGTGTGCGTCTTTCGCTTGAACACTTTGAAACGCAGCGCCGAGAGGTTGAACACGGCCTCCACGCGGCAGCGTCCGAAGAGCTGTCGTCGGAAACGCCTGGCGGGACCGCTCGCGTTGAAGAGCAGCGCGTTCGCCGACTGGATCATCGCTACGCGGCCGCCGGCCCTGCTCAGCGCCGCAGCCTTCGCCAGAAAGAGCCCGCCGATGTCCCTGTTGGCAATCTCCCAGTCATAGCGGGCCGCCCAAGCGTTTGACAGTTCCGTCGCCAGTCCGTCTCCCCAGGGTGCGTTGCCTATCACAAGGTCGTAACGCGCTCCGTCAACCGCCTCGTCGAAGTCCTCCCCAGCTTCGAAGAAGTCCGAGCAGACCAACCGGCGACCCCGCATGTCTGGAAACCGGATTTGAGACCAGTAGTGCCTGGGCTCGATCTCATCGCACATGGCTAGGTAGAGGCTGAAGCAGGCGACCCGGACGGCGTGGGGGTCCTTGTCGACGCCCAGGAGGGTGGCCGTCAGCAGACGGCGTAGAACGTCGGCCCTTATCGTCTCTTTGGGATGGGCCTGCTTCCAGCGGTACACGATCCGTTGGAAGGCCTTGACGAGGAAGATGCCCGAGCCGCAGGCCGGGTCCAGCACCTTAAGGTCCCACTCCGTACCACGCCAGGGCAGGACTTGATCGAGCACAAAGTCGACGAGGTGCGGTGGCGTGTAGAAGATTCCGTCGCGCGCCGCGCGCTCGGTGACAAAAGTCTCGTATATGCTGCTGATGAACTCCAGCGGGATGACGTCAAAGGAGTAGAGCGGCCAGAGGCAGCCCTGGCCCGTCGGCATGTCCAAATCGCCGCTGATGAAATCGGCCAACAGCTTGAGGTGCGCGGGCCTGACGATCTCTTGCTCACGCGCCCAGCCGACCGCGCGCTCTTGAGGTGTAGACCCTTTGCCAGCAAAAAGATCACCGTTGAAGCGCAGGTTCAGCCAGGCGAAGAGCCGGTAGGTGTCGTCGTAGTCAGCCATAATCGCCGGGAACGACTTGTATGCGCGAGAGAGCGTACCGTCCGCGTGGAGGCGTTTGAGGCTTTCCACGTTGAGGGC
>CALMVN010000199.1:3473-10869 GCA_937873225.1 uncultured Acetobacteraceae bacterium
GTCGCTGTCCCGACGGTCGAACAGAAACTGCACGAAGATCACCCGCGCGAGGAGATCATGGCAAACGTCGTCGTCAACCAATCCTTCGCGTGCAAGGATCGCGCGGATGTGGCGCAGATTGCGAAGGAGAAGCTGGTCGGCACGCCCGTCCCGGTCGAACCGGCCGGGATGCTGCGCGAAGAATTCTCCAGAGACCAGATTCAGCCAGTGCAACGCCCGGCTGGCCTGAGCCTGCAACGCCGTGGAAGGGTCTGCGAAGACCTCGCTCGACACCTCGAGAATCTTCACTGGCTCCAAGGAGCGATCCGCTCCCGGCGGCGTCTCGCAGCATGTCCAGACGCGAACTAGGTCCGGCTCGATCGTGATCAGCGTCGGACTGTGGGAGAAATTCCAGGCAAGCCGATGGGCCTCTCGCAACACCGCAGGGCCGGCGACCGCACCAAATTCAATGACGATCGCCAACGGCGCGTCGGTACCCTCGGCGTCGGGTTCGGCCGTTAGGAGAGCGGTGCGGAAGGCGCCTAGCGGTAAAAGCGCAGCCAGCCCCCTGCCGATCTTCTCGCGCGCGAGCTCCGCCAGCACCTCCGGACCGCCGCCTGACGGTCGCAGCAGCGCGTGCGTATGCGGCCAGTCGAGGCAGGCGGCAACGTGGTCAAGGGTAAGGCGGCGCGCTTTCACGTCAGAGCCCGAGCCGACGCGGGGAATTGCCGCCAAACCGGCCGCGTTCGGCGCGACCGCGAGGGCGTTTAGCAGTTAGCTGCAGCCTCGCGAATACGGGTTGATGATCCAGCCCGTGCTTGCGCAACTCGGACACCAAGGCTGCGATCACGGCCAGATGGGCGGGGATCTCGTGTGAACTGGCGTAGTTCGAGATCGAATTTGGCCGCATCTGAACCAGCGACGCGAACTCCCGCACCGTGAGCCCGGCGCTGCCCAGCTCCGCTAGGAAATCCGGATAGGTCAAACGCTCGCCGTCCCTCAGCGCACAGACATTTATGACTACTGACACATTAAAATATGAGTTGCAAGGACGTTGGATCGAGGGTGGTTGTTGAGGAGTCCAATGCGAAGTCCGAGGCGAAGGTGGGGACGCCTCGACGTCAGATCCGGTCGTGAGGGGTGCGCCAGAAGGTGAGTCGTCTGGCAGTCGAACTCTACCCTCCGACTGCGTGTGATCGAACTCTCAGAGCCTGTTGAGTATGCGGCGACGTATTCGGGGCGTTGATAGGCTCTCAGGCGATGGCAGTTGGAGATGCTGACGGCGCCTGTCAGATTGCCTAGGTAGTGTCGTCTGTCATCCCTGTATCGCTCCCGCCCTGCATCAGTCCACATCGCCTGTCTCCTCACAATAGGACAACGCTTGATTAGGTCATCCGGTCAAACAGGCTCCCTGAGCTGCTGCCGGTTCGGTGGACACGCACTTTAAGCTGACGCTTTGATCCGCTCGAACTCCATAGGGCTGAGATAGCCGATGGTCGAGTGGCGTCGACGCGGGTTGTAGAACCGCTCGATATAGTCGAACACGTCGGTCCGGGCCTGGTCCCTGGTGCGGTAGACCTTGCGGGCTGTCCGCTCGGTTTTCAGCGCGGAGAAGAAGCTCTCCATCGCCGCGTTGTCCCACACGTTGCCCGACCGGCTCATGCTGCAGGTGACGCCATGGTCGGCCAGCAGCTTCTGGAATTGCTCACTGCTGTATTGGCTTCCTTGATCCGAGTGATGGAGCAGCGCATCCAGTTTGCCTCGGCGCCAGATCGCCATCATCAACGCGTCCGCGACCAGCTGGGCGGCCATCGTGGCGCTCATCGACCAGCCCACCACACGGCGCGAGAACAGGTCGATGACGGCGGCCACGTAGAGCCAGCCCTCGGCCGTCCAGATGTAGGTGAAGTCGGCGATCCACTTCTGGTTCGGCGCCGTTGCCTCGAACTGCCGATCCAGCACGTTGTCTGCTGCCTCATGCCGGGTGCCCTTGTCCGAGGGCAGGCCCCTGCGGCGTGGTCGGGCCCTCAAGGCCTGTTCGCGCATCAGACGCTCAACGCGATGAAGTCCACATGCAGCACCTTCGGCCAACACCTCATGCCAGACCCGCCGGGCGCCATAGGTCCGGTCACTGCCGACGAAGCTGGCCTTGACCTTGGCGCCGAGGGCTTCATCGCTGCGCGCCCGGGCACTGGGAGAGCGGATCAGCCAGGCGTGAAACCCACTGCGCGAGACACCGAGCGCCTCGCAAAGCCATCGCACCGGCCAGATCCCTCGGTGTTTCGCGATGAAGCCGAATTTCACAACGACTCCCTCGCGAAGTAGGCCGCGGCTTTTTTTTAGGATGTCGCGCTCCGCCTTGAGCTTGGCGACCTCACGCCGCAGCCGATCGATCTCCTGCTGCTCCGGCTTGAGCTGGCCCTGACCCGGGAACGCCTGCCCGGGATCCGCAGTGAGCTCCTTGATCCAGCGCCGCAGGATGCTCTCGCCAACATCAAGGTCCCGGCTGGCTTGCACCACCGAAACCCCACGCTCCTTCACCAGCCGGACCGCCTCCAGCTTGAACTCCCGGCTGAACTGTCGCCGTCCCATCCGCACCCTCCAATCCTGTGAAACACCCTAAACCGGGTGTCCACCGAACCGGCAGCAGCTCACCCATACCGCCCGGCCTAGAAGCTGACCTGGTTACTCAACAGCTACGACGCCATCGTCGACGCACTCTGCGGGGCACAAAATCAGCCCAGCTCGGATGACCTCACTCACCAGCTACCCGTACCTTAACCAAGTCAGCTTCTAGGCAAGGCGGTATCAGACGATCGCGCTTACGATGGCGATGCAGTCCGCTCACACCGTTCGCCCTCCCTGCGTGCCAAGGGAGAGCGTTGAGGCGGAGTAGAAGATGTCCATTTGGTCCGGCGCAGGGCGTGCGGGAGGAGATGAACCCAATGGCAGATCAAGACGCTTGTTTACCGCGCTGCCCCTCTTTGAGCCGGCACCGCTGCAGATTGTCATAAGATATATTGTTAGTGCGCTATGCCCGCTTTCGGGCCGAGCGCACCATCGTTTCAGTGTCCGAGATGAGCGCTTAGCGGAAGTCCCGTGTTGGCACCTTGATGCCTGAACCAAGGCGAAGATCCGGGATATAGATGTCCCGTGCTGGCCGCCCACCTGGGCCGGCACCCGGCCCATCCCGCGGATCCCGGGCGCCTGGATGCGTCGCGCCGTCGCCCCGCCCATGCTGGATCGGGAACGGCTCGTCCCGCTCGCCCACGCTGCGCAGCAGGTCTGACAGATCCTCCAGCCGATCGGTGATGACGTGGACCACGTCGCCCTCCCGCTGCACCTTGCCGTCGCAGGCGATCATCCCGGCCGACAGCACCAGCCGGCGCTGCGCCGCGAACCGGTCCTGCCACAGGATCAGGTTGGCCACCCCGGTCTCGTCCTCGATGGTGATGAACATCACCCCCTTGGCCGAGCCCGGCTTCTGCCGCACCAGCACGATGCCGGGCACGACCACCCGGCGGCCGTCCCGGATCCGCGCCAGGTCGGCACAGGTGACCATCTTCCGCACCCGCAGCGCCTCCCGTAGGAAGGCGACAGGATGCTGCTTCAGGCTCAGCCCAGTGCTGCGGTAGTCCTCCACCACCTCTCGCCCCTCCCTCATCGGCGTCAGCGCCACCTGCGGCTCCACCAGCTCCGGCAGGGGCCGGCGGGGCGCATCGGCAGCCGCGAACAGCGGCAGCACCGTGTCGGCCAGGCCCTTCACCGCCCACAGCGCCTGGCGCCGGTCGAGCCCGATCCCCCGGAAGGCGTCCGCCTCCGCCAGCCGCTCCAGGGCGGCGGCCGGCACGTCCGCCCGGCGCCAGATCTCCTCGACGCTGCGGTAGGGCTCGTCGGCCCGGTGCGCCACCAGCTGCGCCCCATGGTGGTTGGCCAGGCCCTTCACCATGCGCAGGCCCAGGCGCACGGCGAAGCCGCGGCGCTTCTCCCCCCGCGGCTCCAGGGTGCAGTCCCAGCGGCTGGCGTTGACGCAGACCGGCCGGATCTCGACCCCGTGCTCGCGCGCGTCCCGCACCACCTGCGCCGGAGCGTAGAAGCCCATCGGCTGGCTGTTCAGCAGCGAGGCGCAGAACACGTCCGGGTAGTGACACTTCATCCAGCTGCTGGCGTAGGCCACCAGCGCGAAGCTGGCGGCGTGGCTCTCGGGGAAGCCGTAGGAGCCGAAGCCCTCCAGCTGGCTGAAGGTCCGTTCCGCAAAAGCCTGCTCGTAGCCGTGGTCCACCATCCCCTGGATCAGCTTGTCCTTGAAGTGCGACACGCCGCCGGTAAACTTGAAGGTCGCCATGGACCGCCTGAGCTGGTCGGCTTCGCCCGGGGTGAAGCCGGCGCACTGGATCGCGACCTGCATCGCCTGCTCCTGGAACAGGGGCACCCCCAGCGTCTTGCCAAGCACCCGCTCGAGCTCCGGCTTCGGGTAGTCCGGCTTCTCCAGGCCCTCCCTGCGGCGCAGGTAGGGGTGCACCATGTCGCCCTGGATCGGCCCCGGCCGGACGATCGCCACCTGCACCACCAGGTCATAGAACGTCGTGGGCTTCAGCCGGGGCAGCATGCTCATCTGCGCCCGGCTCTCGATCTGGAAGGTGCCGAGCGTGTCGGCCTTGCGGATCATGGCGTAGGTCGCCGGGTCCTCGGCCGGGATGGTGGCGATGTCCAGCCGCCGGCCGTGATGCTGCTCGAGCAGCTCGAACGACCGGCGCATGCAGCCGAGCATGCCCAGGCCGAGCACGTCGACCTTCATGAACTTGAGCGCGTCGATGTCGTCCTTGTCCCACTCGATGACCTGCCGGTCGGTCATCGTCGCCGGCTCGATCGGCACCAAGTCGTCCAGCCGGTCCTGGGTCAGCACGAAGCCGCCGGGGTGGGTGCCGAGCTGCCGCGGGAAGCCGATCAGCTCGCGCGCCAGCTGCAGCGTCAGGCGCAACCGGCGGTCGCTGAGGTTGAGGTTCAGCTCCTCCGCGTGCTCGGTCTGCACGCCCTCTTCCGACCAGCCCCAGACCTGGCTGGCCAGCGCCCCGGTCACATCCTCGGTCAGCCCCAGCACCTTGCCGACGTCGCGGATGGCGCCGCGGGCGCGGAAGCGCATGACGGTGCAGCAGAGCGCTGCCCGGTCACGGCCGTAGCGCTCGTAGACCCACTGGATCACCTCCTCGCGCCGCTCGCTCTCGAAGTCGACGTCGATGTCCGGCGGCTCGCGCCGCTCAGCCGACACGAACCGCTCGAACAGCAGGCCCGACCGCACCGGGTCGATCGAGGTGACACCCAGCACGTAGCAGACGGCCGAGTTGGCAGCGGATCCCCGTCCCTGGCAGAGGATGTCCTTCGACCGTGCGTGGCGGACGATGCTGTTCACCGTCAGGAAGTAGGGGGCGTACTCGAGGCTCTCGATCAGCTTGAGCTCGTGCCGCAGCTGCCTAGCGACGTCGGGTGGCAGGCCGTTCGGGTAGCGCAGCGGGATGCTGTCGCGCACTGCCCGCTCCAGTGCCTGCTGCGGCGTCTCGCCCGGCACGTCGGCCTCGTCCGGATACTGGTAGCGCAGCTCCGACAGGCTGAAGCGGCAGCGGTCGGCGATCTCCACCGTCTGCGCCAGCGCCTCGGGGTAGTCGCGGAACAGCCGCACCATCTCGTCCGGCGCCTTGAGGTGCCGGTCGGCGAAGCGCTCGCGCCGGAAGCCGGCCGCGTCGATCGTGCAGCCCTCGCGGATGCAGGTCACCACGTCCTGCAGGATGCGCCGGCTCGGATCGTGATAGAGCACGTCGCCCGTCACCACCGTCGGCACGCGCGCCGCCTGCGCCAGGTCGTGCAGCTGCCGCAGCCTCACCAGATCTCCCGGCCGGCGCCGCAGGGTCAGCGCCAGGTAGCAGCGGCCGCCGAAGTCCCCGCGCAGGCGGCGGAGCTCCTCGGCGAGCCGGTCGTCCGCAGCGTCCGGGAGCAGGACCATCAGCAGCCCCTCCCCCAGCGCGACTAGGTCCTTCCAGGACAGGTCGCAGCCGCCCTTGCCCGTCCGCCCCTTGCCGAGCGTCAGCAACCGGCACAGCCGGGCGTAGGCCGCCCGGTCGGTCGGGTAGACCAGCAGCGGCAGGCCGTCGCGGAGTGCCAAGCGGCAGCCGACGATCAGCCGGATCCCGACCTCCTCGGCCCGCGCGTGGCCGCGCGCGATGCCGGCGAGCGTGTTGTGGTCGGGGATGGCGATCGCCGGCAGCCGCAGCGCCTTCGCCTCGACGAACAGCTCCTCGACGTGGCTGGCACCGCGCAGGAACGAGTAGTTCGACGTGACCTGCAGCTCGACGTAGTCCGGCATGACCGGTGCCTAGTCGGCGTTGGGGTGCCTGTGCCCGCTCGTCGACGGCATCGCACCCGCAGGTTTCCTGAGGATGACGTATCCCGACCGCTCCAGGTGCTGGACCAGTCGCTCGGCGGTGATGCGCGCCATGGCATCGTCGGCATGGCGCACGCGCTTGCGGCCGTCGTAGCGCAGCGCGAACGACAGGCACTGCTCGATTTCCTCCGTGCTCGCAGGACGCAGTTCTCGTTTGTCGTCGTCGGTCATGATGGGGTGCCGCTGTCAGAAGAAGCCGTGGAGGAACCAGGCGAGGCCGCCCGTAGTCGGATCGACGCCGTCGCCCTGGCGGAACAGCCAGAAGCGCCGGCCCTCCTGGTTCTCGACGATCCAGTAGTCGCGAACCGCGACCAGCTCGGTCGAGCGCACCCACCACTCCCCGGTGATGCGCTCCGGCCCGTCGGCGTGGACGACGCGGTGCCGGACCTTGCGCCACGTGAAGGCCTTGGGCGGGTGGTCCGGCATCATCGCCAGCGCCTCGACCGGCTCGGGCCGGCGCAGCAGCCGCACCGGCCGCGGCCAGGGCGACGTCCAGGGCACCGCGCCGGTCGATCCCTGGATCGGCACCGCCTGCTGCGACCGCTCCGGCACGTCGCTCTCGATCGGCTGCAGCCGGTAGACCTTGCCCGGTCCGAGCCGGTTCACCAGCCGGTCGACCAGCTCCGACAGGTCGGCGTCCCCTGCCTCGTCGCCTATCAGGCCGCTCGCCTGCTGCCCGTAGCTCAGCGGCTCGACCAGCGGCAGCACCAGCCGCATCGCCTCGACGCCCAGGCCCGGATCGACCTCCTCGACCCGCTCGTCCAGCAGCCGCGCCAGGTGCCGCACGTCGCGGGACGGCCGCGCCGTGCCGATCCGCACCACCTGCACCGTCGCGTCGACGCGCTCGAAGACCAAATCGAGTCGGCGCGCACCCTCGCCGCGCTGCTCCAGCAGCGCGCAGGCTTCGCCGACCAGGGTCAGGATGACCGTGACAAAGGCTTCCGCCGTCGACAGCGGCTCCACGAAGGTGCGCCGCACGCT
>CALMVN010000200.1 GCA_937873225.1 uncultured Acetobacteraceae bacterium
GGCGTGACCAGCCAGAAGCCTTGCAGCAGCTGCACCAGCAGCGCGAACGCCGCCACCAGCCGCACCGGCCAGCCGCGCAGCGCCAGGCTCCGCACCGGCAGCAGCAGCAGCGCCAGCACCGGCAGCAGCGCGCCCAGGCAGATCGCCGCCCCGCCCAGGCCGCCGAGCCGGTGCAGGTACCACGCCGACTCGTCCGGCTGGTTGGCCGACCAGACCACCAGGAACTGGGTGAAGTGAAGGAAGGCCCAAACCCAGAGCAGGACCAGGATCGGGACCGCGAAGCCGCCGCGTGCGTCCCGGCCCGCCAGCAGGACCGCCAGCGACGCCGCCGAGACCGCCTGTCCGGACAGCAGCAGCAGCCCGAACGAGGACGAGGCCAGCCCCGGCTCGACCGACATCGCCCAGTCGAACGCCGCCAGCGTGCCGGTCACCAGCATGGCCGCGAACGCCAGCCCGGCCAGCCCACGACGCGTTCCCGGTCCAGCGAACCACAGGGCGAGCCCGCTCCACAGCGCCAGGAACAGCACGCTGCGCAACCCGGAGAAGCCGTGCGCGAACCAGCTCCGGCCGAACCCGGCGCCGGGCCAGGCATGCGGATCGCTCAACGACGGCGACAGCAGCACCGGCACCCCGCACACCGCCGCCACCGGCAGCAGCGGCAGCAGCGCGCGCAGCGGCGCCAGCAGCATCCCGGCCCGCACCCCGTCCGCCTCGTCATCGGAGAACGCCTCGATCCCGGTCGCCAGCAGCAGCGCGCCCGTCGGCACCGACAGCACGAACAGCCACGCCGACAGGTAGGACGGCATCACCCGCACCCCGGCCAGCCCCAGCACCAGCAGCACCAGGAGCAGCAGCATCCCGGCCGCCGGCAACAGCCAGCGCCTGCGGTCGTCCTGCCCTGCCGCTCCCCGGATCGCCACCAGCCCGCTCACGGTGCCACCTGCGCCAGCGCCGCGCGGTCGTCTGCGGTCAGCGACGCCGCCGGCGTGCCCTGGCTGCGCTGCAGCGCCCGGACATAGGCGATCACCGCCCAGCGATCCGCCGACGGCACCCGCGACGCGTAGCCGTACATCACCCCGTAGCCGTTGGTGATGACGTCGTAGAAGTGCTGCGCCTTGGCCTCCCGCAGCCGGTCGGTGTGGAACGAGGGCGGATGCGGAAAGCCGCGCTGCACGATCATGCCGTTCCCGTCCCCGCTTCGGCCATGGCAGGGGGTGCAGAAGATGTCGAACCGCTGCGCGCCGCGCGCCAGCATCGCTTGCGTCACCACCGCCGGCTGCGGCACGTCCGGATCGTCCTCCTGCACCGGCACCGCGCCCGGCGCCGGCGGCCGCATGGACAACCCGTTCGGAAAGAACCTGCTCTGGTCCCAGGTCTGCGAGCGCTGCTGCGTGTACATGTCGTGCCGCTTGCACCCTGCCAGCGCCAACCCGCACAGCACCAGGAGCGCGAGCCGTTCCCTCACCGGCGCACCCGGTGCACCACCAGGGGCCGGTCGGGCAGGGCGGCGATGGCCGCCTCGACCGCGCCCGGATCGAACTCCTCCCGTGCCTCCACCACCAGGAAGTAGCGGTCGCGCGTGGCGCCGCCGATGCCCGGGATGTTGAACGCCGGATGGTTCAGCCGCGGCATCCGGTTGCCGAACAGCATCGCCGCGATGCCGACCACCGTCCCGCTCAGGGCGGCGAACGACACCGTCGGCACCACGAAGGCCTGCCAGGAGAACCGCGGCCGGCCGCCGATCAGGAACACGTAGTCGTACCCGGTCGCCAGGAGGCACATCGCCATCATTGCCGCCCCGCCCAGCACCGCACCCGCCACCGCCAGCGGCCGGATCCCCGGCCCGGACAGGGACAGCAGCGCCGCCGCCTCGGGCAGCGGCACCGGCGAGTACAGGTCGATCCGCCCCAGCCTGTGCTGCCGCAGCGACGACGCGGCGCGGATCATCTGATCCGCCTCGTCGTATTCCGCGGCGACGCCCCAGAGCGGCGCGTCCTTCGGCAGGTCGATCCGGTCCGACGACACCGGCGTCCGGGTCGATTCCGCGCCCGGATGGGTCAGCGCCCGCACCGGTGCCGCCGCCAGCACCGGCAGCAGCCGCATCGCCAGCAGCAGCAGGAACAGGAACAGCCCGCACGAGCCGAGAAACGTCGCCACCGCCCACAGCCCGATCGAGTACGCCTGGTCCGAGGACGGCAGGAAGTCGTGCTGCAGCGTCACCACGATGACCATGAAGTGGTCCGCCCAGGTGCCGACGCAGACCGCGAGGGCGATCAGCAGCAGCAGCGGCGGCGACTGCCGCGCCCCCTTGAGCCACAGCAGCTGCACCGGCAGCAGCCCGGCCAGCACCATGGTCCAGAACGCCCAGGCATGCGGCCCGTGCAGCCGCTGCGCCATCGAGGCCACCGCGTAGCTGTTGCCGCTGGTCCCGGTCGCGAACATCTCCGTGGCGACGCAATACGCGTCCAGCAGCCCGATCCCCAGCAGCAGCCGTCCCAGCCGGTCGAGATGCGCCTCGGTGATCACCCCGCCCAGCGAGAACGCGGCGCGCACCACCACCACCACCAGCGTGCTGGCGGCGACGCCGGAGAACAGCGCCACCACCACGAACTCCACCGGCTGCAGCGTGTCGTGCCAGCCCGGCTCCGGCGCGCCCGCGAACATCACCGCGGCCCCGGTCTGCAGCGACACTACCACCACGATGCCCAGCAGCCCGATGATCCGCAGCGCCTGCCCGCGCCGATGCCAGTGCGGCGCCGAGGAGCGCCAGCCCAGCGCCGCCACGCCGTAGAACTGCGCGATCCGACGCGCGAAGCGCCCGCCGCTCCCCTCCCGGTCGTCGCCGTGCAGCCGGTCCACCGCACGGTCGCGCAGGCCAGCCAGGTCGGGCAGCAGCCCCAGGTACCAGACCGACAGGCTGACCACGAGGAAGCCGAGGATGTCGATCGCATCCCAGTACAGCGGGGAGCGGAACTGCGGCCACAGCACCATGGTGTTCGGGTACGGCAGGTTCCAGTAGAAGAACCACGGCCGCCCGAGATGGATGATCGGGTAGATCCCCGCCGCCACCGCCGCCAGCACCGCCACCGTCTCGGAAACCCGCGCGATCGCGCCGCGCCAGCTCCGATCGAGCAGCAGCGGCAGCACCGACAGCACCAGCGAGCCGGTGGCGACGCCAATCCACCAGTCGTAGCCGACGATGTCGAGCGCCCAGGTGACCGGGATGTTGTTGCCCCAGACCCCGACGCCCTCGACGAACAGCCACCCGACCGAGACCACCAGCAGCCCGATCAGCCCGACCGACGCCGCGACCGCCAGCCACCAGGCCGGCTGGACCTTGCCGAACGCCGCCTGCTCGATCGACCGGCCGACGCTCTCGAAGGTCTGGTCGGAGCGGATCAGGGTGGTCGGGTGCACCGTCATGCGGCACCTCCCGGCGGCAGCAGCCCCGCAAGATAGGTGGTGCGCGGGCGCACCCCCAGCTCGCCGAGCAGCGCGTAGTTGCGCCCGTCCGCCCGCTGCGCCGTCACCTCGGCCTGCGGGTCGTCGAGGTTGCCGAAGCTGATCGCCCGGGTCGGGCAGGCGGTCTGGCAGGCGGTGCGCACCGCGCCGTCGGCGATCGGCTGCCCGGACTTGTCGCTGTCGATCCGCGCCTCCGCGATCCGCTGCACGCAGTACGTGCACTTCTCCATCACCCCCGCCGCGCGCACCGTCACGTCGACGTTGCGCATGGCCTGGATCGAGGGTGCTGCGCCCGCCGAATAGTCCATCCAGTTGAACCGGCGCACCTTGTACGGGCAGTAGCCGGAACAGGCCCGCGTGCCGACGCAGCGGTTGTACACCATGAGGTTGAGCCCCTCGTGGTCGTGCAGCGTCGCCTCCACCGGGCAGCCCACCTCGCACGGCGCGTCCTCGCAGTGCATGCACGGCACCGGCATGAACCGCGTGTCCGGCGCATCGAGCCCGCCCGCGTAGTAGCGGTCGATGCGCAGCCAGTGCATCTCCCGGCCCTGCATCACCTGCTCGCGCCCGACCACGGCGACGTTGTTCTCGCTCTGGCACGCCACCACGCAGGCATTGCAGCCGATGCAGCTGTCCAGGTCGATCACCATGCCCCAGGCGCGCCCGTCGCCGTGCCCGCCGCCGCGCCCGTCCCCGGGCGTGGCGAGGCTGTCGGCATACAGCGTCGGCGGCCGCTCCGACGCCCCGTCCCGCTGCCGCTCGCCCGGATGCTGCATCCGCACGAAGTCGTGCCCTTCCATCGAGGAATGGTCCTGCGTGGTCGCGACCGTCACCCGCCGTCCGGTGCGGCGCATCGTCACCCCGTCCACCCGCCAGGGCGTCGCGTCCTGCCGCAGCGCATAGGCGTCGTAGCCCAGCCCGTAGGACAGCATCTCCGGCGCGCGACGCCCGTAGCCCAGCGTCAGCGTCAGGCTGTGCTCCGCCTGGCCTGGCGTGATCCAGGCCGGCGCCTCCAGCCGGCGCCCGCCCGCCTCGATCTCCAGCACGTCGCCGTTCCTGATCCCCTCCCGCCCGGCCAGCAGCGGCGACACCGCCACCACGTTCTCCCACACGATCCTGGTCAGCGGCCTGGGGCATTCCTGCAGCCAGGCATTGTCCGCCAGCGACCCGTCCCGGATCGACGGGTCCGGCCGGAACAGCAGCTCCAGCCCGCCGGCCGCCCCACCGGTCGCATCGGGGGAGGGCAGGGACGCAGGTGCCGCGGCCGCCACAAGCGTGGCCGCCACCGGGGCAAGCGCGCTCCCCTCCACGAAGCCGTGTCGCAGCGACGCCTGCCACTGCGCGTCCGACCCGCTCCCCCACTGGCCCGCCCAGTACGACCGCAGCAGCGTCATCCCGTCCCGCGGCTGCGTCTCGAACAGCAGCGACAGGATTTCCGGCACCGAGCGCCCGTCATAGAACGGCGCGATCGTCGGCTGCAGCAGCGACACGGTGCCGTCGACCGCGCGCGCGTCGCCCCAGCCTTCCAGCGGGTGCGCCAGCGGCAGGTGCCAGTCGCAATGGGTGGCGGTCTCGTCCACGGTGACGCCGGCGTGGATCTTGAGCGGCACCCGGCCGAGCGCGTCGACGAAGCCGAGATCCGCCGGCGCGTCGTAGGCCGGGTTGCAGCCCAGCATCAGCAGGGCGCGCACCTCGCCCCGCCGCATCGCGCCCACCAGCGACGCGACGTCCTCGACCGGCACCTCCGCCGGCGCGGTCTGGAACACCGGCCCGCCGAGGTTGCCCAGCCGCGCGTTGGCCCGGTGCACCGCCTCGTGCACCTCGGCCGGCTGCGTGATGCCGGCGCCCCGCGCCCCTTCCAGCGCCGCCACCGCCCGGCGCACCGCCGGCGCCTGCGCGCCCTCCCAGTCGCGCCCGTCCGCCAGGCATCCGGCCAGCGCCACCAGTTCCGCGCCCGACAGCGGCGCATGGTGGTCCGCCTTGGCGCTCGTCAGGCACGGCGTCGGCCCGAACGCGTGCAGCGTCAGCAGCGGCCCCCGATCGGCGGACCCGCGCCGCGCCGTGATCCAGTCCCGCGACACCCCCACCTGCTGCGGCCCCGGATCAAGGAAGTCGCCGTCCAGCGCCACCACCACCCGGGCCCGGTCGAACCGCCAGCGCGTGTCCAGCACCTGACCGAACGCCCGCCGGCTGCCGTCCCTCACCCCCGCCCGCGATACCGGCTCGTGCCCGTGCCAGCGCAGCTGCGGCATCGCCGCGTGCAGCGACGCGACCTGCGCCGCCAGCGACGGCGAGGTGACCGGCCCGGTCAGCAGCCGCACGCCCTGGCCTCCTTCGGCCCGCAACGCCGCCATCGGCCCGAGCAGCGCCGCCCGCAGGGCGTCCCAGTCGGTGGCGCGCCCGTCCTGAAGCACCGCCTGCGAGCGGAACGGGTCGTACAGCTCCAGGATCGACGCCTGCCCCTGCAGGTCGGTGCCGCCGCGCGTCCAGGGGTGCCCGTCGTTGCTTTCGATCTTCATCGGCCGGCCGTAGCGCGTCAGCACGTGCACGCCGTTGGCATGGCCGTCGGTCAGGGTGGCGGTGGCGTAGCGCAGCACCGACTGCGCGTGCGCGTGCGCCGGATCGCGCACCGGCGCCACCTCCTCCGTGCGGCCGTCCGTGTCCGAATCCGCGTCGTCGCAGCCGGCCAGCCCCGCCAGCGCCAGCGAGGCCGCCATCACCCGGAAGAACCGGCGCCGGTCGATCCCGCCGCCGGGCCCGGCGAGGTCCGCGACCGACGGGTATTCCGTCTTCAGGAAGCGGCGGAACGCCGGCGTGCCGGCCACCTCCTCCAGGCTGCGCCAGTCGAGCCGGCCGCGCGCGTCGCGGGCGCGCAGCGCCGCCCGGATCGCCTGGAGGTCGTCCGGATCCGCCGTCATCGCCCGCCCCTCACCGGTGGCATGTCGAGCAGTCGCTCAGCTGCGCGCCCGGCCGTATGTGCGCCTGCGCCACCAGCGCCCGGCCGATCCGCTCCTGGTCGGCGCCCGGCTGCCATTCCATGTTCCAGACCTGGTCCGGCGTGCGGATGAACCGCTGGGGGTTGCGGTGGCAGTTCAGGCAGAACGCCATGGTGAAGGCGTGCGCGCGATAGGTGAGCTGCATGGTGTTGATCGCCCCGTGGCAGCTCGAGCAGCCGATGCCCTTGGTGACGTGCACCGAGTGGTTGAAGTACACGTAGTCCGGCAGCCGGTTCACCCGCGTCCAGTGCAGCGGCTTGTCGTCGGCCAGGCTGTCGCGCACCGGCGCCAGCATGGGCGAGCCGGTCCAGATCTGCGAATGGCATGTCATGCAGGTCCAGGTCGGCGGGATGCCGGCGGTCGACGCCTTCTCGACGGAGGTGTGGCAGTAGCGGCAGTCGATGCCGAGCTCGCCGACATGGTGCTTGTGGCTGAACGGCACCGGCTGGGTCGGCGCCACGCCCACGCCGTAGGCCCAGTTCGAGCGCGATATCCCGCCCGCCACCACCAGGCCGCCGACCACCAGGACGGCCGCCACCAGCAGGACCAGGCGCAGGATGGCGTCGGCGCCGGGCGCGAAAAGCTGGCGCATCGATCAGGCGCGCGCGGAAAGCACGCGCTTCCGATCGGTTCCGAAGCCTCCGCTGCCATGGGGGCCTCTACGACAGCCAGCTCGTCGCATCCCGCCTCCCGTCACGCACAGCACGGGAGCACGCTCGCACGCGGCCCTGTCGCGGCCAACCCCGCTTCAAGCGCCCCTGCGACTTCGTGATCGGGGCCGGCCGGACGACGCGGCGGCCGTCACTCCTCCGCGGGATCGACCAGGTCGAAGAACGGCTGCCGGTCCACGGTGAAGTGCTTGGAATAGAACGGGTCGCGCCGGTAGCGCGGGTTGTCCCCCCAGCGCTCCTGCATGGTGCGCGTTTCGGCGAAGAACCGCGCCTCGTGCTCCGGCCGGTCGTCGCTGCCGCGCGACAGGCTTTCGTGGTGGTAGGCGGTGAACTCCGCGCACCACACGATGCGCCAGCCGGCCTCGCCCACCTTCAGGCACAGATCCACGTCGTTGTAGGCGACCTTGAGGTGCTGCTCGTCGAACCCGCCGACCTGGTGGAACACCGACGCCTTGATCAGCATCCCGGCCGCCGTCACCGCCGACACCTCGTGGCTCAGCATGGCCCGGCCGATATAGCCGTAATCGGTCACCGGCGCCCCGCGATGCCCGTGCGCCGCGACCCCCGCCGGCCCCACCACCACGCCCGCGTGCTGGACCGTGTCGTTGGGATACAGGAACTTGCCGCCCACCACAGCGATGTCGGGTGCTGCCAGCGCCTCGCCGACGATCGTCCTCAGCCAGTCCTTGTCGCCGACGAACACGTCGTTGTTCATGAAGAAGTAGTACTCGGCGTCGTTGTCGCGGGCGGCCAGGTTGTTCAGGCGGGAATAGTTGAACTCCTCCTCGATCGTCAGCACCCGCACCCGGTGGAGCCGCGATACCCGCTTGACGAAATCCGCCGCCTCCCGCGTGACCGACCAGTTGTTCACCAGCACGATCTCGAACTCCCGGTAGTCGGTGAAGGCCAGCAGCGCGTCGATGCAGCGCTTCGTCGTCTCCACCTGGTCCTTGAACGGGATGATGATCGACACCTTGGGCTGCGCCTTCTGCAGCCACCTGATCCCGTACAGCGTGAGGCCGCGGATCGAGCTCACCTCCGCCTTCACCCCCAGCCGCTTGAGGTGGTCCCCCACCGCCTTCACCCCGGCGTCGATCGCATAGCTCTTGTTGCCGATGTTCACCGCCGTCGAGTTCGGCGTCTTGCGCCAATGGTAAAGCACTTCCGGCACGTGGTGGATCTCGCCCCGCGGGATCTCCTCCACCAGCCGCAGGATCAGGTCGTGGTCCTGCGCCCCGTCATACGCCGCGCGCAGCTCGCCCACTTTCGCCAGCGTTTTCGCCTCGACGAACAGCAGGTGGCAGATGTAGTTGCAGCCCAGCAGGTAGCGGTGGTTGTAGTCCGGCTTCAGGTTCGGCTCCAGGAAGTAGCCGGCCTGGTCGACCTTGTCCTCGTCCGAGAACAGCATCCGCGCCCCGGTTTCCCGCGCCGCGCGCACCATCATCTCGATCGCCACGTCCACCAGCAGGTCGTCGTGGTCGAAGAACGCCACGTACTCGCCGCGCACCTCGCGCAGGCCCGCGTTGGTGGCGCCGCTGATGCCGAGGTTCTTCTTCAGCGTCACCGCGCGGATGCGCGGATCCTGCGCGCAGTACTGCCTGATCCGCGCCGCGATCTCCGGCGACCGGGCGCCGTCGTCGACGATGATCAGCTCCCAGTTGCGGTAGGTCTGCGACAGCACCGAATCCACCGCCGCGGTGAAGTCCGACATCATCGGCTTGTAGGTCGGCACCAGGATGCTCACCAGCGGCTGCGGCACCGTTTCCCCCGGCGCCACCGACGCCGCTTCCCGCGCCCGCTCCGCCGACACCCGCGCCCGCAGCCGGTCGTAGTAGCGCCGCGCCCAGCGGTCGTAGTCGCCGAGGTTGTACGCGGGCTTCGGCACCACGTCGGCGACCTCGGTGCGCAGCCGCCCGATCTCGCCGTACAGCCGGTCCACCGTCGCCTGGATCTCGAGCAGCCGCGCTTCCAGCCGGTCGTCCACCAGGCTGGTGGTCAGCGGGCTGCCGGCCAGCTCCACGTCGTCCGGCGTCACCACGAAGCGGAAGCTCTGCTGCCCGCCGCGACGGAACGCGTTCGGCAGGATGATCTCGAAGCCGCAGTTCGGGTCGCCGCCGAGTGCCGCCGCCACGTCGCCGCGGTAGCGGTCCGCCTTGACCTGCGCCACCCGCACCCCGTTGGCGGTGACCAGGATGTGGCACCCGCCGCTGCGCTCTCCGTTCAGCGGGTCGACCCGCTGCACCCAGCCGCGCAGCGC
>CALMVN010000201.1:0-2290 GCA_937873225.1 uncultured Acetobacteraceae bacterium
ACCTGCCGCCGGTGCTTCGCCTGGACGCGCTCGATCCGGGCTGGGAGGGCTGGGATCCGCTGCTGCGCGGGCTGCGGCAGGGGGGCCGTCGCCACGCCTGGTTCGCGGGCTTCGGCAACTGGCACGAGCGGCTCGGCGGGCGGAACTGGGCCGGCTACCTCGCCGACCGGCCCGGCGCCCTGCGCGAGACCATCCGCCGCCGCCTCGGGCGCACCGAGCGCGATCCGGACGCGACGATCCTGCTGGCGGCCGACCCGGACGCGGTGCCCGGCCACCTGGCCGAGTACGAGGCGGTGCATGCGGCGAGCTGGAAGGCCCCCGAGCCGTTTCCCGGCTTCGCGTCGCGCTTCGCGACGGACGCGGCACGGGCGGGCGTGCTGCGGATCGCGGTGCTGCGACGCGGCGGCCGCCCGATCGCGGCGCAGTACTGGACGGTGGAACGGGGCCACGCCATCCTGCACAAGCTTGCCCATGTCGAAACGTCCAGGGCGCAGTCGCCGGGCACGGTGCTGACGGCCTGGATGATCCGGCGCCTCATCGACGAGGAACAGGTGACGACACTGGATTTCGGACGCGGCGACGATCCCTACAAGCGCCACTGGGCGACCGAGCGGCGGCAGCGGGCCGGTCTCGTGGTCGCCGACCCCAGGCATCCTCTGGGAGGGGCGGCGCTGCTGCGCCAGGCCGCCGGCGACGCGCTGCGCCGGTGGCGATCCCAGGGGGGGCGCTCGTGAGCCGGCCGAAGCGCTACCTGGTCACCGGAGGGGCGGGCTTCATCGGCTCGCACCTGTGCGATGCGCTGCTGGACGGCGGCCACGCGGTGGTCGTGCTCGACGACCTGTCGACCGGCAAGCGCGGCAACCTCGATCCCCGCGCGTCGCTTGCGGTCGGGGACGTGGCCGATCCCCGCGCCGTGCGGGCGGCGGCGGAGGGGGTCGACGGCGTGTTCCACCTCGCCGCCATCGCCTCGGTGGAGCGCGGCAACCAGGACTGGCCGGGAACGCACCGGATCAACCAGGGCGGCACGGTGGCGGTGCTGGACGCGGCGCGGGCGCAGAACCGGGTGCCGGTGGTGTATGCCTCCTCGGCCGCGATCTACGGCGATGCCGGCGAGGCGGTGGCGCGCGAGGACCGGGTGCCGGCGCCGCTGACCGCCTATGGCGCCGACAAGCTCGGCAGCGAGCTGCATGCGCGGGTGGCGAGCCTGGTGCACGGGGTGCCGACGCTGGGCCTGCGCTTCTTCAACGTGTACGGCCCGCGACAGGACCCGGGCTCGCCGTACAGCGGGGTGATCTCGATCTTCGCCGACCGGATCGGCCGCGGCGAGGAGATCACCCTGCACGGGGATGGCGGGCAGACGCGGGACTTCGTGCACGTGGGCGACGTGGTGGCGCACCTGCTGGCGGGCATGCGCCGGCTTGGCGAGCCGGTGCAGGCGCCTGGCGGGCAGGCGAGCCGCTTCAACGTGTGCACCGGCCGGGCGGTGTCGGTGCGGTCGCTGGCGGAGATTCTGGCCGGCCTGCACGGGGTTCCGCTTCGCACGCGTCAGGGCGCCGCACGCGCCGGCGACATCCGCCATTCCTGCGGCTCGAACGAGGCCGCGGTGGCAGCGCTCGGGGTGCAGGCGCAGGTGCGGCTCGAGCAGGGGCTGGCGGGACTGTCCGGCTGAGCCGGTGTCGGGATCGTTTACAGTCGCATCGGGACAACCGAAAAGATCCGGCTACACCAATAGGTTGCAGACTGGTCCGCATCTTGCGTGCGGTCGCGACACCGGCAGCGGGAGGCCGGCATCATGATCAAGCGTTCGGTCCTGTGCCTCCTGCTCGGCGCGTGCGGCAGCCCGACCCTCGCCCGGGCGGACGCCATCCTGTTCTCCGGCAGCGCCACCGGGTCCTGGGACGCTTATGCCGGCGGTCCCGGCAACCCGTTGCCGCTGGCGTTCGGCGTCGATGCCGACGCGGCGACGGGCGGCAGCGCGTCGCTCCGGTTCGGGCTGCCCTTGTTCGCGCCCGCCACGCTTGCCTTCGACGGGGCCGGCAGCGACGCGGACGCGTCGCCGGGGTTTGCCGGGGTGGGCGTCGGGCAGGTGTTCGACATCGGCCGCTTCACCTATGGGGGCGGCACGATCCTGGCCGGAACCGGTCTGGACTCGGCGGTGCTCGGGATCGACCTCGCCCTGGCGCTGCCGGGAAGCGCGGTTCCGCAGGTCGAGGCCTACAGCCTCGACTTTGCGATTCAGGCGACGCCCGGCGCCTACGGCATCCCGTTCCTCGACACCGAGGCGGTCAGC
>CALMVN010000201.1:2372-8683 GCA_937873225.1 uncultured Acetobacteraceae bacterium
GGCGGAGCTTTATGCCGTCATCAGCCCGTTGCTGCCCAGTCCGGTGCTGCCCAGTCCGGTGCTGCCCAGCCCGGTGCTGCCGGTCGCGGTGCCGGAGCCGGGCTCGGTGGCGCTGCTCGGGGCGGGCCTGCTCGGGCTCGGCCTGATCCGGCGGCGCAGGCGGTCCTGAACCGCGTCGCCGGACCGGCTGGCCGGCGAACGGTCCGCATCTCCTGGTCCGCCTGCCTGGCCCTGCCGGTGCTGCTCGGCACGGCGTGTCCGGTCCGGGGCGCGGCCGCCCGCTGGGACCGCTTCACCGCGATCCTGTGGCAGGACGACCTGCCGCCGGCGGCGCTGCGGGCGCTGCCAGGCATCGGCATCACCGCCGCACGCGTGTTCGGCCAGCGCACGCCGCGGGTCGACGTTGCGTCGCTGGCGGCCGGGCTCGACCAGGTGCGACGCGCCGGCCTCGACCCGATGGTGGAGAACATCGCCACCGACTACTACGCCGCCTATCACCGCTGGCAGCCGGGCCAGCCGGTCAACGCCGCGTTCCAGCTTCTGGTGGCGCGGGCGCGGCTGGGCCGGGACCCGTCGCTGTGGCTGCGCCATCCGAGCCTCGGCGATGCCGAGGCGCTGCGGGCGATCGAGCGCCGGCTGTCGGTTCATGCCGAAACGGCGCGGCGCCGGCCGGCGCTCTACCTGTCCCTGGGCGACGAGACCGGCATCGCCGACCTGTCGGCGGCGTGGGACTTCGACGAGACGGACAGCGTGGTGCGGGCGTGGCGGCGCACGCTCCGGGCCCGATACGGCAGCGTGTCCCGCCTCGACCGGGCCTGGCACGGCCGGTTCCGCCGCTGGTCGGAGGTGTGGCCGACGCGCACCGACCAGGCGTTGGACGGCACCGCGCCGGTGTCGGGCTGGCTGGACTTCAAGGACTGGATGGACGCCCGGTTCGCCGGCGCGCTGCGGGCCGGCACGGCGGCGGTACACCGCGCCGATCCGGGCGCGCGTGCGGGGATCGAGGGCGTGCAGCTGCCGGGCTGGGGCGGCTACGATTATCCGCGCCTGGCGCCTGCGGTGGACGTGATCGAGGACGGGTCGGTCGGATACGGGTTCGGGATCCTGCAGGCGTTCCATCCGGGGCTGGTGCTGCTGACCACGGCGCAGGGAGACGGCCCGGAGGACGCGCACCGGCTGTGGCGCGCGCTGCTGCTGGGCGGGCGCGGCGTGGTGATCTGGGACCCGGACGGGCAGGTCATGCGGCCGGACGGCGTGCCCGGGCGGCGTGGTGCGGCGCTTGCGCCGGTGCTGGCCGCGCTGCGCGGTCCGCTCGGCACCCGTCTGCTGCAGGCGCGGCCGGAGCGCGACACGGTCGGCGTGCTCTACAGCCAGAGCTCGTTCCGGATGCGCTGGCTGCTGGACCGGCGCCTCGACCGGTCGCGGGGGCTGGACTGGACGCAGCGCAGCAACGACCAGGACCTTTCCGACAGCCCGTGGCGCGCGTCGCTGCAGGAGGCCGGCACTGCGCTGGCCCATCTCGGCCGGACGCCGGACTGGCTCGATGCGGACGCGCTGACGGAGGCCCGGCTGGCCGGGCTGCGCACGATCCTGCTGCCGCAGGCCATCGTGCTGAGCGACCGGGCGGTGGCGCTGCTTCGCGGCTTCGTGGCGAAGGGCGGGATGCTGGTTGCGGACGGCGAGCCGGGTGCGTTCGACGCGACGGGCCGGGCACGGAAGCGGTTGCCGCTCGACCGGGTGGTCCACCGCGTGGCGATGCTGGACGCCGGGTCGTTACGGCCTCTGCTGCCGGGGAGCGTCGCGGTGCTGGCGGCGACGAACGGGCGGATGCGGTCCGACGTCAGCGTGTTCCGCTATCGAGGCGGGATGGTGGCGATCCAGGCCGACCGCACCGGGCCGGCGGAGGAGGCGGTGCTGGACCTGCCCGGGCTGTGCCGCCGGGTCCGGCTGGATCCGGTGGTTCCTGCGGTGCTGACGCTGCCGAACGCGGCGTCGGGTGGGCGATGAGGAAGGGCCGGGCTGCAAGCGCGCTCGCAGCCCGGCCCTTCTTGTTCGTTCAGCCGGTCAGGCCGAGCGGCGGCGACGCAGCAGCAGGCCGAGGGCCAGCAGCCCGCTGCCGAGCAGGGCGACCGAACCCGGCTCCGGAACCGAGGCGATGTCGATCGTGTCGTTGACGTCGGCCGTGCCGGTGGTGGTGATCACGTATTCCATGGTCTCGGAATAGGGATCGCTCAGCAGCGGCGTGGCGTCGGTGAAGGTCTGGGTGCCGATGCCGGTGAACGCGTTGGAGGCCAACAGGGTGCCGCCATAGGAGGCGTTCGAGGTGCTGATGTAGGTGCTCTCGACGACCGAGCTCACGGCGCCGTTGAACACGTTGGCGGTGAATGCGCTCATCAGGTCGTTCACGCCGACCGGCGACGAAAGGCCGCTCTCAGTGATGTAGACGTCGAGGACTCCCGCCGAGGAGCCGCTGACGTTGAGCGCCGTGCTGTCGAGGTTGGGTGATGTGATGGCTGGCGAACCGGTCGCCGTGATCAGGTTGACCGTGAAGGTTCCATAGGCACCTGAGGCCTGATCGGAACTTGAACCGTAGGACGCCACGCCCGAACCGTTGTCGGTCGCGACGGTGGTGATGTTGCCGGAATTCACGCCCGCTTCCTGCAGGCCGATCGAGATCAGGGAGGCGTGGGCCGCCGGCGCGCAAAGCGACGCGGACGCAAGCAAGGCGGCGACGGGGAGAAGCTTTCGCATGGCAGGAAGGCCCTTTAGTTTGTGACATCTTCCTAAGCAAGGCCCATGCCAGGATGCGAGTCCTTTCGGAACAACAGGTTGCGTCCTGACGCCCTTGATCTTGTCGGAAAACCTTACAGCCGGCGCGGAGGCGTGGCCCGATCCACGCGGTGCCGCAGGACGGTGCCGACGCCTTCGGCGAATCCCTTCACCTCGTCATCGGCATCGGGACCCACCGCCGCGATGCCGATCACCGTGACCGGGCCTGCCCCGCCGACCACGCTGTTCCAGCCGAACCGCAGCCGATCCCGGACTCCGCCTGCCGAAGGGTGCCCGCGCTGCCAGGCGGCTGCCAGCGTGGTCATCTCCGCCTGGGGAAGGCGGGACAGCCGCCATGCACCGTCGCCCTGCGCCAACAGGCCGTGCGCCACGTCGTCCTCGCCTGCGGCTGCGTCGATCGCGGCTTCGGCCTGGCGGAACTGCTCCAGGATCATGCCCGACCCGGCATGGGGACCGAGCTGCCGCACGCGCAGGACCACGCCGGTGGCGCCGCAGCGATAGCGCCGCTGCCCGGGAGCACCGCCGGCATCGCCTTGGCAGCCGGCGGGTGCGGGCAGCATCGCGAGCAGTCCGGCATCCGCCTGCGCCGGCGGCTCGGAGCGGGCGCGATGGTCGAGCGCCCAGGCGCAGGCGGGTCCGAACAGGGCCAGCACCACCGCGGCCGCCGCCGCGCCGGCGCAGGATGCGGCCGGCGGCGGAAGCGGACCGGGCGCTGCGGCAACAACGGCGCGGCGCGGCGCGGCGTCCTGTCGGAACGGCAGGCCGAGCAGCACCAGGAGCAGGATCACGACCGAGAAGAACAGCCAGCCGTACAGCACGTGGTCCACCGCGCCGGCTTCGGCGCTGCCGCGCCAATGGCCGAGCATGACGATGCCGAGCGCACGCACGCCGTTGGCGACGACCGGCACCCCGACGGAGGCGAGCAGGAACAGCAGGCGTCGCCCGGCGGTGCGGTAGATCGTCACCGCGTAGAGCGCGCCGAAGGCGATGGCGGCGATCAGGAAGCGCAGGCCCGCGCAGGCCTCGGCGACGCGGAACATCCCTTCGGGGATCTCGATGGTGGTCCGGTCCACCACGTGCGGGATCCCCAGCACGCCCAGGCCGACATCGATGAAGCGGGCGGTGAACAGCTGCAGCGCCGGGACCAGGAAGGCGCCGAACGGGACCAGGAACAGGAGGTAGCCGAGCGGCACCGCCATCGCCCGGAACACCGACGGGCCGAGGCAGGCGAGCACCAGCACCCAGAGCATGGCGAGCGTGGCCAGCTGTCGGCCCTCCATCACCCCAAGCCGTTCCGCGAGGAGCCAGATCGCGGTCGCCGGCAGCATCAGCAGCGCGGCCGCCGGCAACGGCTGCGGCGACAGCGCCTGGAGGCGGTCGCGCCGTTCCCAGGCGAGCCAGGCGGCGATCGGCAGCACGAGGAAGCAGTGGCCGAACGCGGTCGAGGCGGACCACACACGCAGCGCCGCCGACGCTTCCGCAGCGTGCGCGGCCAGCAGCACCGCGCAGCCCGCGACAAGCGCCGCCAGGGCGGGCGTCCAGGCCCGCAGGGCGTCGGGTCGCGCGTCGCGCCGACGCGCCGGGGGGAACCGGGTTGTCGCCTGGTCAGGCATGAACGGCGTTCAACCCAGGCCGCGGGCGAGGTGCGGACCGATCCGGTTCGCCAGCGGCAGCGGCAGGCGCTTCCAGGTCTCGATCAGCAGGCGGTATCGGGGGTTGAGCGGGTTGTGCTCCGGCACCGACTCGCCGGGGCGGAGCAGGAACCGGTAGGTGAGCGGGGTCGGCGCGAAGCCCCAGTTCTTCTTGAACGCATAGGCGCCGGTGCCTTCCTTGCTCCGCCCGAAGTCGAACACGGTGGCGCCGCGCCTGGCCGCGCGCGTCATCACGTCCCAGTACATGACGTCGAAGGCCTGGCAGTCGCGCGCGGCGGGGGTGCCGCCGCCGTAGTACGGCAGCACCTCGTCGCGCCAGTGCAGGGTCAGCACGCCGGCCACGTCCTGGCCGTCGTTGCCAACCACGGTCGCCTCGGCGTCGGCCGGAAAGGTGGCGAGCAGGCCCTCGAACCAGCGTCGGGGGAACACCGGGGTGCCGAGGTTGCGCACGCTTTCGGCATAGATCCGCCAGGCGGCGCCGGCGTCGCGCGAGCTCCGCACGGCGAGGCCGCGTTCCAGCCCCTTGCGCAGCACCGCGCGCTGCTTGCGCGGGATCGCCTTCATGTTCAGCTCGGGGTCGGAGGCGATGGTCTTGCGGAAGCTGGCGTAGAGGCCGCTGCGGTCGGTCCAGGCGTCGGGCGTCGCGAACCAGTCCGGCGGCAGCGGATGGAGGCCCCGCAGCTCCAGGGCGGCGGCGCCGGTGTCGCGACGCAGCCGTGCCGCCTCGTCCAGCAGCGCCTGCCCCACCGCGGCGTCGGCGGCGAGCGGGCCGCCGTACACGCAGAACGGCAGGGAGATCAGCGCGTGGCCGAACAGGGGGGTGCGCAGCTCGACCAAGGGCAGCACGCCGACCACGATGCCGTCCTGCAGCGCCAGCACGGAACGGTCGCGGTGGCGGAACACCCGGGCGATCAGGGGCGGCAGGGCGGCGCGGTGGAAGAAGGTGGCTTCCGGACGGGTCGCGACGAACGCGTCCCAGCCGGCCGCCCGGCTCGCGTCGAGCGGCAGGAGGCGCAGGCTCACGACGCGATGCCGGCCTGCGGGAACACGTCGTCCATCCGGCCCCAGCCGAAGTCGCGGCACAGGCGGGCCAGCCGTCCTTCCGTGGCGCCGAGGCTGACGCGGTGGCGCCAGCGGGCGGTGCGGGACGCGTCCGGCACGTGCGGCTGGCCGGGATCGACCTCCCAGGGATGGATGTAGAACACGCCTGTCCCCTGCTGTTGCTGCGCCCGGGCGAAGGCGGCGCGGAACAGCGGGTACGGCATCAGGCGGAACCAGCCGCCGCCGGCGCAGGGAAGGTTGCGGCCGGCGAGGCGGAGCGTGGTCATCGGGATCTCCCATGTTCCCCCGTCGAACGGCCGGTGCGGCGCACGCGGCGCTTCCGGGTCGCCGTACAGGTCGTGCCGGATCGGGAACACGCTGGACGAATACGCGTGGCCGGTTTCCGCCAGCACCTCCCAGGCCCAGGGCGTGGTCGGTCCGACGGAAAAGGTGGGGGCGCGGTAGCCGCGCACGGACACGCCGCCGGCCGCTTCCAGCCGGGCGCGGGCGGCGGACACGTCCTCGCGGAAGGCTGCCGCGTCCTGGCTGTTCACCGGCCGGTGCCATTGCCCGTGGCTTGCCAGTTCGTGCCCGGCCGCCACGATGCGGCGGATCAGGGCACCGTGGCGCTCGGCCACCCAGCCCAGGGTGAAGAAGGTTCCCTGCACCCCCGCCGCCTCGAACAGGGCGAGCAGCCGGTCGGTGTTGGCCTCGACGCGTCGGGGCAGTTGGTCCCAGTCCTCCCGACGCAGCGCGCCGGCATAGGCCTGGACCTGGAACCAGTCCTCGACGTCGACGGTGAGCGCGTGGCGGGGGGCGGGGCGGGGC
>CALMVN010000202.1:0-1854 GCA_937873225.1 uncultured Acetobacteraceae bacterium
TCCTGGACGTTGGGATGACGGAGATTTTCGGCCCGACCGGTTCGGGTAAGACTTTATTCCTAATGTTCCTGGTGACCATGCTGCTTGAGAAGTCGGTCCGTGATGCCGGCGGCTCGGTGGCGTTCTTCGACAAGGACCGCGGAGGCGAGCTCACGGTGCTGGCGCTGGGGGGCCGCTACCTCGTGCTGCGCCGTGGTCAGGACAGCGGCCTAGCGCCGCTCCGCGGCCTGCCCAACACCCCGGCATCGCGCGACTTCCTGCATGGCTGGATCACCGGCCTCATCCGCAGCGACGAAGGGCCTGCACTCACGCCGGAAGAAGACCGCCGGCTCGGTCGGGCCATCCGACGCCAGCTTGAGGTGCCGCCCGCCATGCGGTCCCTGGCAGGGCTGCGCGAGTTCCTGGGCCATGGTGACCCGGCCGGCGCTGGCGCCCGCCTGGAACGCTGGTGCCGGGGCGGAACGCTGGGCTGGGCGTTCGACAACGACCGGGACGACGTGCAGCTGGACGCCTCGATCGTCGGTTTCGACCTGACAGAGATCATTGAGCACGAGCACGTCTGCGCAACGGCTGCTGCCTACCTCCTGCATCGGGTCGGCGCTGTGGTGGACGGTCGGCGCTTCGTCATGAGCTGCGACGAGTTCCGCGCCTACCTGCTCAACCCGCTGTTCGCGGCCGTGATCGACAGGTTCCTGCTGACCGTCCGGAAGAACAACGGCCTGCTGATCCTCGCGACCCAGCAGCCGGAGCACGTCCTGGAAAGCGGTCTTGGCCGGTCCCTGGTCGCGCAGTGTCAGACCAAGATCCTGTTCCCGTCGCCGACCGCGGACGAGGCCGCCTATGTGACCGGTCTCAAATGCACGCCCGGCGAGTTCCGGCAGGTGCGGGCTGACATGCTGGTCGGCACGCGCCGGTTCCTGCTCAAGCGGGAGGCGGGATCAGCTGTCTGCGAGTTCGACCTGACCGGCTTCCCCGACTTGGTGTCTGTCCTGTCGGGTCGCAGGAACACCGTCGAGCTCGCCGCCCGCATTCGTGCCGAGGTCGGGGACGATCCTGCTGTCTGGCTGCCCATCTTCCGGCGTCGTTACACCGAGGCGAGGGACTGACCATGAAGACGTGCTTTCTTGCCTTGCTCGCCGGCGCTGCCTACGTCGCACTCGGCAGCGTCGCGCACGCGCAGTATACGGTGATCGACCCGAGTGCGATCAGCCACTCTGCCCAGCAGGCCGCGCAGGCATTGGCGCAGGCCACCCAGCAGCTTGACGAGTTAGAGCGTCAGTACACGCAGCTCCAAGAGACCTACGCCACCCTTGCGCACGTTCCGGACGCGGTCTCGATCATGCCAGGGCTGAGTGTCCCCACGGTCCAGAACCCGCTTGGGAACGTGAACCAGGTTATGGGCGTGATCGGCGGGACAAGCGCCGGCAGCGTTGGCGCGTCGCAGCAGCAGTTTCTCGCGGCGAACCGCTACTACGCCCCACAAGGCAATGATGCGACGGCTCAGGAGATGAATCGCGAGGCAGAGGGCACGGCCGGCGTGCAGGCCCTCGCTTATCAGAACCTTCAGTCGACGCAGCAGCGTATGAACCAGCTTCCGCAGCTGCAGGCGCAGCTCGACAACTCGCACAACAGCGTCGACCTCCAGGCGGTAAGCAACCGCATCCAGGTCGAGCAGCAGTTCGTCGCAACCCAGCAGGCACAGGCACAGCAGCTCCAGCTGCTCCAGGCATCGCAGGACCAGGTCAGCCAGCAGCGGTTGCAGCAGAAGCAGCGCCAGGATGCCGACAGCCTGTTCAACGATACCGCGGCGCTCAACTGATGCGGGTTGCGCTGGTCCTGGCTGCGGTGCTTGTC
>CALMVN010000202.1:1864-2996 GCA_937873225.1 uncultured Acetobacteraceae bacterium
CTGCACGACATCGCCTGGTACAAGGCGAACGACCGGGCGCGGCTGGTGACCCTGCGCATGTGCCACGGCAACGCCAGCCTGCAGAACGCTTCCGACGACTGCGAGAATGCCGAGCGGGCCGAGGCCACCGCCGTCTTCAAGGGGAAGAACAGAAACCCCCTCTCCTACCTGAACACCACCGCGTATTGGGCGCAGAACCCGCTTGCCCGCCTAGGTGAGCTGAATGCCTGCAACCATCCGGAGGATCCAGGAAACGCTACCAGCCTCCCCTACTGTACCGTAGCCCGACAAGCTCAATCTGAGGAAGCCGGATCTAGATGATCAGCACGCTTTTCCAGACCTCCGCCTCAACCTTCACCACGCTGCTCGATCCCGCAGCGAACAGCGTCATCACGTCCGCCCTGACTGCCGTTGCGGGACCATTGACCGCGGTGCTGGTGATCTACGTCATCGTCACCGGCATCATGTGTACGCTTGGTGAACTGACGGCCGGCGTTGCCATCCGTCGCATCATGCGCGCCGGCTTCGTGTCGATGCTTCTCACGGCGACCTACTTCAACCCCTACGTCCTCAACCTGTTCGTCACCACGCTGCCCAACTGGTTTTCCTCGGTGGTGACCAACAGCAACGCGACCAGCATCCCACAGCAGTGCGACCTGATCCGCTCGGCCATGCTGCACATGGCGGCGGCGATTTACCAGAACTCCAGCGAGATCATGGATATGGACGTCCGCCTTGAGGCGGGGATCTGCACCTTCCTGGGGACGATCTTCCTGGCAGTGCTGGTGCTGGTTTCGACGCTCGCCCACGCTTTTACCTACCTGGCCGTCTGCGTCGCGCCGTTCGTGATCGCCGCCTACCTGTTCGATGCCACCAAGGCTTTCGTGGAAGGGTGGATCGGCAAGCTGGTCGGGTTGAGCGTCCTGCAGCTCCTGGTATCGGTCACTGCTCAGATCGTCGTCGCGGCCGACAGCAAGATGATGATCAACACCGCGAACGCCTCCGGCACCGGCCTCCAGGAGAACGTCGCCAATCTCGCCTCCATCGTCGTCTTCTTCTTCATGATGGCAATCGTCATCGCCGGCCTGCCGTCCATCTCCTATTCGATCGGCCGCTGGATCTAGATCAACAC
>CALMVN010000202.1:3006-3340 GCA_937873225.1 uncultured Acetobacteraceae bacterium
CATCAACACTGGGGCAGGTGCCGCCTTCGCTGCGCCGGCCCGTGCCCTCCGCACCTTCGGCAACTCCAGCTTCAACCTTCGCAGCAAATAGCGGTCGTGGCGGCGCCCGCCGACCGAGGCGCGACCCGACTGCAGAACATATGGTGAATCCCGTGCGCTCGATTGCTCTCGCGTCACTCCTCGTCCTCGGCGCCTGCTCGTCCAGCCATGAGCTTGCAGTCGCCAAGGGGCCTGTCTTCGCCCTCAACGCCGGCCGGTGGCATCCATCGCCGCTGGATTTGACCCTCATCACCACGACGGCTGGGCAGGTCCCGGCTGCGGCTCCGGTACCGGT
>CALMVN010000202.1:3350-4343 GCA_937873225.1 uncultured Acetobacteraceae bacterium
GTGTTGCGCAGGGTGCTCTGCAGCCCTCGGACGAAGGGCTTCTTCCTGGGCGCCGGGACCGGTTGCGGCATATCGCGCTCCGCTCGTCCTGGCGCCGGCACAGGGGGAGCCCCGCTCATGAACGCGATCTCCAAGCTTGTGAAGCGCCCCGTGGTCGGCTCGGTCGCCGTTCCGGAGGACAGGATGGAACAGTATTACGACGAGGTGCTGAGCTTCCAGGCGTCCCGGGCAAGGGCTGCGCGCCGCGGCGGTCGGGCCGGCTGGATCTTCGGTGGCTCCATGCTGGTGGTGAACCTGATGCTCGGCTGGGGGCTGCTGAGCGTGCTGCCGACGATCCGGTTGCAGCCCGTGTTCATCTATCCCCGCGGCGACGGGACGGTGATCACCTCCGTCGATCTGTCCACGCTGCCGACGAGTGAACAGGATGCCATGGTCCAGGCATCGCTCTGGCAGTATGTGCAGCTCCGCGAGGGCTACTCGGCCGAGACCGCGCAATACAACTTCCACATCGTGAGCGCGCTGAGCTCGCCGCAGGTCCGCTCGCAGTATCAGACCTGGTTCAACTTCCCGAGCCAGGCCAGTCCGCAGGCCGTCTACGGCAAGAGCGAGACGGTCCACGTCGAGCGCCTGCCTGGCAGCGGATGGCAGGACGACGACCACAAGCGGTACCTGATGATGTTCCGCCGCGTGGTCGAGGACAAGGCGATCTCGTCCGGGAATTGGGCGGCCACCCTCTACCTCGCCCGCGTCCCGACCGTCCCGGTCCGCGACCGGCTCACCTTCAATCCGGCTGGCGTCATCGTCACTGGCTACCCCGGCGCCGAGCAAGTGGGGAAACCGCAATGAACAGTCGCATCATCCTGCCGCTGCTCGCGGCAACCCTGCTCTCGACCCCTGCCCTGGCGCTCGAGCGGCTGAGGTGCAGCCCGCACGACCAGCATGTCTGCTCCGTCACCTATCGGGCGGATGACGTGGTCGAGATAGACGCCGAGG
>CALMVN010000203.1:0-5924 GCA_937873225.1 uncultured Acetobacteraceae bacterium
ATCATCCCGGTGGTGGACTACACCGCCCGGGTGATCGGGCGGCTGCTGGGCTGACGAAGGTCGTCGTCGAGGGCCGAGGCCGCCTGGTTGATCGGCAAAACAATTCGGCGCCTGTCGGCTGGAAGCGGCCTGCGGCAGAATCTGTAATCGATCAACAGGTATCCCAGCCTTTCAGGCTGCCGTTCGGGCGTGCCATGCCGACAGGACCTGCACCGCCGCCGCAACGACCAGTACCACCTCGTCCGGCCTGGTGACATAGAGATAACGAAGGTTGACGTGCGTCAGCCCATACGGCGCCAGTGGCAGCGCGACGAACAAAACCGCTGGCGTGAGCAGTTCGTTTGGCCGCCGCCAGCCAAGCATTGCAACTGACAGGAGCGACAGCCCAGCGAGAAGGCCGAGCGCATCGAGCGCAGCAAGGGAATAGGTCGTGCCGACAACCGGATACCACCCCGTCATGTGCTCCGTCGGCACGAAGCACAGCCAGAGCCGCCGAAGCGTGAGCCTGGCGAAGTGGACCGGGTCAGCTGCAATCCAGTGCCTGGCCTGCACGCCGACCTCGGTCATGTAGGCCAGCTCGCCGACGCGCGCCATTTCGATCGCGGCGGCCGGAGAGTCGTGCGGATGCAACCGTTGGCCGGTGCCGCTGCCGGACGTCCCATCCGCCCCCGGCGCGTTGCCGATCGCCAGCTCGAGGGCAAAGTTGGAGCGGGTGACGATAAAGCGCCCGAGTTCCGCCTGGTTGCGCAGGCCCCACGGAGCCAGGAATGCGACCATGATCACCGTCACGAGCATGCCGGCCGCCAGCATGCTCTGGTTCCGCCTACGCATCCAGGTCAGCAGCGCGGCCGCAGCCGTCAGGCTTGGAAAGATGGCCGGCGAGAGCAGGCAGCCAATCCCGGCCAGCGCCGCCATGATCACCTCGGCCTGATACGGACGGAACCCGCCGTGCCGGCCGCGTTCGAAGGTCTGCCAGCCCGCCACCAGAACCAGTGCGGCGAAAGGCTGGTCCCACTGCCGGTCCTGCACTGCCGCGTCGTAGAGCAGCATCGGCGAGACGGCGAGGACGAGCCCGGCCGCCGCCCACCTTGCCCATCCCGGCCTGCTGGACATGCCGCAGATCTCGATGGCCGCTCGCGCGGACAGTGCAAAGGCCAGCGCGGCGATAATGCCAAGGGCGACGCGCGCAGGCCTCGTGTCCTCTCCGAAGGCCGCGAACACACCTGCAAGGTAGGTGGCGAGCACTGGCGAGACGTGCGCGGTCGGACCGGTCGGGACCATGTAGGGGTTGCCGATGAAACCGTGCCGGAGCAGCGTGATCGCCGCCGTCCCCGACTCCCCCGGCGACTGGTTCACTTCGGCAAAACGCATCGCGAGGCCGCCGCCTGCCACGAACATCGCACCTGCGACGAGATCGCCCAGCCGTCGCGATATCAGTTCTGCCCATGCCAACCGATGACCATCCGCCACGTCCCGCTCTCCCGTCGATGGTCCTGCTCGTCAGCCCTTTTCCCAGATGCTGCCGGGTTCGCACGGACCGGCTTGCTGACGGTTGCCCATCTATCAGCAGTTGCGAGCGATAAACATCGCACCATGACATGCAGGGTCGGGATGGTCGTCCGCGGCGGGGCGGATGGAAGGCGAACGGCTTCCAACGTCACCCGGACCATGCCGACAGGCCGGCTAGAACCATCACGTTCCGGAACCAGATGAGCGGCAGGCTGGCGCTGCCTGGCCCAGGAATTGGTTCATCCCCTCGCGTGGCCACCACTGGTGCCATGGGCCTGAGGGGCTGCAACCCGGGTCGGTTGGGCGGCGGATCAGTTTCTGGTCTGCGTCGGCTAACAAACCTAGCCGTTGTCCTCGAAGCCCGGATACAGCGTCATGCCGCCATCGACGTAGAGGGTGGCGCCGGTGATGTAGTCGGCCATGTCGGAGAGGAGGAACACCGCGGCGTTGGCGATGTCCACCGCGGCGCCGATCCGCTTGTAGGGGATCAGCTCCAGCAGCTTCTCGCCGGGCGCGCCTTGCGTCTGCTCGCGGTTGATGTTGGTGGCGATGGCGCCGGGCGAGATCGCGTTGACCCGGATCCGTCGCGGACCGACCTCCTGCGCCAACGTGCGCATCAGCATGGCGATGCCGCCCTTGGACGCGGCGTAGTTCACGTGGCCGGCCCAGGGGATCACGTCGTGCACCGAGCTCATGTGCAGGATCTTGCCGGCGGCGCGCGACACGCCGCGGTCGCCCTGGGCGGCGAACTGCCGGATCGCGGCGCGCGCGCACAGGAACTGGCCGGTCAGGTTGACGTCGAGCACGCGCTTCCAGTCAGCCAGGCTCATCTCCGCCGTGGGCGCGTCCTTCTGCATGCCGGAGTTGGCCACCACGATGTCGACCGCGCCGAAGCGGGCCACGGTCTCGGCGAACAGGCGCCCGACCGCTTCCTCGTCCGACACGTCGGCGCCGAAGGCGATCGCCTCCCCGCCGGAGGCCGCGATCTCGGCCACCAGGGCGTCCGCCGGCTCGGCATGGCTGTTGTAGTTCACCACCACGGCGGCGCCGGCCTGCGCCAGCCCGCGGGCCACGGCCTGCCCGATGCCGGAGCTGGCCCCGGTGACGATCGCGACCTGGCCGTCGAGGCGGCAATCCATGGTCCGGGCCTTTCCTGGTTCGGGTGCGGTATCACGGGAACGCGTGCGGCCGGCACCGGTTTATCGCCCGGCCCGCTCCAGCTCGGGATGGCGGGTGCCAGCCAAAGGAGCGAAATCATGGCCAACACCGATGCGGCGCAATCGGGCAGCTTCACCCTGGGCGGCGACCTCCCCGTCACGCGGCTCGGCTTCGGGGCGATGCGGATCACCGGGTCCGGGATCTGGGGACCACCCGCCGACCCGGACGCTGCCCGGGCGACGCTGCGCCGGGCGGTCGAGCTCGGCATCGACTTCATCGACACCGCCGACAGCTACGGGCCGTTCGTCAGCGAGGACCTGATCGCCGAGGTGCTGGCACCGTACAAGGGGCTGGTGATCGCCACCAAGGGCGGCCTGACCCGGCACGGCCCCAACATCTGGAAGCCCGTCGGCCGACCGGAATACCTGCGGCAATGCGTGCTGATGAGCCTGCGCCGGCTCGGGATCGAGCGGATCGACCTGTGGCAGCTGCACCGGGTCGACCCGCTGGTGCCGGCCGAGGACCAGTTCGGCGAGATCGCCCGCATGCAGGCGGAAGGGCTGATCCGGCACGTGGGGCTGAGCGAGGTGGACGTGCCCACCATCGAGGCGGCCGGCCGGCACTTCCCGGTGGTCAGCGTGCAGAACCGGTTCAACCTGGTGGACCGCAAGAGCGAGGACGTACTGGAGCATTGCGCCGCGCACGGCATCGGCTTCATCCCGTGGGCGCCGCTGGCCGGCGGCAGCCTGGCGCGGGAAGGCTCGGCGCTGACCGAGATCGCCGGGCGGCGCGGCGCCTCGCCGGGACAGGTGGCGCTGGCCTGGATGCTGCGCCGCTCGCCGGCGATGCTGCCGATCCCCGGCACCGGCAGCCCGTCGCACCTGGAGGAGAACGTGGCGGGGGCCGCGCTGGCCCTGGACGACGAGGAAGCGTCGGCGCTCGATGCCCAGGGCCGGGCGGCCTGGCAGGCGGCGTGAGGCCGACCACCTCCCGCAACGCCCGGCCGGACGGGAGGTCCGGCCGGGCGGCGCGTCACGCCATCGCGCTGGCGACGGGAAGGGCGACCGGGCCTTCCCAGGCGCCGTCGCCTTCGACGTAGAACACCGACAGGGTGCCGGTGCCGTCCGGCACCACCGCGTTCAGCTGCTCGCGCGACACCTGGTGGGCGAGGGCGACGCTCGTGCCGGGCGTGGTGTAGCCCGGAGGCGAGATCGCCAGCGGGCCGGCCCAGCCGCCGTCGCCCACCACCCAGAACACCGACAGGGCGCCGGTGTTGTCGACCACCACGACGTCGAGCTGGTTCCAGTTGACCTGGTGCTCCATCGCCAAGCAGGCGCCCGGCGGGGCGAAGCTTGCCGCCGAGATCTGCAGCGGCCCGCTCCACCCGCCGTCGCCCACCACCCAGAACACCGACAGCGTGCCGGTGTTGTCGACCACCACCGCGTCGAGCTGGCTCAGCGAGACCTGATAGTGCAGGGCGACGCTGGCCCCGGGCGGGGCGAAGCCGGGCTGCGAGATCGCCAGCGGCCCGTTCCAGTTGCCGCCGCCGTCGACCCAGAACACCGACAGGGTGCCGGTGGCATCGACCAGCACCGCGTCGAGCTGGCCGGCCGTGACCTGGTGCGCCAGCGCCACGGCGGCCCCGGGCGGGGCGAAGCCGGGCTGCGAGATCGCCAGCGGCCCGCTCCACCCGCCGTCGCCGTCGACCCAGAACACCGACAGCGTGCCGGTGTTGTCGACCAGCACCGCGTCGAGCTGGCCCATCGACACCTGCGACGCCAGCGCCACGGCCGCACCGGGCGGCGCGTATCCCGCAGGCGAGACGCGCAGCGGGCCGGCCCAGGATCCCTCGCCGTCGACCCAGCACACCGACACGGCACCGGTGCCGTCCACCACCACCGCGTCGAGCTGGTTGTCCGAGACCTGGTAGCCGAGCGCCACCCTGGCCTGCGGCGGCGCGAAGCCGGGGCCCTGCACCGCCAGCGGGCCGCTCCAGGCGCCGGTCCCGGTGACCCAGGACACCTGCAGCGCGCCGGTGCCGTCCACCACGGCCGCGTCGAGCTGCATGGAGGAGGTCTGGGTGCGCAGCGCGATGCTGCCGCTCGGGCCGACATCGCCCATCAGCGCGTAGGCCAGCGCCTCGCCGTTGACGCTGCCCAGCCCGGTGACGGCGTCCCAGCCGACGCCGGCGTTGTAGCCGGTGTTGCTGCCCGTGGTGACGTCGTCGAACACGCACGGGTTGCTCAGGGCGTACAGGCTCGGGTTGAGCGCACCCACCGGGCTGCCCAGCTGGGCGTTGAGCAGCGCCACCAGCCCGGCATAGAGCGGCGCCACCGCGCTGGTGCCGCCCCAGGGACCGGTCTGCTGGCCGCTCACGATCAGGATGTAGCCGCTGTCCGGGTCGGCGTTGCCGGCGATGTCCGGGACGCCGCGCCCGACATGCCCCTGTGGGTTGATCGAGACCGGCACCCCCGCCGCGTCCTGCCAGGCAGGCAGGTCGAACACGTTGCTGATGCCGCCGCCGCTGCCGCCCCAGGCGAGCTGGGTGAACGACGCGCCCGACACGTCCTGTATCGTGGTGCCGCCGCAGCCGGTCACCGACGGGTCCGAGGCCGGGTAGAGGACGGAGGCCGGCTGCTCGGATCCGCCGTCGCCGGAGGACACGAACACCGTCACCCCGAGGGACGCGGCGTCGGCGAGGACGGAACTGATGCTGCCCAGCGAGTCGCCCCAGCCGCCCTCGTCGCCGGCCCAGCTGATCGAGAGCACCGACGGGGCGTTGACGCTGTCGTGGATCGCGGTGGTCAGGGCGTCGACCCAGCCCTGGCCGGTGTTGGGGGCGGTGTAGACGACGATCCTGGCGCCGGGAGCGGCCGAGCCCGCCACCGCGATGTCGAGGGCCACCTCGTAGTCGTCGCCGCCGACGCTGAGGTCGTTGTTCTCCCACGCCGCTCCGGGATCGAGGTACAGCTCGCGGACGTGGCCGTCCTGGCCGATGAAGTTCACGTGCTGGCTGTCGTCCGCCTGCCAGTAGCCGTCCAGGGTGGTGCCGGGTGCCGGCAGCGCGCCTCCCGCCGCCGCGGACAGGTCGTTGCTCCTCCAGCCCTCGCCGGGGTTGGCGTACAGCTCGTGGACGTGCCCGTCCGTGCCGATGAAGTTGATGTGCTGGCTGGTGTCGCTGCCGAAATAGCCGTCCAGCGGGCTGCCGGACGCCGGAACCACGCCGCTGCCGGACGCCGCGGTCAGGTCGTTGTCCT
>CALMVN010000203.1:6024-9038 GCA_937873225.1 uncultured Acetobacteraceae bacterium
CTGCCGGACGCCGGAACCACGCCGCTGCCGGACGCCGCGGTCAGGTCGTTGTCCTTCCAGCCGCTGCCGGGCTCGATGTAGTACTCGTGCAAGTGCCCGTCCGTGCCGATGAAGTGCACGTGCTGGCTGCCGTCGGAGCCCCAATAGGCATGCAGCCGGGTGCCGGCGGCGGGCGTCATGCCGTTGGACGCCACCGTGAGGTCGTTGTCGGCCCAGTCGGCGCCGGGCTCGATGTAGTACTCGTGCACGTGGCCGTCGGTGCCGATGAAGTGCACGTGCTGGCTGTTGTCCGAGCCCCAGTAGCCGTCCAGCGCCGTGCCCGCGGCCGGCGTCATCCCGTTCGAGAAGGCGGTCAGGTCGTTGTCCAGCCACGGGAAGCCGGGATGGGCGTACAGCTCGTGGACGTGGCCGTCCTGGCCGACGAAGTTCACGTGCTGGCTGGTGTCGCTGCCGAAATACCCGTTCACGGCGCTGCCGGACGCAGGCAGCACCGCCGGCGACGCGTTGACGGCGCCGTCGACGCTGACGAACTGCACGTCGGGCACCGGAAGGTCGGCGATCGTCTGGAAGTAGGTCGCGACGTCGCTGTCGCTGTAGCCGCCGCCGAACTCGAGGATGCCGATGGTCTGCCCCGCAGCCGATCCGGGCGGGAAGCCGTACAGCGTCGCCACCTGCTGCGGCGTGAGCGGCGTGGTGTCGAGGCTGCCGGCGGCCTGGCGCATCATCGGGCGCGCGAGCGGCCGGTCGTCCAGGCCGAGCACGTCCTCGACCACGTCCGACAACTCGCGGGGCAGGCGCACCGTGCCCTCGACGCCGCGGTGCCGGGTGCGGCCGAGCCGATAGGTGTTGAGCCGTATGCCGAAGGCGCGCTCCATCTGCGCCACGGTGCCGGACAGGCGGATGCTGCGCCGCGGGCCGTCCCGTTCCACAACCTCAAGGCCGTGGCGTGCCGCAAAGGCGGCGACGCGGTCGAGGTCGTCATCCGAGGCGCCGTAGCGGGCGGCGAACTCCTCGCGCGACAGGTGGCGGCGCTTGGCCGGGCGCGGGTCGAGGACGGGCAGGGGCGGCGCGCCCGGCCGGCGGCGCACGCGCATCGTCACCGTCAGCGTCGCGTCCGGCTCGGCCGGACCGAGCCGGACCGAGCCGGGGTTCGGCGGCCGTGCGCTGTTCCGGACCACGGATCCGGGGATCGCTTTCTGACCGTGCGGGTTGTGTGACATGGTGGAACTCCGATGCTGGATACCGCCGATCCACCGGCGGCGACGTCCTGCTCACCACGCGCCGTCCGCAAGGTCTTGAAACGGGCCCTGAAAGGATCTGAAAGATCATGAACGGGCGCCGGATGGCCCGTCCGGCTGCCGATTGGCTGGTCGCGACGGGAAGGCTATCCTCCGCCGGGTCATCGGGTCGCGCAGCCGGAACACCATGCCGTCGCCCTCCACCCTGACCGGCTACCGGTTCGATCGCTTCCTGCTCGAGCCGGCGGAGCGGGTTTTGAGCCTGGATGGCGTTCCGGTGGCGCTGAGCTCGCGCGCCTTCGACATGCTGCAGCTGCTGATCGAGCACCGCGACCGCGTCGTCACCAAGGACGAGATCCTCCACGCGGTCTGGCCCGGCATCGTGGTCGAGGAGAACAACCTGCCGGTGCAGATCTCGGCGATCCGCCGCGCGCTCGGCGCGCAACGCGACGGCCGGCCGTTCATCGCCACGGTCCCCGGCCGCGGCTACCGCTTCGTCGCCCTGGTGGACGAGCAGGTCCGGCCGGCGTTGCCGGCCACGCCGCAGGTCCCGTCGGCAGTGCCGTCACCGGAGCCCGAGCCGGAGCCGGGCAACATCGCCCCCGCACGTCCGGTCCGGCGCGGAGGACGGCGGGCGGCGCTGGCGGGTGCGGCCTGCCTGGTCCTGGCGATGGTCGGCCTGGGCTGCCTCGCGGTCATGACCCGCACCCGTCCGCCGCCGCGGCTGTCGATCGCGGTGCTTCCGTTCCGCAACCTGGGCGCCGACGCCGGGCAGGCCTACCTGGCCGACGCGATCAGCGACGACCTCACCACGGACCTGTCGCACCTGCCGGGAAGCCTCGTCATCGCCCGGGAAAGCGCCGACACGTTCAGGGACCGGACGGTCCGGGTCGACGCGATCGGCCGCGCGCTCGACGTGCGCTACCTGCTGGAAGGCAGCCTCAGGAGCGAGAACGGCGTCCTGCACATCAACGCCCAGCTGATCGACGCGCAGACGGCCACGCATCACTGGGCGAGCCGGTTCGACATCGCCCGCAACGGCCTGCCGGACGCCCAGCATGCCATCGTGCGCCACCTCGCGGGCGTGCTCGACTTCACCCTGGTGCAGATCGAGGCGGCGCGCTCGCTGCACGACCGGCCGGACAACCCGGACGCGGTGGACCTGTTCCTGCGGGCGAGGTCCAGGCTGGACCGCGACGCCGGCGTCGACGGGCTGCTCGCCGCGCAGGATGGGGCGGGCGACCTCCTCCTGGAGGGCGAGGCTGGCATACTCGCCGTGGATGCGGAGCGCGCCCCTGGCGACGAGCTGGCGGATCACGGAGCGCCAGAAGGTGTCGGGCTTCTCCTTGCCGATGCCGTACAGGGCGAGCTCGTCGTGGCGGTGGCGGCGCACGGCCTCCGTCTGCTTGCCGCGCAGCACGGAGACGATGTGCAGGGCGCCGAACATCTGGCCGGTGCGGTAGATGGCGGACAGCACCTTCTGGGCGGCGACGGTGCCGTCGAAGGTGGCGACGGGATACCGGCAGTTGTCACAGTGGCCGCAATCCTTCGCCAGGGACTCGCCGAAGCAGTTGAGCAGGGCGCGGGTGCGGCAGCCGGTGGTCTCGGCGAGGCCGATCATGGATTCCAGGCGCTGGCTCATCACCCGCTTCTGCGCCGGCGGGGCCTGGCTCTGGTCCAGCCAGTGCCGGGCACGGGCCATGTCCTCGCCGCCATACAGGAGCAGGGTGTCGGACCGCTCGCCGTCGCGCCCCGCACGCCCGATCTGCTGGTAGT
>CALMVN010000204.1:0-11522 GCA_937873225.1 uncultured Acetobacteraceae bacterium
GCAACAGGTTGTTGAAGTCATGCGCCAGCCCGCCGGTCAGCTGCCCGACGGCCTCCATCTTCTGGGACTGCCGCAGCTGCTCCTCGGCATGCATCAACTCGGCCGTGCGGGCAGCGATGCGCTGCTCCAGCGTCTCGTTCAGGGCGCGGAGCGCCGCGGCCGCCCGGTCGCGCTCCGCCTCGAGAGCGTGCCGTTCCTCCACGTCGAGCAGCACACCAGGGAAGCTCAGGGGCGTGCCGCCCGGCGCATGCTCGACGCGGCCGTTCGCCTCGATCCAGTAGTAGTTCCCGTCGGTGCGCCGCACCCGATACTGGTGGGCGTAAGCACCACCGCGGGTGATCGCCTCCTCGATCGCAGCGGTCAGCCCCAGCTTATCATCAGGGTGTACGGTTGCGACCACCTGTTCCAGGCTGAGGCCGACGCGCCCGAGCGCGGGATCAAGGCCGAAGGCGCAGGCGAACGCCTCATCCACGGTGAAGCAATTGGCGGCCAAGTCCCAGAACCACGTACCGATGATGGCGCCGGCGGCGAGTGCCAGCTGCACGCGCTGGATGTTCTCCCGCACCAGCGCCTCGCTGGCACGCAGGGCCGCTTCTGCTTGCACCCGGGCAGTCACGTCGCGGAACAGCACCGACACCTGTCGCCGGCTCGGCGGCTCGATCCGGGCAGCGGAGACCTCGATGTGGCGTCCCGCCGTGATGAACTCGCGCTCGAAGCGGATCGGCTGGCCGGTGCGCAGTACCGTGCCGTAGAGCTCGACCCAGCCGTCCGCCTCTGCAGGCGCCAGCTCTCGGATCGTCCTGCCGACGATGCCAGGAATACCGGTATGCCGTTCGTATCCCGAGTTGGCCTCGATGTGGACGTAGTCGCTTGACGGTCCGTGTGGCCCGTCGAGGAACTCGATGATGCAGAAGCCGTCATCAATTGCGTTGAACAAGGCGCGGTAGCGCTCTTCGCTCCGGGCGAGTGTATCCACTGCCAATCGCTGATCAGTGATGTCACGCACCACGCCAAAGAAGCGCACAGCGCGTCCTGCCTCGTCGCGCTCGGTTTCTGCCCGCCGCGACAGCCAGCGCACCTCGCCGGTGTCGGGGCGGCGGATGCGGTACTCCACGTCAGGCCTGATCTCCCCGATGCTGCGCGTGGATGCATTGGAAACCAAGGAGGTGTGTTCCGGCAGGACGAGGCGCTCGATGTCCTCAGGGACGAAGCGATCCTGCACCGGCACCCCGAACAGTCGGCAGAACTCGGACGTCGCCCTGAGAATGTTGTCCTTGATGTCCACCGAGAACACACCAACCCCGCCCGCGACTTGGGCGCGCTGCAAGGCCGCCTCCGCATCGCGCAGCGCTTCACCCGCCTGATGCTCCGCCGTGCGGTCCCGCAGGATCTTCAGGAAGCCGACATGGACGTCCAGCCCGTCGCGCAGCGGCATCATCTCGCCGCTGGCCCAGAAGTGACCGCCGTCCTGCCGCAGGTGCCAGCGCTCGTCGCTGGCCCGGCCATACTCCAAAGCAAGGCGCATCTCCGTCCCAGCCCTGTCGACTGCCCGGTCCTCCGGCGTGAAGATGCGCTCGACCGTCTCGCCCCGCATCTCGTCCAACGTCCAGCCAAGAATGCGCTCCGCCCCGGCATTCCAGTCTGTCACTCGCCCGTCCCTGCCGGTAGCGATGATGGCGAAGTCCACGGCGCTGTCGAAGATGGTCTGCTGCCGCCGTGCGCCGGCCAATACGGTTCTCTGCGCCTCGGCCGCGCGCACCTCCGTCAGCCCGGCGGTGGCGGCGCCTGCGAATAGCTGCACCACCTGCAGATCACGATCAGCGAAGGCGCCCGGCGTGCTCGACTGCAGCTTGAGCACGCCGAGCACCTGATCTCCACGTGCCACGGGCGCCAGCACGGCGGCGCGCAGGTCGAGGCGCTCGATCAAGGCATGGATGACACGCTGGTCCCCCTGCGCATCGTTTATCAGGATCGCCTTGTTGATTTCGGCGCAATTGCCGGCCAGGCTGCCATGTAGCGGCACCTGCAGGCCCTTGTGTGCTTCAAGCGTGCCACCGACCGCGCTGTATTCGAGCATGTCCCCGTGGATCATCTCCAGGACCCCACCCTCGGCCGCCGGCACCGCTTCCAGCGCGTTTGCCACCAGAACGGTCAGGATCGTGTCCAGGTCTCCGTCCGCGGCAGCGATGGCCCCTTGCACCCGAGCCAGCGCATCCCGCTCCCGTATGGTCGCCTGCTGCTCGGCCAATAGTGCCTCCTGCTGCGCCAGCGACCGACGCAGCTCGAACTGGCTGATCACCTGCGTGGCGACCGTCTGGAGCACGTCCAGCTGCAGCTGCGTCAAGCCATCCGGACGCGGCACCCTGTCGAGCACGCAGAGGGTGCCCAGCACATGCCGCTCCTCCGTCAGCAATGGCATCCCGGCATAGAAGCGGATGCCGCCCTTCTGCGTGGCGGCGTTCTGCGCATGCGCCGGGTCCGCGGACGTGTCCGGGATGACCATCGGCTCGCCGCCCTCGACCACGATGGGGCAGAACCCGATGTCCAGGGGAGCGGTGGCGGGTCCATCGAACCCGACCTGGGCCATGAAGACCTGGCGTGCGTCGTCCACCAGGGTGACCAGCCCGATGGGCGCGTCGCACAGCTGAGCAGCCAGCCGCACCAAGCTGTCCAGTGCGGCATCCGGCGACGTGTCGATCACGCCATAGCTTGACAGAGCCCTAAGACGCTCAAGCGAGCCAGTCACTTTCTCAACGGGACGAGGAACTTGTTCGGGCATCGGTCCAGGAAGCGGGCAAGCGGGTGAAGAGGTGTTACCCTAGATCATGCCGAGTGGGCAGGCCCCTGACGTCCTCTTTGACAGCCAGAGGCCTGCGTTGTCATTCGGCCGATCACGCGCAGAAGCAGGTTCAGCGGGCGGACACAGCCATGCATGCAAACGCGACGCAGAGCGCAGTACCGTCCTCTGTCTTGCGTGTGAACGCCACGGCGTTGGACATGGCGGCCGAGACGGCATGCTCCTCGTCCGGGCTGTCTACCGGCAGCACGAAGTCCATGCCGTCGACGAAGCCTCCCATCGGGTTGAAGCGCCGTACAGTCACGTTGAATCTCTTCAGATCCGACGGCATCTCCACCATCCTTATTTTCCTCTGCTTGGTCGCAGGCTTGGGGATACCGCGAGCAACCTCGGCGTTAGACGGTCGGGGTAACGCACATTTCAACGACCGCTCTCATGCACTCGTCCCACCCGGCTCATGGATCGGGCACCGGTTGAACCGGACGCGGTAGTCCGCCGAGTGCTCGTAGGGCTCCTTGCGCGCCCGGTTGATGTTGCCCAACGGCTGGTGCGCCGCGAGCCCGATCCACGGCGAGAAGCGCATCTCCTCGTTCACCTTTTGCACTTGCTCGTCCGCCCAGCTGTCCTGTGGTTCGGCATGGATGGTAGCGACCGTCTGGAACGGGCTGTCTTCCTCCTTCCACTCCACCGTCGGGTCCTCGATCGGCTGCTTCTCCAGGTCGCGGCATAGCTGTACCCGCAGCTCCCATACCCCGTCGATCGCCTGCATCTCACTCTGCACCGTCTGCCGGATCACATCAGGCCCCTCAGAGCCGTCGATCTCCTTCTTGGTCCGCGACGTGAGGCCGGGCGAGACGGGCACCACGGCGAACTTCGCGACGTAGTCGCCGTAGCGGAACGGGGTCACGCTGTAATACGTCTCGCCCAGCGGGTCGATGTTCGGGGCACCTCCTAGCGACTGGAGCTTGGGGCTCTCGATGCCGACCGCCTCCAGGGCGCTGCTGACGCCGCGCAGCACGGTCGACATCACCTTCTTGGTGCCTTCCAGCTTGTCGGTGGTTCCAGCTAGCATCTTGAGGTTGCCGAGGAACTTGTCGGTGGTCTTGGCCTGGAACACCGGGCCGTTGACCATCACGAAATTCTGGGTCCGCCCTTCCGCACCCGGAAGGCGATCGCCGTCCACGTCCAGCACCTTCAGCGCCAAGCCGCGCGGCAGGCTGATCGCATCCGGCAGGATATCGCCGGCATTGGTTGATATGCGCATGAAGACCTGGTGTTCGCCTGGCATCGCGAACATGCCCTGCGCCAGCTCGGGCGGCAGGCCAGACGCTACGGTCAGGGTGCCCCGCAGGATGCCATGCGCCTTGGCATGCACCGAGCGCACGGCATGGCCATAATCCTGGGCGGTGGTTTCGAGGATCTTGTCGAAGGTGGCGTTCAGCTCCTCGATCGTCTTCCCCTCGTCGTCCTGGCGGGTCTCCAGGCTGTCCGCGTAGCGAATGGGCGGTGTGTTAGTCATGGTCTGTCCTCCTCTGCCCGCACAATCGATTGGCCGGTCCAACCGCCGGTTGCACGTCATGAAAGAGGAAGGACAGCTGCGGTGTCCAGCCTGAACCGGATTGGCAGCACGATCGCGACTCGGATGAAGGCGCCCTAAAGTGATTTTGATCCCGAAAGCCGGACACCGACGCCGCCTCATCGAAGGCTATGATCTGTAAATTCGGTCACGCGGATGTGATGCTGACACCTGGAACGGCTAAGCCAACACCATCTTCTCCAGGGCTGACCGCAATCAATGCGTGTGCTTAAGTTGTAATGAACGGGTATCCCATGTCACCTGAGTTCTGCGCGCTCTTGAAGCGCTGCCAGTCACCCCTGGTTGTCGTGACGGCGGCATCAGCACTTCTCGCCGGATGTCAGACCAGCCCGCCGCCGGCCGACCCGACTGGCCGTGCCAGCGCCGACATGGTGCGGGTGCTCACGGCCTATCAGCAGCTCGGTGCTAAGCCAGTTACCGAACTGACCGTTGCGGAGGCGCGCACCCAACCCACACCGGGTCAGGCCGCCACGGCCGTGCAGCAACAGCTGACGGGAAGCGGTGCGCCCACGCCAATCGCCAAGGTCTACGACACGACGGTGACCGGCGCCGCGGGTCCGCTGCCGGCGCGTGTCTATGACCCGCGGACCGACACCACCCGGCCGGCGCCCGTGATCGTCTACTTCCACGGTGGCGGCTGGGTCACGGGCGACCTGAACACCTATGACGCGTCGGACCGTGTCCTGGCCACTGGAACCGGCGCCATTGTGGTCTCCGTGCAATACAGGCTCGGGCCAGAAGACCGCTTCCCGGCCGCGCAGGACGACGCGGACAAGGCCTACAACTGGGCGGTGCTGAACGCCTCCACCATTGGCGGCGACCCGAAGCGGATCGCGCTGGCAGGCGAAAGCGCCGGCGGCAACCTCGCCATCGACACGGCGATCTGGGCCCGCGACACGCACCTGCCGATGCCGGTCGCCGAGCTGCTGGTGTATCCGGTGGCGGGCACCGACCTGACCACGCCGTCCTACATGGAGACCACCAACGCCATCCCGCTGAACAAGGCGGCCATCGAGTGGTATGTGCAGCACTTCACCAACGGCCCCAGCGACCTGACCGACAAGCGGCTGAACGTCGTCGGAGAGGCTGACCTGCACGGCCTGCCGCCGACCACGATCGTCTCGGCGGAGATCGATCCGCTTCGCTCGGAGGGTGAGGCGCTCGCGGCCAAGATGCAGGCCGCCGGCGTGGACGTGCAGCAGCGGACCTTCCCCGGCGTGACGCACGAGTTCTTCGGCATGGGTGCCGTGGTTGCCCAGGCGAAGACGGCAGAGGACTTCGCCACCGGCCGCCTGAAGACGGCATTTGTGCTACCGGCTGCCATGCCAGCTCAGCCGGTGGTCGTGAAGCACCATCGGCACCGTCATCACGTTGCAAGTTGACGTCTGTAGGCCGGATGCACGCCATCCAGCCTCGTAGGGATGACGGTACCAAACCGTCAGCGGCTACATACCGCCCCAAGACTTCATGAACGTAAGCGAGAGGCGAGGGGGATATCCCTCGCCATCCGCGTTGCTCAAAGACCGTTGGCAGTCGCCCAGTCGGTAATCGCCTTGTTGGCAAGGCTAGGCCGCTCGTAGATGCTGACGTGGGAGGCACCGGTGATCAGGGCCAAGGTGCCGTGCGGAACCTGCTGCGACAGGGCCTGCGCGATGGGGAAGGCATAAACCGGATCGTCGCGCCCCTCGATGACGAGGACCGGGACCGCGGTCGTCGCCAGCTGCGCGGTGTAGTCCGGCCGGATCGCCAGGGTCTCGGCACCGGTCTGAGCCCCGGCGACGGAGCCCTCGGCGATGATGTCCTCGATCCCGGTGGTGGCGGTCGGATCGTTGGAACGCGTGGCGCCGGTCAGCAGCTGCGGCGTGATGGTGTCGGTGATGGACGAGACGCCGCCGTCGGTGGCCTGGAAGGCGTAGCCAGCCCATTCGCCCTGCTCGATCTGGGAGGCGCCCATCGCGATCGTGTCGATGAGGATCATGCCCAGGAAGCGCTGCGGCGCCTCGCGGTAGATTTCCTGCGTGATCAGGCCGCCCATCGAGTGGCCGCCGATGACCGCGGCGTTGATGCCGAGGTGGTTCATCAGGTCCAGCACGTAGTGGGCATAAAGGCTGGTCGAGCCGAAACCGGCAGGTGCGGAGGAACGGCCGAAGCCAGGCAGATCGAGCGTGATGACCTGGAACTTGCCGGCCAGGCCGGTCTGCTGGTGCTGGAACAGGGCACCGGAGAGCGGGTAACCGTGGATCAGCACCAGTGGCGTGCCGGATCCGGTCACCTGGTAGAAGATCGTGGTGCCGTTGTCATTGAAGGTGGTGCCCTGGCGGGTATCGGCGGCGACGCCCTGGGCATGGGTTGGCGGCGCCGGGAGGACCTGCGCCACCGCAGGCGCAAGCGCGGTGGTGCCGAGCAGGATCGGCAAGGCCAGCAGAGTGTTCTTCATCGTGTTCCTCGAGCACGGCCAGAAGGGCACGCCGTGGGTGACGCGGGGCCGGTCCGGGCGCAACCATGCCTTCTCATGAATGTTCCTTCAAATCGCCGTCACGCGGTCCAAGGCGGTTCGGTGATCTAACCATCGATGAAAGCGTCCCTCATGAAAGCCGTCGTCTTCCATGCCATCGGCGACATACGGGTCGAGGATGTTCCCGAGCCCGCGGTCGAGGACCAGAAAGATGCCATCGTTCGACTGACCGCCAGCGCGATCTGCGGCACCGACCTGCACTTCGTGCGCGGCACGTTCAGCGGCATGAAGAAGGGCCAGATCCTCGGCCACGAAGGGGTCGGAGTGGTCGAGAGCGTCGGCTCCGAGGTCCGCCATCTGAAGGTCGGCCAGCGCGTCATCATCCCGTCGACCGTAGGCTGCGGCACCTGCCAGTTCTGCACGAAGGGCTACTTCGCGCAGTGTGACAACGCCAACCCGATGGGCAAGCTTGCGGGAACAGCGTTTTTCGGTGGGCCGGAGGCGGCAGGGGGTTTGAAAGGCCTGCAGGCGGAGAAGGCGCGCGTGCCTTGGGCGGACGTCAACCTGGTGCCGATCCCGGATGCAATCACCGACGACCTGGCCATCCTGATGAGCGACATCCTGCCGACCGGCTGGTTCGGCGCCGACATGGCCGAGATCGAGAAGGACGACCACGTGCTGGTCTTCGGCTGCGGCCCGGTCGGCCAGATGGCGATCGCGTCGGCCATCCTCATGGGCGGGCGCGTGATCGCGGTGGACCGCCTACCTGACCGGCTGGCAATGGCCGAACGTCAGGGTGCGCAGGTGATCAACATGGACGAGGTGGACGTTCTGGAGACGGTGTTGAAGCTCACCGATGGCGACGGCGCGCGGCGCGTGATCGACGCGGTCGGCGTCGACGCGCAGCACGCGCAACACGGTCACGACGAGCCAAGCCTGCTCGGCAAGGCGAAGGACAAGGTCGAACAGTACCTGATCGAGCCGGCGGCGAGGAAGTTCGGCAGCCATTTCGTGGCGGGCGACAACCCGAGCCAGGTCCTCGACTGGGCCGTCGAATGCGTTGCCAAGGCCGGCACGATCTCGATCATCGGCGTCTATCCGCCTACCGACCGCGTGTTCCCGATCGGCAAGGCGATGAACAAGAACGTGACGATGCGCATGGGCAATGCCAACCATCGCCGCTACTACGACGTGCTGATCGACCACGTGACGTCCGGGCGGTTGGATCCACAGAAGATCTTGACCGAGACCGAGCCGATGACCGGGGCGATCGAGGCGTACAAGGCGTTCGACGAGCGGCAGCCCGGTTGGATGAAGGTGGAACTCGAGCCGTCCGCCTGAGCCTTGCGAAGAGGTGATGCAGCCCAGCGGCACCTTGCCCGGCCGAGCCACAAGTTCGAGGAGGAACGGTAGCGGGAGAGGAGCGGCAGCGTGATCGACCGAGCGTCACGCGGCAGGGGCGCAGAAGGTTCGGATGCGCTCCAGAAGCGCACGGGGGTTCTCCTCGGCAATCCAGTGCCCGCATCGTTCAATGGTCGCGGTTGTCACGTTCTCCGCGACCTCGCTCAGCATCTCCTCGGCGACCGGCGCAAAGAAGCTCGATGCGCCGCCGAGCGCCAGTACAGGCATTGCCAGCTTGCCGTCTCGCGCCAGAGCGGCACGGTTGTCCTCGGCATCACGGTCGAAGGCGCGATAGAGCTCGAAGCCGGCTCGCATCGCGCCTGCGGCCTCGAAGCTGGCGACGTAGCGATCGACATCGCTCGGACCGATGGCACTCTGGTCGAAAGCGAGGTACTCGTAGAAGTATTGCAAGTGAGCTCGTTCGCGCCCGGCCGTCAGCGCTTCGGCAAGGTTGTTCGGCGCGTTGTGGAAGAAGAAGTGCCACAGGCGCATGTCTTTCAGGCGCGAGGTCGATATCATCCGGTCATAGACCGCGGTGCCGGGCAGCGGCGCCTCCATCAGGACCAGGCGCTCCACGCTGTCCGGGAAGGAGCTGGCGAAGGCGTAGGCGACCATCATGCCGATGTCGTGCCCCACCATCGTGACCGGATCGCTGATCCCGAGATGCTCGCGAAGCAGCCGGTGGATGTCGGCCGCCATCGTGCGCTTGTCGTAGCCGGTCGGCGGCTTGGAGGACGTACCGGCCCCACGGTAGTCCGGAGCGACAACGCGCCATCCGGCTTCCACCAGGGCAGGGATGACATGGCGCCATTCCCACCAGGTCTGCGGGTAGCCGTGCAGCAGCACGATCGTGCGCGACCCCGGATTGGTCGTGACGTAGTGCAGGCGCACGCCCGCCTCCAGTTCCGCCGTGCCGTGCTCGAGCGCCGCCCTGATGGATCCAGACATGCTTATCATCCTTGCGTGAGAGAGTTGGGCTCGGCCACCCTGACGTCGAATCTAGGGCCGAAGATCACGAGCATAGTGTGGAGGTCCCCACGCTGGTCGGCAGTGGACGGTCTGCTCCCGCTGAAGATTCTGGAAAAGCGGACGTTCGATGTGGGCTGGCGGACGGATCGATGGTGGCGAGCGCTGTCTCCATCAGCCGCCGAGCCTGCGACTGATCGCGACACGTGCAGGATCGAGAGCTGCGAGACGGGCGGGACCGAAAGGCAAAAGGTCGACGGTTCGCGCCGCCCCGTCCAGGATCAGCTCCGCCATCGCCTCGCCTGTAGCCGGTGCATTGAGAATGCCCCAGACGCTGTGGCCCGTGGCCACGTAGGCGCCCTGTGCATGCGGTATCGCGCCGATCAAAGGCAGCCCGTCGCCCGTCACGGGGCGATAGCAGGCCTGGCTGGCGAGAATTTTCGACCGGGCCAGGATCGGTGACATGCGGGCGCACAGCGCCTTCAGGCGATCAATCGCACCGTCGTCGGGGACGACCTGGTCGGGATCGATCGGGACAGGAGACTCGCTCGAGATCCCGCACACGTAGGTCGTGCCATCAGCACGCGGGAAGACTTCGGGCGTGAGCATCGATCCGGCTTGCTCCGCATACTCGAGGAACAAGGCCTCCGGCGGCAGCGATGCCCCTGTCTCGAACACCAGGCTATGCCCTTTCAGGCCATAGACCGGCGGGAGTGGCAGCCACCCTGCCGCCAGCATCGACCATGGCCCCATCGCGATCACGACGGCATCACCCTTCAGCGTTCCGTCCTCAAGGCACACGCCAGTCACGCGGCCATCTCGGTACAGCAGCCCTGTGGCTCGGCTCAGCAGCAGCTTGGCACCTCGCTCCCCAGCGGCACGCATCATCCCCGATGTGAAGGCAGCCGGATGCACCTGTGCCGTCGTGCCACTCGAACCGAGCTGGCTATGGATGGCGACCTCCGATGTCACCCAGTTCAGACGCGCAGTTCGGGACGTTCGGGCCGCGGCATAGCCGACCGTGCCGGCATAGGTGGTCATCCGGCGGTAGCTCCAATCGCCTTCCAGCTCCTCCGCCAGCTCGGCGTGCAACGTAAAGCTTCGGCGAGCAAGGGCTTCGACAGGCGTGCCGTCGCACCAGTCCAGAGCCAGGAAGCCGCCGGATTTACCCGAGGCGGCGCACGCCACCGCGTTCCGCTCGATGAGGACGACATCCGCGCCTCGTTCGGCGAGATGATAGGCGACTGAGGTTCCGATGGCGCCTCCGCCTATGATGACGACTCGCATGCGTGCCTCGTAGTGGCTCTCTGGATCAGCACACCCAGTCATTCATAGATGGACTGCTACGGGTCGCTGTACGAAACAGGGTTTCACATAGGCCAAGAATGAACGGATATAGAATCTTATCCTAGCAGTAGGGACTAGGGGCGACGTAGAGGCCTGAGACCATCGAGTTCGGGCTCGGCTACTCCGGTCCAGATGTAGTCGCCAGTTAGGCTGATGTGCTCTTGCAGGCCGGGGGTGTGGCTCGGCTTCCAATACTGACCCCTATCGGCGTCCAAGGCTGACCCCGCTAAAGAGCAGTTTTATATAGATTAATCAGTTAGTTAAGCGTCCAGAGGTAGGGTCAGCCTTGGACGCCGATGGGGGGTCAAGTGCCCTGCTGATCCACAGTCAACTCCGACGAGGTCGAGTAGAAGTCAGACGGACGCAGGTTGAGCAGTCCGCCGCCCTCGACCGCGAACCGCGGCGACACCGGATCCGGTGCGAACAGCCTGCCCACAGCCTGCTCGCGATGGCGCATGGCGGCCGGCGTGATCAGCGTCCAGGAGATGAAGTGCCGCAGTAGGGATGAGCGGATCACCAGCCGCTTGAACATCTCAGGCATCGTCTCATACGGATGGGTCAGCGGCGACAGCAGCGCCAGCCCGCCGACCAGGTCCGGATGGTCGAGCGCCACCCGGAGCGCCACCGCGCCGCCGAACGAGTGGCCGACCAGCAGTGGCCGATGCAGTCCCAGGGCGGCGATGAACGCGGCCACTGTCGCCGCCTGCGCCGCCAGCGTGGCTCCGGACTGGCTCTCCATGGTCGAGTAGCCGCTGCCCGGGCGGTCCAACGCGAGCACACGGTAGTCCCGACGCAGCTCCCGCAGGCTGTCCGGCAGGAAGCTCAGCAGCTGCCCGCCGAGGCCGTGGATGAGCACGACCGGCGGTCCGGAGCCGGCGTCGACGTAGTGGATGCGGGCGCCATTCAAAGCTATATAGCGGCCGGCCGGAGGCACTTGGCGCTCGACTCGACGCTTGATC
>CALMVN010000204.1:11532-13793 GCA_937873225.1 uncultured Acetobacteraceae bacterium
TTGATCCGCCAGGTGTAGAGCGCGAGGCCGCCGGTGGCGGCGCCGGTCCCGGCGATGTAAAGCGTCAGCAGGGCGACGACCAGTCGGACGACCTGCCTCATCAGTGCTGCTTCATGCAAGGCAGCCAGCTGCCGTGGAACTCGGCCTGTACCTGCGGCGCCAGCGCCACCTCAGCGACGCGGCCAGCCAAGACGTCCCGCGTGTCCAGCACCAGCAGCGCCTTCCTACCCCCTTCCCGCTCCTGTCAGCGGGCCGGGCATAGAGATAGTGCCTGACAATCTCGGGGCCAAACTTGATAGCCAGCCGCTGTGCGACGTCTGGGTCCCCGTCTTCTGCCTCGGCGCAATATCAGGGTGCCGACGCGCGACTTCCGCTGCGCGCTCCGAAGCGGTCGTTCAGGGCCATTTGGCCTCTTCCCAGAAGCGGACATCGCGTGGTCGACTGTATAGATAGTCAATCTGGGTGACGGAAGGAGAGGCATGTGACACCTGCTGAAATAGCAGCCGCTTGTCTGGCCGACGAAATCAAGCCGCTCGAGGCAGCCGACCAGCTCCTCCGCGCATACCAGTTCCTACCGGGACAGCCCATTTGGGCAGTGACCGGCGGCCCTCAAGGCCCGCTGACTGCCCTCTACAAAGCAACCGACGAAATCGACCGGCTCGGCTATATCGGAAACGATGCCGACTGGTGGCACGTCAGTGTTCGCGAAGCGAAGCGCGTCGAACTGGTGGAAGCTCAGTTGCGTATGGAACAGCCTGTGAAGGCCGCGTGTCGCGCGATCATTGCGGCAATACCACCGATCCCTCCCTTTTTCGACATCGAGACGGCTGCGCTTCAAGCGATTTTCGATGAGATCCCAGAGTTCCGTGACACGCTTCGAAAACAGTTTGAGATGTCATCGGTAACTAAGCGGGAAAACACAGGTGGCGGATTTCTTACCACGATAGCCGTGCCTGATTCCGCTCAAGCTGTCACCACTCACCAATTACTGGGATACGAGACGGAGGCCCATATCGACCATTTGCGACACGGCCTGGGGTTCGCCCTAGTCATGAAAGAAGGCAGGTTGCATGTCCTCGACGGCTATAGCCTTGGTGGTGAAAACACCTCGGACCTCGACTTCGCACGCATCGGCTTCTCGATCCGCAAGCCGGTATTGAAGGACTGAGGCGGCGGTGACTGACCCGCGCAGCGCGGCAGATCGGTGATGTAGGTGTCGCTCCCGTGTTTGTCTGCTCAAGAGCAGACAATCCGCTCTCAGCCACCTCCAGGCGTGGACCGTCGGCTCCGGAGCAATCATTCGAACATTTGGCATCTTCTTCGCGCCGATGTCTGCCGTCAGGGCTCATGAGACAGATCGGAGGAGTTGAGGAAGGGAGCGTTTCTGGCTGATCGTGTTCAGCGAGGACATGCAGATGAACCAGAAGTCGTCCACCTCGCCATCGCCGTCCGAGCGGCTGGTCAAGGACATCCGCCGGGCAGCCCGGAAGCACTACTCGGCCGAGGACAAGATCCGCATCGTGCTGGATGGCCTCCGCGGCGACGCCAGCATCACCGAGCTGTGCCGTCGCGAAGGCATCGCCGAGAGCATGTATTACAGTTGGTCCAAGGAGTTCCTGGAGGCAGGCAAGCGCCGCCTGGCTGGCGATACCGCGCGTGCCGCGACGACCGACGAGGTGAAGGGCCTGCGGCAGGAAGCGCGCGCCCTCAAGGAGGTCGTGGCCGAACAAACGCTCGAGCTCCGGCTGCTCAAAAAAAGCATGATCGGGGGTGGGGACAGCCCCGAATGAGGTATCCCGCGTCCGAGAAGCTGGAGATCATCCGGCTCGTCGAGCAGTCGCACCTGCCGGTTCAGCGCACCCTGCGGCAGATCGGCGTGTCTCGCGCCACCTTCTACCGCTGGTATGACCAGTATCGGGAGGGTGGTCCGGAGGCGCTGGAGGACCGGCCATCACGTCCGGACCGGGTTTGGAACCGCATCCCCGACGAGGTGCGCAGCCGGATCATCGATCTGGCGCTGGAGGCCCCGGAGCTGTCGCCACGCGAGGTCGCCGTGCGGTTCACCGACACCCAGGCCTACTTCGTGTCCGAGGCGTCGGTCTACCGGCTGCTCAAAGGCCAGGACCTGATCACCAGCCCGGTGTTCATCGTCATCAAGGCAGCCGACGAGTTCCACACCAAGACCACGGCGCCGAACCAGCTCTGGCAGACGGACTTCACCTACCTGAAGGTGATCGGCTGGGGCTGGTTCTACCTGTCGA
>CALMVN010000205.1:0-28356 GCA_937873225.1 uncultured Acetobacteraceae bacterium
CGCGGTCGGGCCGCGCTCGGCCATGTTGCCGGCATACAGCACCATGGTCCGGTCGCAGGTTTCCGCGACCACGCCCATGTCGTGGGTGATCAGCAGCACCGACGAGCCGAAATCGCGCCGCAGCCGGCGCAGCAGGTCGAGGATCTGCGCCTGCACGGTGACGTCCAGCGCCGTGGTCGGCTCGTCCGCGATCAGCAGCGACGGGTTGCCGCTCAGCGCCATGGCGATCATCGCCCGCTGACGCAGGCCGCCCGACAGCTGGTGCGGATAGCGGTCCGCGGCCCGCCTCGGATCGGGCACGCCCATCTCGCCCAGCAGCTCGACGGTGCGCGCCCGGGCACCGGCACGACTCAGCGCCTGGTGCGCGCGCAGCTGCTCGTCGATCTGCCAGCCGATGGTGTACACCGGGGTCAGCGCCGTCATCGGGTCCTGGAAGATCATGGCGATCTCGGCGCCGCGCAGCGCCTGCATCCGCCGCGCCGGCAGCCCGACCAGCTCCTGGCCACGGTAGCGCGCCGAGCCGGTGATGCGGGCGCCCGGCACGTCGATCAGCCCCATCACCGCCAGCGCCGTCATGCTCTTGCCGGAGCCGGACTCGCCGACCAGCCCCAGGATCTCGCGCGCGCCGAGCGAGAACGAGACGTTCTCCACGATGCGCACGCTGCGTCCCCGCCCGGCCGGCAGGGCGATGGACAGGTCCCGCACCTCCAGCAGCGCCTCAGCGGCCATCGCGCACCCGGGGGTCGAGCACGAGGTAGACGAGGTCCACCACGGCGTTGGCCAGCACGACGAAAATCGCCGAGTACATCACCGTCGCCATGATCAGCGGCAGGTCGAGGTTGATCAGCCCCTGGTAGGTGAGCCGCCCCACCCCCTGCAGCCCAAACACCACCTCGGTCAGCAGCGCGCCGCCGCCGACCAGCTGCGCGAAGTCCAGCCCGAACAGCGACACGAAGGTGACCAGCGAGGTGCGCAGCCCGTGCCGCAGCAGCACCCGCGTCTCGGTCAGTCCCTTGGCGCGCGCGGTGCGCATGAAGTCCTCGCCCGAGGCCGCGACCAGGTCGGCGCGCAGCACCCGGCCGTAGATGCCGATGAACAGCACCGCCAGCACGCACCACGGGATCACGAGGTGGCGGAACCATCCCAGTGGATCCTCGTGCAGCTTCACGTAGCCGAGTCCCGGCACCCAGGAGAACAGCCACGTGTCGTGGTAGCGGCTCTGCGTCACCAGGTTGGCCACCTCGCCCAGCCAGAACACCGGCATGGAGATCCCGACCAGCCCCAGCATCATCAGGCTCCGGTCGAGCACCGAGCCGCGCGTGGCGGCGGCGACCGTGCCCATGGCGATCGAGGCCACGATCCACACCACCGCGGCACCCCCCACCAGCGACAGGGTCACCGGAGCCGCCTGCATCACCTCCGGCACCACCTTCTCGCCGTGGTCGACGAACGAGGCCAGGTCGCGGGTGACGAACAGGGAGTCCATCAGGCGCAGGTACTGCACCGGCAGCGGCCGGTCGAAGCCGTAGGCGTGGCGCACCGCCGCCATGGTCTCGGGGCTGGCGTTGCGTCCGGCGATGCGTGCGGTCGGGTCGGCGCCGGGGGTGGCGAAGAACACCAGGAACACCAGCACGCTGATGCCGAACAGCACCAGCACGGTCTGCCCGAGCCGGGCGAGCAGGGCGCGCGCCATCCTAGCCGCGCCGCCCGGTCTCGCGCACGTCGAGCGCGTCGCGCAGCCCGTCGCCCAGGACGTTGAGCGCCAGCACGGTGACCACGATGGCGAGCCCCGGTGCGATCGCCACCGCCGGCCTGGTGTAGATCAGGCCCTGGCCGTCCTCGATGATGGTGCCCCAGCTCGCCGCCGGCGCCTGCACGCCGATGCTCAGGAACGACAGCGCGCTTTCCGCCAGCAGTGCCAGCGCCATCACCAGCGGCGCCAGCACGATCAGCGTGGTGGACACGTTGGGCAGGATGTCGCGCAGCAGGATCCGCGCGCGCGGCACGCCGAGGCAGCGCGCGGCGAGCACGAACTCCGCCTGCCGCAGCGACAGCACCCGGCCGCGGATCGGCCGCGCCGCGTAGGGCACGTACACCAGCGCGATGATGGCGATCGGCAGCAAGAGGTTGTCGGAGCGGATGGTGAACGGCCCCAGCTGCAGCCCCTGGCTGACGGTGACGATGGAAAGCGAGATCGCGAACAGGTACACCGGGATCGCCCACATGATGTCCATCAGCCGCGACAGCACCACGTCGACGATCCCGCCGAAGAACCCGGCGCAGATGCCGACCAGCGCCGCCAGCACGATGCACAGCACCGACGCCGCGGCCGAGATCAGCAGCGAGTTGCGCCCGCCATAGAGCAGCCGCGCCGCCACGTCGCGGCCCTGGCTGTCGGCGCCGAGCAGGTCGGCATCGGCGTGCCAGGTCGGGCCGATCGGCGTCAGGCCCAGGTGCAGCCGGTTGTGGTTCGGCTGCATCACCGGCACCTCCTCGCCGTGCAGCGTCACGGTGGCGGCGACGTCGGACTCGAACGGGTCGGTGTGGGCGACGTCGTGGGCGTAGAACGGCGCCGACAGGCTCAGCAGGACCAGCAGCAGGAGCACCGCAAGCGACGCCACTGCACTCGGGATGCGAAGCAGCGCGCGCAACGCGGCTTCCCATGGTCCCTGCACACGCACCGGGACGGGAAGGGCAGCGCTCATCGCACCCATCCTTGCGAGAACAGCATGTGGTACAGGTTCACGGTGTAGAAGTTGCCGACCCGCTTCGACACCAGCTCGATCTTCTTGAACTGGATCAGCGGCGCGTCGGGCGCCTCGCGCACCAGCAGCCGATCGGCCTGCGCCCACAGCTTCGCCCCTGCCGCCTTGTCGGTGACCGACACGAGTGCCGCCCGGTGCACCAGGTCCTCGAACGGGTGGTCGCACAACCCGGAAATGTCGATCGACGAGTCCGAGCCGGGATGGAAGTTCTCGCAGCCGTAAAGCGCGGTCAGGAAGTCCGATGGTTCCGGGTAGTCGGCATACCAGTCGTTGATGCTGATCTGCACCTTGTTGTTGGTGTTCTGGATGTAGGTGAACTGGATCGCGAACGCGATCGGCTTCACGTCCGCGTCGTAGCCGAGTTCGCGCAGCATGTTCTGCAGGTAGGTGCCCATCGCCACCTCGACCGCGCGGTTCGGCACCACCAGCGTGACGTGCATGCCCCTGGTGCCGCTTTCCGCCACCAGCCGCTTCGCGCGCGCGAGGTCGGGCGCCTTCCACTCCGTGGCCGGATGATCGAAGTCGGCGCCCTTGGTGTACGGGCAGTAAGGCTCGTAGCCGGGCAGCCCGACCGGCACGTTCTGGCACAGCACGCTGGCCGCCGCCGGGCCGCCGTAGAAGGTCTGCATCGCCCGCCGGTTGACCGCGTAGTTGATCGCCTGCCGCACCCTGATGTCGTTGAACGGCGGCAGGTTGACGTTCATCGGCAGGTAGTAGGTGCCGAACACGCGGTTGATGTGCACCTGGTCGGCAAACCGGTCGCCGAGCTCGCCGTATCGGTCGAGCGGCACGTTGTCGTACATGTAGTCGAAGTCGCCGTTCTCGGTCGCCGTGACCTCGGCCTCGTCGGTCAGGCCGAAGGAGTAGGTGATGTGGTCCGGGTAGCCGTCGGGCTGCGCTTCCGGGGACCAGACCTTGAAGAACGGGTTGCGCTCGGTGGTCAGCCCGTGGTTCGGGTCGTAGCTGGTGATCCGGTACGGGCCGGTGCCGGGCGGCGCGTCGTTGCCGAGGTCGCGTGCCGGCGTGTCGGCCGGCAGCACGTAGGCGTGCGGAAACGACAGCTTGTCGAAGAACTCGGCGTCGGGATGGGTCAGGTGGAAGGTGACCGTGCGCGCCGCCTCGTCGCCGACCACGCCGCCGGCCAGCGTGCAGTGCAGGCCGTCCTTCAGGCACGCATCCGCGCCGACGATGCCCCCGTAGAAGCCGCCGGCGGTGGGCGAGTTCACCTTGAAGATGCGCCGGAACGAGGCGACCACGTCCTGCACGCCCACCTCCCTTCCGTCGGAGAACCGGACGCCGCGACGCAGGTGGAACACGTAGGTGAGGCCGCCATCCTCGGGCGGCGGCAGAGCCTCGGCCAGGTCCGCCACCGGCTGGTTGCTCGCCTCGCCCGGCCGCTTGGCGAATGCGGTGAGCCCGTCATAGACCACCACCTGGAGGCTGATCATCTCCGAGTTGTAGTTGATCTGCGGGTCGGCGGTGCCGGCGCCCGCGTCGGCGGTCAGCCGCAGCGTGCCGCCGCGATGCGGGCTGCCGATCGTTTGGCCGCCCGGCGCGATCACCGGGGGCAGGTCGGTCGACGTGTCGCTGTCCGCCGACGGCGCTTGAACGACGTTCACGGATGGGGCGGTCGCGGCGGCGGACAACAGCAGCAACGCCCCGAGGGAGCGCAGGCAGCGGCGCCGCACCTCAGCCGGCCAGCGCGCGCAGCCGGTCGGCGATGGCTCGCGCCGACGCGTTGCCCATCAGCACGTCGGCGAACCGTCCCTTCGGGTCCATGATCACGAACACCGAGCTGTGGTCCATCACCATGTGGTCCGGCGTCGCGTGGCTGTCGGGGGCGGCATAGACCCGGTACTCGCGCTTGACCTGCTCGATCTCGGCTGCGGTGCCGGTCAGTCCCAGGATGCGCGGGTCGAACTTCGCGGCGTAGGCGCCCATCACCGCCGGCGTGTCGTGCACGGGATCGACGGTGACGAACAGCGGCGCCACCTTGGCCGCGGTGCCGCCGAGCTGGCCGAGCGCGTCGGCCACGTCGTTCAGCGCGGTCGGGCAGGTGTCCGGGCACTGGGTGTAGCCGAAATACACCAGCATCCAGCGGCCGCGGAAGTCGCGGTCGGTGACGGTGCGGCCATCCGGCGCCGTGAGCGAGAATGGCCCGCCGATCGGCACCGGCGCGTCGGCCCGGGACGCGGCCGGCCCGAACCAGTGCAGCGTGACCGCCATCTGCGTCAGCACCAGCAGCATCGCCGCGACCGGGAGCAGCCGGGCCAGGCGCTGCGGGCTGAAGCGCATCGGGCCGAGGCGCCTCAATGCGCCTCCGCCCAGTTGCGGCCGGTGCCGGTCTCGACCACCAGCGGCACCGACAGGGTGGCCGCCCCCTCCATCACCGTCCGCGCGGCCTCCGCCAGCGCCTCCGCCTCGTCCTCCGGCGCCTCGAACAGCAGCTCGTCGTGCACCTGCAGCAGCATCCTCGACCGCGGCGCCCGCTCCCGCAGCACCGGCGGCAGCCGCACCATCGCCCGCTTGATGATGTCCGCGGCCCCGCCCTGGATCGGCGCGTTGGAGGCCTGCCGCTCGGCGTAGCCGCGCCGCTGCTGGTTCTTCTCGTTGATCCCGGCGATCCAGCAGCGCCGTCCGAACGGGGTCAGCACGTAGCCGTGGGTCCGCGCCTCGTCCCGTGTGCGCTCCATGAAGTCGCGTATGCCGGGATAGCGGGCGAAGTAGGCGTCGATGTAGGTGCGCGCCTCCGCCGCGTTGATCCCCAGCTGCCGCGCCAGGCCGAACGCCGAGATGCCGTAGATGATGCCGAAGTTGATGGTCTTGGCCCGCCTGCGGACCTGGCCGTCCATCTTCTCCATCGGCACGCCGAACACCTCCGACGCGGTGCGGGCATGGATGTCCTGGCCCTTGGCGAAGGCGTCCTTCAGCGCCGGGATGTCGGCCACGTGCGCCATCAGCCTGAGCTCGACCTGCGAATAGTCCGCCGACACCAGAACGTGGCCGGGGGCGGCGACGAAGGCGCGCCGGATCCGCCCACCCTCCTCGGTGCGGATCGGGATGTTCTGCAGGTTGGGCTCGTTCGACGACAGCCGGCCGGTGGCGGTGATCGCCATCTGGAACGAGGTGTGCACCCGGTCGGTCTCGGGGTTTATCTCCTCCACCAGCGCGTCGGCATAGGTGCTCTTGAGCTTCGACAGCTGCCGCCATTCCAGGATCCGCGCCGGCAGCTCGTGCCCCTGCTCGGCCAGCGCCTGCAACACGAAGGAGTCCGTGCCCCAGGCCCCGGTCTTCATCCGCTTGCCGCCAGCCAGCTTCATCTCGTCGAACAGCACCTCGCCCAGCTGCTTCGCCGAGCCGAGGTTGAAGGGGCGCCCGGCCAGCGCGTGGATCTCGGTCTCCATCACCGCCATGCGGGCGGCGAAGTCCTTCGACATGCGCTCGAGCTCGGTCCTGTCCACCGAAATCCCCGCCCGCTCCATCTCCGACAGCACGCGCACCAGCGGCCGTTCCAGCTGCTCGTACAGCGCCAGCGACCGGCTGGTGCGCAGCTGCGGGTGCAGCACGTGCCACAGCCTGAGCGTGACGTCGGCGTCCTCGGCGGCATACTCGGTGGCGCGCGGCAGGGGCACGCGGTTGAAGGGGATGCGGGCGCGCCCGGTGCCGGTGACCTGGTCGTAGGTGATGGGGGTGTGGCCGAGGTGGCGGGCGGCCAGCTCGTCCATGCCGTGCCCGTGCAGGCCGGCATCCTGCGCGTAGGAGATCAGCATGGTGTCGTCGATCGGCGCGATCGGGCCGTGCAGGATGCCGCGCCCGGCGCGCTCCAGCACGCCCAGGTCGAACTTGGCGTTCTGGAACACCTTGAGCACGCCGGGGTCGAGCAGCAGCGGCGCCAGGATCTCCAGCGCCGCGGCGGTCTTGATCTGCGGCCCCACCTGATGCTCCAGGTCGCCCTCGTGCAGCAGGGGCACGTAGCAGGCGCGTCCGGGCGCGGTCGCCAGCGAGAAGCCGACCATGTTGGCGCGCAGCGGGTCGAGCCCGTCGGTCTCGGTGTCCACCGCGCAGATGCCGGCGCGCGTGGCCTCCGCCACCCAGTCGGCCAGCACCGAGGCCTCGGTCACGCAGGCATAGCCGCCGAACGGCGCGTCGTGCCCGGGCATCCGGTCCGGGGCCGGCTCCGTGCCCGCCGGCCCGGCTGCCGGCGGTGGCGGCTCCGGCGCCTCCATCGACAGGCGCTGCGCCACGGAGCGGAAGCCCATGGCACCGAGCCACACGCCGAGCCTGGTCTGGTCCGGCACCGTGAAGCCGAGCTGCTCGATCGGCAGCGGCAGCGGCGCGTCGTGGCGCAGGATCACCAGCTCGCGCGACAGTCGCGCTGCCGCCTCGTGCGCTTCCAGCGCGTCGCGTCGCTTGGACGGCTTCATCTCTCCCGCCTTGAGCGCGCGGTAGATGCCGTCCAGGTCGCCGTACTCCGCGACCAGCCCGGAGGCGATCTTCGGCCCGATCCCGGGCACGCCCGGCACGTTGTCGACGCTGTCGCCCATCAGCGCCTGCACCTCGATCACCTTGTCCGGGCCGACGCCGAAGCGCTCGCGCACCTCGGCCTCGCCGATCGGCTTCTGCTTGATCGGGTCCAGCATGTCGATGCCGGGCCGGATCAGCTGCATCAGGTCCTTGTCGGACGAGACCACGGTGCAGCGGCCGCCGCCGGCGGCGACGGTGCAGGCGTAGGCGGCGATCAGGTCGTCGGCTTCCCAGCCGGGAAGCTCGATCGCCGGCACGCCGAACGCGGCGGTGGCGTCCCGCACCAGCGCGAACTGCGGCACCAGCTCGGGCGGCGGCTCCGGCCGCTGCGCCTTGTACTGGGGATACATCTCGTTGCGGAAGGTGAGGCGGCCGGCATCGAAGATCACCGCGAGGTGGGTGCCGGCATGGGTTTGCAGGAAGCGGGCCAGCATGTTGGTGAAGCCGAACACGGCGTTCACCGGGGTGCCGTCGCGCCGGGTCATCGGCGGCAGGGCGTGGAAGGCGCGGAAGATGAAGCCGGAGCCGTCGACCAGCACCAGGTGGACGCCGGCGTACCGTGCGGGATCGTCGACACCGGGCTCCGGCGCGATGTCGCCCGGTTCCGCGAGCGGCAGGCCCGGGAGGTCGTCGGGCGGGGTCAATGGGAGTCGTCGCCGTCGCCCGTGCCCGGCGCCAGCACGAAGACACGCGAGCACCACGGGCAATAGGTCTGCTGCTCGACGATGCGCAGCCACACGCGGGGATGGCCCAGCGCGCCGGCGCCGCCGTCGCAGCTGACCACCCGGCTGGTGACGGTGAGGGTCTCGATCGCCTCCGGCCCGAGCTGCGGGGTGGGTGTGGATGCGCCGAACGGCATTCTGTCGCCTTGCATGTGGCCGGGGTGGAGGCGGGATGATACGCAGGACCGTCCCGGTATGGAACCTCCGCCCCATTTCCAAGACATCCGTCGCTTCGAGCGTTTCCGTCGCACGCCGCCTGCTCCGCGTGGCAGGCGCCGCCGCCCTGCTGCTGTCGGGCTGCATGGCGACGCCGGCGCACAGGCCCTCGCCTGCCCCCGCGGAGGCGGCGCGGCATGCCGCGGACCATCGGCTGGTGCCGGCCGACCTCCGCTTCACCTTGTCCGACGGCGCGGTGCTGCCGGCGCGGGTGTGGCCGGCGCAGGGACCGGAGCGGGCGGTGGTGCTGGCGCTGCACGGCTTCAACGACAGCCGTGACGCCTGGGAGCTGCCGGCCCCGGTGCTGGCGGCGCGCGGGATCACCGTCTATGCGCCCGACCAGCGCGGTTTCGGGCAGGCGCCGATGCGTGGGCACTGGGCCGGCACCGACCGCATGGTGGCCGACGCCGCCGAGCTGGCCCGGCAGGTCGCGGCGCGCGAGCCCGGCGTGCCGCTGTACCTGATGGGCGAGAGCATGGGCGGGGCGATCCTGATGTGTCTCGCCGCCCGTCCCGACGCGCCGCCGGTGGCCGGCACGATCCTGCTGGCGCCGGCGGTGTGGAGCCGGGACGAGATGAGCCCGCTGCTGACCGCGTCGCTGTGGACCGCGACGATGCTGCTGCCCGACTGGGAGCTGACCGGCAACGAGCTGCCGCTGCACATCGTGGCGAGCGACAACCGCGACGCGCTGTACCGGCTCGCCTACGACCCGCTGACGCTGCGCGCCACCCGCGTCGCCAGCCTGCACGGGCTGGTGGACCTGATGACCCGGGCGCAGGACGCCGCTCCCCGGATGCACGGCCCGGTGCTGATCGCCTATGGCGGCCGCGACCAGCTGGTGCCGGCCCGGGCGACCGCCGCCGCCTGGGCACGGCTGCCGGATGACGTGCGGCGGAGCTTCTATCCGGCCGGCTACCACCTGCTGACGCGCGACCGCGACCGCGCCGCGGTGACCGGCGACATCGCCTCCTGGATCCTGACCCCGGACCTGCCGCTGCCGTCCGGCGGCGAGATCGCAGCGGCGACCTGGATGTCGGACGGCGGATGGGACGGCACCGTCCCGGTCTGGCTCCCGTCCGGGATGGACGGTCTGGCCGACGGGTCGTCCGATCCCTGACCCTGTCGGGAGGCACTGGCATTCCCCGGCACTTCGGGCTATGCAGCCGAAGCCGGACCCGTAGCTCAGCTGGATAGAGCGTCGCCCTCCGAAGGCGAAGGCCGAAGGTTCGAATCCTTTCGGGTCCGCCACGCCGGGCGACAGATCCGGCATCCCCTTGCACGCCGGTTTCTCGAGCTCGCCCGCACGGGTTGCTGCGGCGTCGTGGCATCGGCATGGCGACTCGGGCGCTGCAATGGTTCGTCAGGCGTCGCCGAGGCAACGACTGGATGGTGTCAACTCGAACAAACCGCGACCTCGGAGAATGCCCGGCGGTGTGGCAGCGGCGCGATTCGTCCACGCCGTGGCGTTGACTCGCTGTGTTTCCAACGACGTGGCCGAATATGTTGAAGCTGTGACAGCCTCGGCGGCTTTCGAACCAACAAAAGCAATGGCTTAGGTGCAGTGCCTAGAAACTGGGCAATCCGATGCGGGCCCAGCTTGACCGCGGTTTGGGACACCTTGTCAGCCCTTGATCCACAAACTTGTCCACAGGCTCGGTGGAGAAGCGGCAGCCGCCGCCAAAGCGAAGGTTTTTCAGCCGGCTAGGCTTTGCCGCTACGCAGAGTCCGACCGCCGCACTAGATGAGGCCGCATGGACGAGGACATCCCACCGGCCGCCGACACCCGGGCGCCGCCGCCCGGCGTGCGGGCGATCGAGCAGGCGCTGCTGACCATGCCGCTGTCGCCGGGCGTCTACCGGATGCTCGACGGCAGGGGCGAGGCGCTCTACGTCGGCAAGGCGCGGGCGCTGAAGAAGCGGGTGTACTCCTACACCCAGGTGGGCCGCCTGCCGGAGCGGCTGCGCCGCATGGTCAGCGAGACGGTCTCCATGGAGATCGTCACCACCCACACCGAGGCCGAGGCGCTGCTGCTCGAGGCCAACCTGATCAAGCGCCTCAAGCCGCGCTTCAACATCCTGCTGCGCGACGACAAGACCTACCCGTGGCTGATGATGACCGACGGCCACGCCTTTCCGCAGATCACCAAGCACCGCGGCAAGCCGGGCAAGGGGGCCAGCTACTGGGGGCCGTTCGCCTCGGCCTGGGCGGTGAACCAGACGGTGACGGCGATGCAGCGGGTGTTCCTGCTCCGCTCCTGCTCCGACAGCGTATTCACCACGCGCACCCGTCCCTGCCTGCTGCACCAGATCAAGCGCTGCTCGGCGCCCTGCGTCGACCGGATCGACAAGCCCAGCTACGACCACCTGGTGGCGCAGGCGCGCGCCTTCCTGTCCGGCAAGGCGGGCTCGGTGCAGAAGGAGCTCGCCGCCGAGATGGAGCGTGCCTCCGAGGCGATGGAGTTCGAGCGCGCAGCCGCTCTGCGCGACCGCATACGCGGCCTCACCCACGTCCAGGGCAGCGGCGTGATCAACCCGGCCTCCATCGAGGATGCCGACATCATCGCCATCCACCAGGCGGCCGGACAGGCCTGCGTGCAGGTGTTCTTCATCCGCGGCGGCCGCAACAACGGCAACCGCGCCTTCTTCCCGGCCAACGCACGCGACGAGGAGGCAGGGGAGGTGCTGGCCGCCTTCGTCGCGCAGTTCTACGACGACAAGCCGCCGCCGCCGCTCGTGCTGAGCAACGTCCTCCTGGCCGAGCCGGAGCTGATCGCCGAGGCGCTCGGCCTGAAGGCCGGCCGCAAGGTCGAGCTGTCGGTGCCGCAGCGTGGCGAGAAGCGCGCCGTGGTCGAGCACGCCGCCACCAACGCCCGGGAAGCGCTGGAACGCCGACTGGCCGAGGGGGCAGGGCAGGCGAAGCTGCTGGACGGGGTGGCGACCCTGTTCGGGCTGCCTGCGGCGCCGGAACGGATCGAGACCTACGACAACAGCCACATCATGGGCACCAACGCCTACGGCGTGATGGTCGTGGCGGGCCCCGAGGGCTTCAACAAGCAGGCCTACCGCAAGTACGCGATCCGCGGCCCGATCACCCCCGGCGACGACTTCGCGATGATGCGCGAGGTGCTGGAGCGCCGCTTCGGCCGGGCGCTGCGCGAGCAGGCGGCGCGCCAGGACGAGGCGGGCGACGCGCCGTCGCGGCCCGCCCCCTTGCGCCCCGACTGGCCCGCCCTGCTGCTGATCGCCGGCGGCCTCGGCCAGTTCTCCGCGGTGCGCCCGGTGCTGGACGACCTCGGCGTCACCGACGTCAAGCTGGTGGCGATCGCCAAGGGACCGGACCGCGACGCGGGACGCGAATGGTTCCACACCGGCCACGCCGCGCCGTTCCAGCTCCCGCCGCGCGACCCGGTGCTGTACTACCTCCAGCGGCTGCGCGACGAGGCGCACCGGTTCGCCATCACCACCCACCGCGCCGGCCGCTCCAAGGCGATCGTGCGCTCCGAGCTGGACGAGATCCCCGGCATCGGGCCGCTGCGCAAGCGCGCCCTGCTGAACCATTTCGGCTCGGCCCGCGGGGTCAAGCAGGCCGGGCTGGTCGACCTGGAGAACGCACCCGGCATCAGCCGCGAGACCGCGCGCTCGATCTACGGGCATTTCCATGCCGGATGGCGGGACGGAGGCTGACGGGAGCGCCCGCGGTATCGGACGCAACCCGCCTGCGTTAGGCTCACCGACCCCTACGGGACGGATCGATTGCCTCGTCCATGCTGACCGACCTGCCCAACGTCCTGACCTTGTCGCGTATCGCCGCCATCCCGGTGCTGGTTGCGCTGGTGGCATTGCTGCGGCCCTGGGGCGACCTGTGCGCGTGCCTGCTGTTCGCTGCCGCCGGCATCACCGACTGGCTGGACGGGCGCCTGGCGCGGCAGCGGCACCAGTTTTCCGAGCTCGGCCGGATGCTGGACCCGATCGCCGACAAGCTGCTGGTCGGCGCCTCGCTGATGGTGATGGCGGGCTTCCACCGGCTGCCGCTCTGGGGTCTGTATCCGGCGATCGTCATCCTGCTCCGCGAGATCCTGGTCAGCGGCCTGCGCGAGCACCTGGCCGGCCGCCGGGTCAGCCTGCCGGTCACCCGGCTCGCCAAGTGGAAGACCGGGTTCCAGATGGGCGCGCTCGGCGTGCTGCTGGCCGGCGACAGCACCGCCCGGCTGCTCGGCCTGCATTGGCTGCCTGTGGGCGCGATCGGCGCGGTTATGCTGTGGCTGGCGGCGCTGCTGACCCTGGTCACCGGCTGGGACTACCTCGTGACCGGCCTGCGTCACGTCGCCACTCCCGAATAGCGGGTCTCCGATGCGCGCGGTTGGCATCGTCGGCCGCTCCGGCAGCGGCAAGACCACCCTGATCGAGCGCCTGTTGCCGCTGCTCCGGGCGGACGGGCTCCGCGTGTCCACGGTCAAGCGCACGCATCACCCGGTCGACCTGGACCCGCCGGGCAAGGACAGCCGCCGCCACCGCGAGGCCGGCGCGGAGGAGGTGCTGCTGGTGGGCGAACGGCGCTGGGCCCTGCTTCGCGAGACCCCCGACGCGCCGCCGCCGCTGTCCGCGCTGCTGTGTCGCCTGGCGCCCGTCGACCTGGTGCTGGTGGAGGGCTTCGGCGACGCCGCCGGCCCCAGACTCGAGCTGGTAAGGGCGGCACTCGCCGACCAGCCGGGCAAGCGTCCGCTGTTTCACGACGATCCGGCGATCGCCGCCGTGGCAGCGGACGCGCCGGTGCCCGGATGGCAGGGAACGCTGCTCGGCCTCAACGATCCGCGATCGATATGTGCCTGGATCGCATCGGTCGCCGTGCTGCCGTCACGGCCGCCCCATGGCCGCCCTTGAGCTAGAACCCCGGTTGAGGGCACATTCCGGTCCGGGGCGGCAGTTCGAGCCGCGAAGGGGACTGGATATGCGGCGCTCGGCTCTGCTTGGAACGTTGTTGCTTCTGAGCGGCTGCTCGGGTCTTGGTCATTTCTTTCAAGACACGGTCCGGGTTCCGGGCCAGAACCCCAACGCCACCACCGGCGTCAGCGAGAACCTCCTGCGCTCGCGCGGCGAGAAGCCGTCGGAGGACGCCATCCTGCCGCAGGACGGCAACGTGTGGCCGGGACCGCCGCAGCCGTTGCCGACGCTCAGCGACGTGACGCGCAGCGGCGGCCAGAACGCCGGCGACCTGCTCGGCGGCACCGGCGGCACGTTGCCGCGCGGCGGCAGCATGAGCCTCGGCGAGCAGACCCAGATCCATGGCGGCGCGCCCACCAACGAGAGCGGCTTCTCCGGCGGCAGCCTGTCCGACAGCGTGCCCGACCCGGCGGTGAGGTTCCGCGCCCAGCACCCGGAGGCCCCCAACGGCGGCAACAACGGCGGCGCTGGGAGCGGCGGCGCCGGGGCCGGGGCCGGCTCCAACATCGTGATCCCGAACGGCGACGGCACCAGCACGGTGATCAGCCCGGACGGCACGGTGAAGACGGTCAAGGGAACCCCCAAATAGGGTCGATCCCTCGATCGGGCCCGACGATGCCGACCACGCAGATCCTGTACTTCGCCTTCCTGCGCGACCGCCTCGGCCGGTCCGAGGAGTGCGTCGTGCTGCCGACGGAGGTGCGAACGGTGCGGGCGCTGCTGGCCTGGCTCCAGGCGCGCGACTCCGCCCTGGCGGCGCTGTTGGAGGAAGGGCGCACGATCCGGGTGGCGGTGAACCAGGAGTTCGCCGCTGCCGACGATCCGGTCGCGCCGGGCGACGAGATCGCGCTGTTCCCGCCGGTGACCGGCGGCTGACGGGGAACGAACTGATGGCCACGGTCCGGGTGCAGGAAGCGCCGTTCGACCTCGGCGCAGAGATGGCGGCGCTCGCCTGCGGCGGGTCGGTGGGCGGCATCGGCTGCTTCGTCGGCGTGGTGCGGGGCGACCCGGGAACCGGCGGCCGCGCGCTCCGGGCGCTGACCCTGCAGCATTATTCCGGCATGACCGAGCGCGCGATCGGGGCGATCGCCGCGGAAGCGGAGCGTCGATTCGGGCTGCTCGGCTGCACCGTGCTGCACCGCGTCGGCACGCTCGGCATCGGCGAGGGGATCGTGCTGGTGCTGGCCGCCGCCCCGCATCGCGGCGACGCGCTGGCCGCCACCGGCTTTCTGATCGACTGGCTCAAGACCCGGGCGCCGTTCTGGAAGCGCCAGGAGTTCGAGGATGGCAGCAGCGAGTGGGTCGAGGCGCGTGAGGCCGACGACGCCGCGGCGCAGCGCTGGGTCTGACCCGGACCGCTCAAGCGGCGCGGAGCACGGCGCGGATCGCCCCGGTCAGCCGGCTCAGCTTGTCCGGCCGGATCGTCAGCGCCGGCGTCAAGTAGACGATGTCGCGGAACGGGCGCACCCACACGCCTTCCGCGACCAGTGCCGCCTTCAGCCGGTCCATGTCGCGAATCGCCTCGAGCTGCACCACGCCGATCGCACCCATTACCCGCACGTCCGTCACCCCCGGCAGGGTGCGGCACGGTTCCAGCTCGTCCGCCATCTGCGCCCCGATCGCCGACGCCTGTTCCAGCCGGTCCTCCCGCTCGAACAGGTCGAGCGACGCGTTGGCGGCGGCGCAGGCCAGCGGGTTGCCCATGAAGGTCGGGCCGTGCATCAGCGCGTGCAGGGGGTTCTCCGAGCTGAACGCGTCGAACACGTGCCGTCGCGCCACCGCGGCGCTCAGCGCCATGGTGCCGCCGGTCAGCGCCTTGGAGAGGGTGACGATGTCCGGCACGATCCCGGCCGCCTCGCAGGCGAACATCGTCCCGGTGCGGCCGAAGCCGGTGAAGATCTCGTCCAGGATCAGCAGCAGCCCGTGCCGGTCGGCCAGCCGGCGCAGGCGTCGCAGCACGTCGGGCGGGTGGAACACCATGCCGCCTGCGCCCTGCACCAGCGGCTCGACCAGGAGGGCCGCGATCCCGGACGCGTGCGCGGCGAGAAAGGCATCGAGCGCCGCTTCCCCGTCCTCGTCGCGCGGCAGCTCCACGAGGTGGTGCCGCGGCAGCACGCCCGCGAACAGGCTGTGCATGCCTTCCTCCGGGTCGCACACCGCCATGGTCGCCATCGTGTCGCCGTGGTAGCCGCCGCGGAACGACACCATGCGGGTGCGGCCCCGCTCGCCGCGGTTGAGCCAGAACTGCACCGCCATCTTCATCGCCACCTCGACCGCGACCGAGCCGCTGTCGGCGAGGAACACCCGTTCCAGGTCGCCGGGCAGCAGCGCCGCCAGCCGCTCCGCCAGGCGCAGCGCCCCGTCATGCACCAGCCCGCCCAGCATGACGTGCGGCATCCGGCCGAGCTGGTCGGTCACCGCCTGCCGGATGTGCGGGTGGTTGTAGCCGTGGCAGGCGGTCCACCAGGAGGCGATGCCGTCCACCAGCACCCGCCCGTCCGCCAGCCCGATCCGGCAGCCGTCGGTCCAGACGGCGCGCAGCGGCGGCGGCGCGGTGCGCATCTGCGTGTAGGGAAGCCAGAGCGAGCCGGCGCCGCCGGCGGGACCTGTGGATGTCATGGCACGGGTGATGCACCGGGCCGTGGCGCCCGTCGATCCCGCAAGCGGCTCCGGCGCTCCATTGACCCGGCCCGGCCCGATCCGGCAGGACTGTGCACCGCATGTCCCGTCTGGATCCCGTTCTCGGCGAGGCGCTCGAGGAGCTGGCACGGCGCCAACTCCGGCGCGACCTCCTTCCCGTCACCGCCGGGGCCGGCTTCGTCACCCGCGACGGCCGCCGGCTCGTCAACGCGTCCGCCAACGACTACCTCGGGCTGGCGCACCATCCCGCGCTCGCCGACCGGGCCGCGGACTGGGCGGCACGACACGGCACCGGCGCCGGCGCGTCCCGCCTCGTCACCGGGACGCTCGACCTGCATGCGCGGGTGGAGGCGCGCCTGGCCGCCTACAAGAGGTGCGAGGCGGCGCTGCTGTTCGCGTCCGGCTGGCAGGCCAACGCGGCGGTGCTGCCGGCGCTGCTGAAGGCGGCCGGGCAGGGGAGGGCGCCGCCGCTGGTGTTCGCCGACCGGCTGATCCACGGCAGCCTGCACCACGGCATCGCCGCCGCCGGGGCAAGGCTGCACCGGTATCGCCACAACGACCTCCGGCACCTCGAAGCCCTGCTCGCCGCCCACGCCCCGGACGGGTCGCGCCGCTTCGTCGTCACCGAAAGCGTGTTCAGCATGGACGGCGACCGCGCCGACCTTCCGGCGCTGCGCCGGATCGCCGACTCGCACGACCTCTTTCTTTATGTGGACGAGGCGCATGCCACCGGCGTGCTCGGTCCGGCGGGCGCCGGGCTGTCGGTCGAGGCCGGCGGCGTCGACCTGGTCATGGGCACCTTCAGCAAGGCGTTCGGCGGCTTCGGCGCCTATGTCGCCGGCTCCCGCGTGCTGTGCGACTACCTCGTCAACGCCTGCTCCGGCTTCGTCCACACCACCGCGCTGCCGCCGCCGGTGCTGGGGGCGATCGACGCGGCGCTCGACCTGCTTCCGGGCATGGAGGCCGAGCGTCGGCACCTGCACGCGTCCTCGGACCGGGTGCGGGCGGCGCTGCGCGGCTGCGGCCTCGCCGACACCGGCTCGACCCCGCAGATCGTGCCGGTCCCGGTCGGCGAGGCGGCCGCCGCGCTGGCGCTCGCCGACGCGATGCAGCGGCGCGGCGTGCTCGGCCCCGCGATCCGGCCGCCCACCGTGCCGCCCGGCACCAGCCGCATCCGGCTGGCGATGACGGCGGCGCATGACGAGGCGGTGGTGGGGCGGATCATCGAGGCGGTGACCGGCGCGCTGGCCGAGACCGCCGGATGAGGCCGCCCTGCCTGCTGCTCGCGCATGGCTGGGGCTGCGACGCCACGATCTGGGACGGGCTGCGCGCGGCGCTGGACGGGTTCGAGACGCTGGTGGTCGAGCGCGGCTATCTCGGTGCCTGTCCCGCGTGGCCGGCGGTGCCGGCCGGCGCGATCGCGGTCGGGCACTCGGCCGGGCTGCTCGACCTGCTGGCGGACCTGCCGCCCGGCTGCGCCGGCGTGGCTGCGATCAACGGCTTCACCCGCTTCGCGGAGGCTGCCGACTTCCCGCCCGGGACGCCGCGACGGGTGCTGGACCGCATGGCGCGCCGGCTGGCGGACGATCCCGACGGCACGGTGCGGACGTTCCGCGACCGCTGCGGCCTGCCGCCGCTGCCCGGACCGTTGCGAGGCGGGGCGGCACGACAGGATCGCCTGCGCGACGGGCTGGCCGTCCTGGCCACGCGGGACGGCCGCGCGGACGCGCGCGGGTTGCGGCTGCTGGCGCTTGCCGCGGCGGGCGACCCGGTCGCCACCCCCGCCATGACCCGTGCCTGCTTCGCCGCGAGCGACACGATCTGGCATCCAGGCGACAGCCATGTGCTGCCGCTGGTCGACCCGTCCTGGTGTGCCGGACACCTGCGCCGGTTCATGTCGTGAACCGGCGCCGGACGATCGGCCGCCGCTTCGACGCCGCCGCCGCCACCTATGACCGCTTCGCGCCGCTGCAGCGGCTGGTCGCCGCGCGCCTCGCCGAACGCATCGCGGCCTCCGTGCCCGATCCAGGCCGGGCGGCGCGCGTCCTGGAGGTCGGCTGCGGCACCGGGTTGCTGACGCAGGCGCTGCGTCGGTGCCTGCCTGCCGCGACCATCGTGGCGACCGATCTGTCTCCCGCCATGCTCCGCGCCTGCCGGGCGCGCCTGCCGGAGGACGACCGGCTGCTGCTGCTGGCCGCCGACGCGGTGCAGCCGGCCGTCGCCGGCGGCTTCGACCTGGTCTGTTCCAGCCTGGCGCTGCAATGGCTGGACGACCCGGAAGCGTCGCTCGCCGCGCTGGCCCGGCTGCTGGCACCCGGGGGCACCCTGCACGTCGCGACCCTGGCTGCCGGCACGCTGGACGGGTGGCGCGCCGCGCACCTGTCCGAAGGCCTGTCCGATGGCGGCCTGGATCATCCGGATCCGGAGCGGCTGGCGGCGGCCGGCGGGAGCTGGGACGTGGAAACGGTCTTGGTGGCCTATCCGGACGGGCTCAGCTTCCTGCGCGGGTTGCGCGGCATCGGCGCCGACCTGGCTCCGGAAGGCCGGCGTCCGCTCGGTCCGGGCGCCTTGCGCCGCGTGCTGCGCCGGTTCGAGGCCGAGCACGGCAGCGTGGCGTCGTACCGGATCGCCTATGGCAGCCTGCGCCGTCCGCTGCGCCGTGGCGTGTTCGTGACCGGAACCGATACCGGCATCGGCAAGACGATGGTGTCGGCGTGCCTCGTGCGCGCCTGGTCTGCGGAGTACTGGAAGCCGCTGCAGACCGGCCTCGACGACGATCCCGGCGACAGCGCAACCGTGCGCATCCTGGCCGGGCTGCCCGCCCATCGCCTGCATCCGCCGGCGGCGGAACTCCGGGCCTCCTTGTCGCCGGAGGATGCCGCGGCCCGGGAAGGCGTCGCGATCGGCGTCGTGCCGGGGTTGCCGCCGCCGCTGGTCCCGGGAAGCGATCCGCCGCTGGTGGTGGAAGGGGCGGGCGGCGTGCTGGTGCCGGTCACGGCGGACACCCTGGTCGCGGACCTGATCGCCGGGCTCGGCCTGCCCGCGATCCTGGTCGCGCGTTCCACGCTCGGCACCATCAACCACACCCTGCTCAGCCTGGAAGCGCTCCGCCGTCGCGGCGTTCCCGTCGCGGGCGTGGTCCTGAACGGCCCGGTCTCGCCCGGGAACCGGAGCGCGATCGAGCGGCACGGCGCGGTCCGTGTGCTGGCCGAGATCCCGACGGAGGACCGGGTCGATGCGGCGGCGGTGGAACGCCTGGCGGCGCTGATGCCGGCGCTGGACGCGCTGGAACCGGGACCGGCCGGCGCCTCGGCTCAGTAGCGGCGCAGCAGCCCGACCAGCCGGCCCTGCACGCGCACCCGGTCGGACGGCACGATCCGGGTCTCGTAGCGGGCGTTGGCCGGCTCCAGCGCCACCGCGCTGCCGCGACGGCGCAGGCGCTTGAGCGTGACCTCCATGTCGTCGATCAGCGCCACCACGATCTGGCCGTTCTCGGCGGTGTCCTCGCGCCGGATGATGGCGGTGTCGCCATCCAGGATGCCGGCCTCGATCATCGAATCGCCGGCCACCTCCAGCGCGTAGTGCTCGCCGCTGCCGATCAGTGCCAGCGGCACCTCGACATGCGCGCCGGTGTCGCGCAGCGCCTCGATCGGCTGGCCCGCAGCGATCCGGCCATAAAGCGGCAGCTGCACCGCGCCGGCATCCGCCGCCGCGCGCACGCCCACGAGCCGCTGGGAGAAGTCGCCGCGTATCACGTTGGGCGCGAAGGGCGATGCGATCCCACCGGACGGATCCGCCTCGGCCTCCACCGGCGTGCCGGGCTGCAGGCCGGCCTCGACGACGGGCTGTTCGGGCAGCCGAAGCACTTCCAGCGCCCGGGCGCGATGGTGGCGGCGGCTGAGGAAGCCGCGCTCCTCCAGCGCCGAGATCAGCCGGTGGATGCCGGACTTGGAGCGCAGGTTCAGCGCGTCCTTCATCTCGTCGAAGGAGGGCGAGAACCCGGTCTGCCTGAGGTGCCGGTCGATGAAGCTCAGCAACTCGTGCTGCTTGCGCGTGAGCATCGGCATCCCCTCCACCCGGCCGTCCCGATGCTGCGACCGGCCTTGCCTGACCCGCCACCCGGTGCCGGACCTCCCGGGTCACGGAACAAACAGGCAACTCAATGGGTTGTTCTATATTGGTTCCGCAAGGGCGGTCAAGCGTCTTCGCTCGGAAGGGGATCAGATCCCGTAACGGTCCAGCCGCAGGATCTCGACCGGCTCGCCGCGCGCCGCGGCCGGCGCGTGCGGCGCGCGCAGCACCAGCGCCTCGCTGTCCGCCAGCCGGCGGAGCATGCCGGAGTCCTGTCGCGGAAACGGCGTCGCTTGCAGCTGGCCGTCGGGCAGGCGGGTGAGGGAGGCGCGCAGGTGGTCGGCCCGGGCATCGTTGGCACCGAGCGGGCTGCCCAGGACGGCGCGCTCACGTTCGGGATCCCCCTCCGGCTCGCCGGACAGGCGCTGCAGCGCCGGCAGGAGGAACAGCAGCGCGCAGACCAGGGCCGAGACCGGGTTGCCCGGCAGGCCCAGCACCGGCACGTCCGCGCCGACATGGCCGTGCATCAGCGGCTTGCCGGGCCGCATCGCGATCTTCCAGAAGTCCAGCTGGAGCCCGCGCCGCGCCAGGCCCTGCTGCACCAGGTCGTAGTCGCCGACGCTGGCGCCCCCCAGCGTCAGCAGCATGTCGATCCCGTCCAGCCCTTCGACCGCGCCGGCGATCGCCGACACGTCGTCGGGCACCGGCGGCAGCAGCACGGGCACCCCGCCGCCGGCCCGGATCAGAGCCGACAGCATGGGGGTGTTGGAGTTGACCACGCCGCCGCGCGGGATCGCCTCGCCGGGAAGGGCGAGCTCGTCGCCGGTCGCCAGCACCGCGATGCGCGGACGCCGGTGCACCGCCACCCAGGCGTGGTTGCCGGCCGCCGCGATGCCGACGTCGCGCGCGCCGAGACGCCGTCCGGCCGGCACCAGCGCGTCGCCGACGGAGAAGTCCTGTCCCCGGCGCCTGACGTGGCGGCCGGGCGCCACCGATTCGCAGGCCGTCACCTCGTCGCCGTCGCGGGCGGCGTTCTCCTGGATCAGCACGCTGTCGCTGCCGGCTGGCATGACGCTGCCGGTGTAAAGGCGCACGCACTCGCCCGGCCCGACGAACCCGTCGAACGGATGCCCGGCCGGCGCCGTGCCGACCAGGCGCAGCCGGCCGGGGGCTGCCGTGTCGTGTCCGCGCACGGCGTAGCCGTCCATCGCCGACAGGTCCGCCGGGGGGTTGTCCAGCCGGGCCGGGAGGGGTGCCGCGGCGACCCGGCCCCAGGCCTCGGTCAGCGGCACGATCTCGGCCCCGAGCGGGCGCAGCCGCTCCAGGATGCGGCTTCTGGCTTCGTCGACGCTCAGCATGGCATGGTCCTGGGCCCGCCCGTTTCCGTCCGCCGCCGCGTCCGGCCGGCGACGACCACCGCACGCTTGACCTTCGGCGCCTGGATGCGCATTTTCCCGCCCCTTACACCAAAGCTGCGACCAGTGCCTGGAATCCGGTCCCGCGTCCCGCGGAGGCCGGCCAGGCCACCGCGACGGCGGCGGCAGGCAGGACCGAGGATTCCATGGCGAAGTCCAACACCATCCAGATCAAGCTCGTGTCCAGCGCGGACACCGGCCACTTCTACGTGACCAAGAAGAACGCGCGTGCCCAGACCGGCAAGCTGGCGCTGAAGAAGTACGATCCCGTCGCGCGCAAGCACGTCGAGTATCGCGAAGCCAAGATCAAGTAGGAGCCGGGTAGGACCCGTGCGGCCGGTATCGCGCCGGCCGCGCCCGTGACGCTTGTCAGTACAGCTTGTTCTTGCCGTATGGCACCACCAGCTCGTTCGGCTCGGCCAGGTTGAGCATCGCCCGCGCCCGCTCGTCGAGCGTATCGGCGTCCAGCCCCGCGTCGCGCAGCCCGGATACCCGCTGCATCCACGCCGCCTGCTCCATCTTCGCCGCGCTTTCCGCCGCGTCCGCCTCGCCCAGAAGCTGCAGCCGGTCGTGATAGCTGCGCAGGCCGTGCTCGCCCTGGGTGGCGTTCCAGCCGAAATATCCCACCAGCGACAGGAACAGCAGCGGCGGCAGCACCGCCCGGACCTTGCGCTTGACCGCGCGTGCAAAGCTCATCGGGCGACATCCATGGGTGTTCGTGTGTCCGGCCGGCGCGTGGCCACGGCCGACCCTAGCGCGACCCGCATCGCCCGGGCTATGTCGCAGCCCGCGCCGAACCGAATTTCCCGTTCTGTGACGGCGCCGCAACGCCGTCCGGCCGCCATCCACGACCGGAGCCCCGCATGCCGCCGACCTTTCTGCTCGTGGCACCCACCCACTACGAGGTGTCGTACACCATCAACCCGTGGATGAAGCCCGGCACCTGGTCGGAGAACCCGGCGCGACACCTGGCCGAGGCGCAGCGCTCCTTCGCCGGCCTGGAACAGGCGCTGCGCGACGCGGGCGGCACGGTGGAAACGGTGGAGGGCGCGCCCGGCCAGCCGGACATGGTGTTCCCGGCCAACGCCGGCATCGTCCTGGACCGCACCGCCCTTGTCGCCGCCTTCCGCCATCCGCAGCGGCAGGGCGAGGAGGCGCCGTTCACGGCGATCTTCGGGCGGCTGCACGACCGCGGCCTCCTCGACCGGGTGGTGCGCCTGCCGCAGGGCGTGTTCCAGGAGGGCGCCGGGGACTGCATCTGGGACCGCACCCGCCGGCTGGCCTGGACCGGCTACGGTCCCCGCTCCGGCCACGACGCCCCGGCGGTCATCGCCGACACCTTCGGCATCGACACGGTGCCGCTGGAGCTGGCGACCGAGCGGTTCTACCACCTCGACACCTGCTTCTGCGCGCTGCCCGGCGGCGAGGTGCTGTTCTACCCGCCCGCCTTCACCGCGGACGGCGTGCGGGCGATCCGCGACCGCGTGGCGCCGGAGCTGCTGCTCGAGGCCAGCGACGAGGACGCCAGCCGGTTCTGCGTCAACGCCGTGGCGCTCGACCGGACGGTGGTGATGGCGCAGGCAGCCCCTGCGCTGAAGGACCGGCTCGGCGACCGCGGCTACGCGGTGCGCGAGGTCGAGCTGTCGCCTTTCATCCTGTCCGGCGGCGGCGCCTACTGCATGACGCTGCGCCTGGACCTGTCTACCGGCGGCGCTTGAGACCTTTCGTTCGGCCGACGAGTAAGGGCCGGGCCCGGCCCTGGACCCGCTGGGGCCTGAGGCCCCAGGCCCCGATTGCCTAGCGGCCGGCGCCGCTAGTTTTTCCGTCGAGCCCTGTCGCCATTTGTCGAGTTGCCGGCACTCGTCAACACGCAACTGAAACGTACGGATGGGTTTGAAGGGCGGAGCCCTTCATGGGGTCCAGGGGCGACGCCCCTGGCCTTCGCTGCTCGCCGAGGCGTTCCAGCCGCTCAGGCGCGCAGGATGGTGCGCCCGGCATAGCGGGCGGCGCTGTCCAGCTCCGCCTCGATCCGGATCAGCTGGTTGTACTTGGCGGTGCGGTCGGAGCGAGACAGCGAGCCGGTCTTGATCTGGCCGCAGTTGGTGGCGACCGCCAGGTCGGCGATGGTGCTGTCCTCCGTTTCGCCGGACCGGTGGCTCATCACCGTCGCATAGCCGGCACGATGCGCCAGCTCCACCGCTTCCAGCGTTTCGGACAGGGTGCCGATCTGGTTCACCTTGATCAGCACGGCGTTCGCCGTCTTCGCCTGGATGCCGCGCAGGATCCGCTCCGGGTTGGTCACGAACAGGTCGTCGCCGACCAGCTGCAGCTTCGAGCCGAGCTCGCTCGTCATGTGCGCCCAGCCGTCCCAGTCGTCCTCGGCGCAGCCATCCTCGATGGAGATGATCGGATAGCGGCTGGCGAGCTCGCCGAGATAGGCGACCATCCCGGCGGCGTCGAACGACCTGCCTTCGCCGTCCAGCTCGTAGCGGCCGTCCTTGAAGAACTCGTTGGACGCGCAGTCGAGCGCAAAGGAGACATCCTCGCCCGGCCGGTAGCCCGCCTTCTCCACCGCCCGTATCATGAAGGTCAGCGCCTCGTCGGCCGACTTCAGCCCCGGCGCGAAACCGCCCTCGTCGCCGACGTTGGTGTTGTGGCCCGCATCCTTCAGCCCCTTCTTGAGCTGGGCGAAGATCTCCGAGCCCATGCGGATCGCGTCCGCCACCGTGGGCGCGCCCACCGGCTGGATCATGAATTCCTGGATGTCGATCGGGTTGTCGGCGTGCTGGCCGCCGTTGATGATGTTCATCATCGGCACCGGCAGGGTGCGGGCATACACGCCGCCGACGTAGCGGTACAGCGGCACCCCCAGCTCCTCCGCCGACGCCTTGGCCACCGCCAGCGACACCGCCAGGATCGCGTTGGCGCCGAGCCGGGACTTGTTCGGCGTGCCGTCCAGGTCGATCAGCGCGTGGTCGATCGCCACCTGCTCGCTGGATTCCGCGCCGGTCAGCGCTTCGAGGATCTCGCCCTCGGCGAACGCGACCGCCTTGAGCACGCCCTTGCCGCCGTAACGGGCCTTGTCGTTGTCGCGCAGCTCGGCCGCCTCGTGGGCGCCGGTGGAGGCGCCGGACGGCACTGCGGCGCGGCCGGTGGCGCCGGACGCCAGCTCGACGTCGACCTCGATGGTCGGGTTGCCGCGGCTGTCGAGGATCTCGCGCGCGACGATGTCGGCGATGGCGCCCATCTGGTCAGTCTCCGGGAAGGGTCAACGGTGCCGCTGTTCCACCACCTCGGCTGGCTTTCCGCAAGGCCGCCGCCCATCGCGCATCCCGCGCGGCGCCCGGGCGTTGTGCGCGGGTCGCCAACCCCCACAGGAGCCCCAACCGGATGAAACGCCTGCCCGTGCTCGCGATCCTGCTCGGGGTGGGCGGGCTGGTCCCGTTCCTCGGCATGACCGTCGGCATCCTGTTCTTCCCGGCTGCGGTGCCGGTGCCGCGCCTGGTGCCGGCGCTGATCGACTACGGCGCGGTGATCCTGTCCTTCCTCGGCGCGGTGCACTGGGGCCTGGCGCTGGCCGGCGACCCGCTCGGCGTCCCGGCACAGCCGCGCGCCCTGCGCCTGCGGCTCGGGCTCGGGGTGCTGCCCGCGCTGGTCGGCTGGGCGGCCCTCCTGGTGCTGCTGGTCGGCCGCCCGCTGCCGGCCCTGCTCCTGCTGGCGGCAGGCTTCGCGCTGGTCAGCGTCGCCGAAGTGCGCGCCCGGCGGCACGGGCTGATGCCGCCCGGCTACCTGTCCATGCGCCACCTGCTGTCTGCGGTGGTGCTGCTGTGCCTGCTCGCGGTGCTGGTGGCGCGGCTGGCCTGACCGGCGCATCCCGCACCCGGTCAGTCGCGCCGCGGCACCGCCAGCAGGGTCACCAGCGTCCCGGTTCCGACTGCCGCCGCCAGCGCCGCCACCGGCATCCGGCGCACACGCACCGCCACCCGTTCCAGCACCCCCTCGACCGCGCCCGCCGCGTTGATCAAGGCCGGGACGATCGTCTGGTCGAGAAACACCTTGGGCGCCGAGGGACCGGCCCCCTTCTTCAACATGTAGTCACGATCGACCATCGGGGCTTCCTTTCTCGACCGGGGGCGGCTGTCATGCCGCCGGCACGTGAAGCCGGTCGTCCGCGTATGCAACGCCCACGCCCCCAGGCTGTTCACCTCGCGATGCCGGAGTTCCCGCCGATGACACGCAAGGCCGTCTACAAGCCGTACAGGTCGCCCGCCGGCGGCTGGGGCTCCGCCCGCTCGGTCGGCAACATCCTGCAGCGGGAGGGCGTGCTGGGAAGCGGCTCGCTCGCCCTGATGCGCCAGAACAAGGTGGACGGGTTCCAGTGCGTGTCCTGCGCCTGGATCAAGCCGGCCACGCCCCTGCCGCTCGAGTTCTGCGAGAACGGCGTCAAGGCGACCGCGTGGGAGATCACCTCGCATCGCTGCACGCCCGAGTTCTTTGCCGGGCACACCGTCACCGAGCTGCTGGACTGGGACGACTTCCAGCTGGAGCAGGCCGGCCGCCTGACCCACCCGATGCGCTACGACCCGGACAGCGACAAGTACGTGCCGGTGTCCTGGGCCGCCGCCATCGCCGAGATCGGCCAGGAGCTGCGCGCGGTGAAGGACCGGCGGAACACGGTGTTCTACTCGTCCGGCCGCTGCTCCAACGAGGCGAGCTACGCCTACGCGCTGTTCGCCAGGCTCTACGGCAACAACAACCTGCCCGACAGCTCCAACATGTGCCACGAGACCACGTCGGTCGCCCTGCCGCAGAGCATCGGCGTCCCGGTCGGCACCGTCACCCTGGACGACTTCGCCCATGCCGAATGCATCATGTTCTTCGGCCAGAACCCGGGCAGCAACAGCCCACGCATGCTGCACCCGCTGCAGGAAGCGGCCGAGCGCGGCGTGCCGATCATCACCTTCAATCCCTTGCGCGAGCGCGGGCTGGAGCGGTTCAAGAACCCGCAATCGCCGGTCGAGATGATCGGCGGCCACGAGACCCGGATCAGCTCGTCCTATCACCAGGTGCGCACCGCCGGCGACCTCGCCGCCATCACCGGCATCGCCAAGGCGCTGGTCGAGCTCGACGACAAGGCCGTCGCCGCCGGTGAGCCGCCCTTCCTCGACCACGCCTTCATCGCCGAGCACACGCACGGCGTGGACGAGTTCCTGTCCTGGACGCGCGCGCAGGACTGGGCCGACATCGAGCGCGAGTCCGGCCTCGCCCGCAGCGCGCTGGAAGCCACCGCGCGCATCTACGGCCGCGCCAAGTCGGCCATCTGCATCTACGGCATGGGCGTGACGCAGCAGCAGGAGGGCGTGCAGACCATACGGCTGCTGGTCAACCTGCTGCTGCTGCGCGGCAACATCGGCAAGCAGGGCGCCGGCATCTGCCCGGTGCGCGGCCATTCCAACGTGCAGGGCCAGCGCACCGTCGGCGTGTCCGAGAAGCCGGAGCTGGTGCCGCTTGACCTGCTCGCCGACCAGTACGGCTTCGAGCCGCCGCGCGAGACCGGCCTGAACACGGTGGAAGCGTGCGAAAAGATCCTCGCCGGCGAGATCGAGGCGTTCGTGATCCTGGGCGGCAACTTCGCGCGCGCAGCACCCGACCACGGCCGGCTGGAGCCGGCCTGGCGCCGGATGCGCCTGACCGTGAACGTCGCCACCAAGCTCAACCGCTCCCAGCTGCTTCCCGGCCAGGTGAGCTTCATCCTGCCGGTGATCGGCCGCATCGAGACCGACCGGCAGGCGACCGGCGACCAGTCGGTGTCGATGGAGGACACCTCGGGCTGCATCCACGGCTCCAAGGGCGTGCGCAAGCCGGCCTCGCCGCACCTGATCAGCGAGGTGCGGTTCGTGGCGGAACTGGCCAAGGCGACGCTGGACCCGAACCCCCGCGTGCCGTGGGACGACTGGGTCGCCGACTACAGCCTGATCCGCAAGGCGATCGGCGTCACCTACCCCGAGATCTTCTGGGACTACGAGACGCGGATGTGGGAGCCGGGCGGCTTCCAGCGGCCGCTGCCCGCGCGCAAGCGGATCTGGAAGACCCCGAACAACAAGGCGAATTTCGTAACCCCGGACGGGCTGGTGGAGAACCCCGACCTGCCGGAGCTGACGCCGCAATCGCTGCGCATGATGACGCTGCGCAGCAACGACCAGTTCAACACCACCGTGTACGGCTACAACGATCGCTTCCGCGGCATCAACGGCACCCGGGACGTGGTGCTGATGAGCCGCGACGACATCGACCGGCTCGGCCTCGTGGTCGGCGGCAAGGTGCGGCTGGAAACGGAGTCGAACGACGGCCACCACCGCGCGCTCGGCGGCCTGGCCGTGGTGGCCTACGACCTGCCCGCCGGCTGCATCGGCACCTACTACCCGGAAGCCAACGTGCTACTGCCGACCGGGCACTATGCCAAGGGAAGTAAGACCCCGGCGGCGAAGTCGATCCCGGTGCGCGTGTTCAAAGAGGAGGACACCGCGTCCGAGCCCGGCCTGATCGCCGCCGAGTAGGGGCAGAAGATCATCCCCGTGCCGGCCGCCGGCTGAACGACGAAGGCGGCCGGCACCCCACGATGTTGAACCACGCGGCACGGGACATCGAGACGGACGTCTTCCTCATTGGCCTGCTGCTGGTCCTGCTCCTTGCGGGCGGCCTGTGCGCGTTGGTACTCGCTGTCGGTTCATGGCTGTCTTCCCCGTTCCGCAGCCATGTCGGCCCTGCTCTCGCGCGGTTGCCGGGTGCGGAAACGGTGTAAATCCCGTCGGCATCCGGCTCCCTTCTGCGGGGATGGTGGATGGCAGGCAGCCGGCCCCTCGGAGGCGCCGTCGTCCTCATGCACGGCATCCGGGCCGACCGGATGATCCTGGTCCGACGCGCCCGTGTTCTCCATGACCACGGCTTTTCCGTGCTGCTGTTCGACCTTCAGGCGCACGGCGAGAGTTCCGGCCGGCGCATCACGTTCGGCAAGCTCGAAGCCTTGGACGGAGCGGCCGCAGTGGACTTCGTCCGACGCCGC
>CALMVN010000205.1:28366-33003 GCA_937873225.1 uncultured Acetobacteraceae bacterium
GCCGTCCGGTCGGCGCAGCGCGTCCAGCACGGTGAAGTGGTCGACGCCGGCGACCGGCAGCAGCGGGCCGGGGCGGTGCCGTGCGGCGCGGAGGGCGTGCAGGTCGCGGCTGTCGCCGACCAGGGCGGCCAGCTCGGCGGTGCCGCCGCCCTCTTGGGACCCCGGCCGCTGGACCTGGAGGCGCTCGTGCTCGAGTCCGTCTACCCGAACATCGAGGCGGCCTTGGCCAACCGCTTGCGCGCAGCGTTGGGGCCCCGCGCGGGGGCGTTGTTCACGCCGTTGCTGGTGCCGGCCTTCAAGCTGTTGCTACCGCCCCTCCTTGGTGCCCGGGCGAACGAGTTGCGGCCTATCGACCGCATCGGACTGGTGGCGGCGCCGCTCCTGATCGCGTCCGGCACCACCGATCGTTTGACGACGCCCGCCGAGACGGAGGCGCTGTTCGGGCGTGCGCCGAAGCCGAAAACGCTCTGGATGGCGGATGGAGCGGCGCATGTCGACCTGGAACGGTTCAACCCGGACCAGTACTGGAAGACCGTCCTGCCGTTCCTGTCCGCCCACCTGCGGACCGCCGGAGGAGAGCAGGAACGTTCGACGTGATCCGTATCCGGCCGGTTCTACCCGGTGCGCTCGGCGTCCGGCCCTGATTGGGTCCCGTCGAGCACATCCGGAAACCTTTGCGGCGTCCAGGTGCCTCGGCTCCAGCCGCAGCGTCCTGCCTGCCGGCTCGACCGGATGGCGGTTCCCGCTGTGGACGCCGGTTCAGTCGATCCGGTAGCGGATCGGCTTGAACGCACCGTTGTTGGACTGCAGCGCCGAGCACGCGGTCAGGCCGACGATCAGGTCGTCCTCGGCCAGGAAGGTGGCGTGGTCGCCGGCGCGGCTCAGCGGCGGCGCCACCGTCAGCGCGCCGGTGTCGCCGTCCACGCGCACGTTCATGAACACGTTGAAGGCGACCGGGATCCGGTCCGGCCCGATCCCGTAGGGCGCCAGCGCCGCCGCCAGGTTGCCGAAGCAGCCGCGATGCGGCTCGGCATCGCCGTAGATGATCCGGAACGTGTCTGCAGAGCAGGGCGTCAGCAGGAAGTCGTGCCGGCCGACCGTGTCCTCGACGATCCGCAGCAGCACCCGGCTGCGGTTGGAATAGATCGGGTCGCCCGTGCTCAGGAACAGCCGACTGGCGTAGTCCAGCGTCCGCCCGGAGGAGATCACCTCGTCCGGGTCGTCGCGCCTGAACGCCAGCAGGTCCGCCACCTGCTCGCCCTGCGGGTCGATCACCGTCAGGCGCTGCCCCCTGTCCAGGGTGAAGGCGGTGCCGGAGCGGGGTGGGATCTCGACGACCGGCCCGGCGTCAGGCGGCATGGCCGGCACCCGCCGCGTCGCCGCGCGGACTCCGGCCGCTGAACGGGCAGCGCCAGTCGGCGTCCACCGCGCGGCCGCTGTACTGCCGCGCCTCCGAGTTCTCGCCGAACCGCGCCAGCATCGGGTTGGCGCTGCCGTTCAACGCCAGATCGCGCTGCAGGATGGTGTCGCGCAGGCGGGCATAGGTCCCCAGCTCGCGCAACTGTTCGAACTGGTCATGGAGGTTGAACACCAGGGCCGGTCGCTCGAACCGCCGCGCGAGGCGGCTGGCGCCGGGATGCAGCCCGACCACGAAGAACGCCTCGCCGCCGAAGCTGAGCGAGAAGTGGGGGTGCTCCGGATCGTGGCTCACCCGGCTGTCGACGTGCTGGCCGAGCCAGGCGTCCTTGTCGCTGAGCGACTGCAGGCGCGACCAGAGATGGGTCTCGAACGCATCCTCGGTCAGCGTGTCCGGACCCTCGAACAGCACCACGAAGCTCTGGTACAGCTTGCGGTTCTCCCGGTACGCCCGGACGAAGTCGATCAGCTCCGGCAGGATGCGCAGGTCGTCCCAGGCCGACGCGACGTCGCGGGCGACCAGGATGCGGATCTGCTCGCGCGCCAGGGCCGACTTCGCGCCGACGCAGGAGAAGCCGGGTGTCCGGATGAAGTCGCGAAACCGCTCTGCGAGCGGGTGCCGCTCGTCATCCAGCCTTGTCGTCATGCCGTGCCGTTCCCCAACCGTCCGTGCCGAACGTCAGCACATGGGGAAGGACGGTGCCCGCCGCTGCGGTGCCTGCCCTGCGTGCGGCGCAGGGAACCTTCAGCCGTGCCCGGCCACCGCGACCAGCTCGATCCGGAACACCAGCGGGGCGTTCGGCGGGATCGGCCCGGCCCCCTTGGCGCCGTAGCCCAGCTCCGGCGGCACGTAGAGCATCCACACGTCGCCCGGGCGCATCAGCTGCATTCCCTCGGTCCAGCCCTTGATCACCGCGTTCAGCGGCAGGGTGACGATGTTGCCGTGGGAGTCGTCGAAGGTGGCGCCGTCGGACAGCTTGCCGACATAGCTGACCATCACGCTGTCCGCCGGCCCCGGATGGCCGCCGCCGGCGTCGCCCGACGACACCACCTTGTACTCCAGGCCCGAAGGCAGGGTGACCACGCCAGGCTGGGCGGCATTCTGCTTCATGAACGCCGCCGCCTCGGCCGGGGTGCCGGCGCGGGCGAGGCCTGGCGCCGTCACGGCGAGGGCGGCAAGCAGGAGAAGCGGACGCGAAGCGCGGTCGAGCGGCATGAAGCCTCCGGGAAAGATGCCGCCCATCCTATAGCAGCAGATCGGGGCGCAGGGCATCGGGGCCCTCTGCGACCCGACGGGTTCAGACCAGCCGCGCCTTGCGCACCGAGGCGCCGATGAAGCCGGAGAACAGCGGGTGCGGCGCGAACGGCTTGCTCAGCAGCTCGGGATGGTACTGCACGCCGATGAACCAGGGATGGTCGGGATATTCCACGATCTCCGGCAGGATGCCGTCCGGGGACAGGCCGGAAAAGCGGAGCCCGGTCTGCTCCAGGCGCTCGCGGTAGTGGATGTTGACCTCGTAGCGGTGCCGGTGCCGCTCGCGGATGGTGGTCGTGCCGTACGCGTCGGCGACGCGCGAGCCGCGGCGGAGCACCGCGTCGTAGGCACCGACGCGCATGGTGCCGCCGAGGTCGCCGCCTTCCTCCCGGACCTGCAGCTCGTTGCCCTGCGCCCACTCGGTCATCAGCCCGACCACCGGCTGCGCGGTGGGCCCGAACTCGGTGGACGACGCGTCGGGGATGTCGGCCAGGTTGCGGGCGCACTCGATCACCGCCATCTGCATGCCGAAGCAGATGCCGAGGAACGGGATCCGGCGCTCGCGGGCGAACCGCACCGCCTCGATCTTGCCTTCCGAGCCGCGCTCGCCGAACCCGCCCGGCACCAGGATGCCGTGCACGTCCTGCAGCCGCTCGATCACCGCCGGCACCCGGCCGTCCTCGAAGATCTGGCTGTCCACCCAGTCCAGCTGCACGCGCACCTTGTTGGCGATGCCGCCGTGGATCAGCGCCTCGTTCAGCGACTTGTAGCTGTCCAGCAGGGAGGTGTACTTGCCGACCACCGCAATCCTGACCTCGCCCTCGGGATTGCGCATCGCGTCCAGCACCCGGTGCCAGCCGGACAGGTCCGGCTCGCCGGCGTGCGGCAGGCCGAAATGGCGCAGCACCTCGGTGTCCATGCCTTCCAGGTGGTAGGAGATCGGGCAGGCATAGATGGTGTCGACGTCCAGCGCCGAGATCACCGCCTCGGGGCGGACGTTGCAGAAGTTGGCGATCTTGCGCCGCTCGTTGTCCGGCAGCGGCCGGTCGGAGCGGCACAGCAGCATCTGCGGCTGGATGCCGACGTTCTGCAGCTCCTTGACCGAGTGCTGCGTCGGCTTGGTCTTCAGCTCGCCCGCCGCCGGGATCCACGGCACCAGCGTCAGGTGCACGAACATGGTGCGCTGGGGTCCCAGGTCGTTGCGCAGCTGCCGGATCGCCTCCAGGAACGGCAGGCTCTCGATGTCGCCCACCGTGCCGCCGATCTCGATCAGCGCGAAGTCGAGGTCGTCGGTGTCGTGCACCACCGCGTTCTTGATCGCGTCGGTGATGTGCGGGATCACCTGCACCGTGGCGCCGAGGTAGTCGCCGCGCCGCTCGCGCGCGATCACCTCCGAGTAGATCCGCCCGGTGGTGGCGTTGTCGGCCTTGGTCGCGTGCACCCCGGTGAAGCGCTCGTAGTGCCCGAGGTCGAGGTCGGTCTCCGCCCCGTCGTCGGTGACGAACACCTCGCCGTGCTGGTACGGACTCATCGTCCCGGGATCGACGTTGAGGTAGGGATCGAGCTTGCGTAAGCGAACCCGGTAGCCGCGCGCCTGCAGCAGCGCCGCCAGCGCCGCCGACGCGATGCCCTTGCCGAGAGAGGAGACCACACCGCCGGTGATGAATACGAACCGCGTCATGGGCGTTCGTCCTACACCCGAACCCACAGGCCGGGATACCCACGCCGCGGCATAAACCGGCGGTCGTGGCCTAGCCCGCGGCGAGGGCGTCCAGCACCGCCTGCGCCGCCCGCTCGCCGTCGCGCATCGCGCCGCCCACGGTTCCGGCCAGCCCGTCGGTGCGGCAGGCCTCGCCCGCCAGCACCATCCGGCCACCGCCGAACGGCTCGCCGAGCCGGCCGCGAGCATCGGCATGGCCCGGGCGGGCATAGGCATAGGCGCCGCCGAACAGCGGGTCGCTGCCCC
>CALMVN010000206.1:0-998 GCA_937873225.1 uncultured Acetobacteraceae bacterium
GGTCCAGGGCAGAGCCCTGGCCTGTGCAGGTCGAACCCCGCCGCCGTTGGTATCACTCCCACTCGATCGTCCCCGGCGGCTTGGAGGTGATGTCGTAGGTCACCCGGTTGATCCCGCGCACCTCGTTGACGATCCGCCCCGCCACCCGGTTCAGGAACCCCATGTCGAACGGATACACCTCCGCCGTCATGCCGTCGGTGCTGGTGACGGCGCGCAGCGCGCAGGCCTGGTCGTAGGTGCGGCCGTCGCCCATCACGCCAACGGTGCGCACCGGCAGCAGCACCGCAAACGCCTGCCAGATCGCGTCGTAGAGCCCGGCGGAGCGGATCTCCTCCAGGAAGATGGTGTCCACGCGCCGCAGCAGGTCCAGCTTCTCGCGCGTGACGTCGCCCGGGATGCGGATCGCCAGCCCCGGGCCCGGGAACGGGTGACGGCCGACGATGTGCTCCGGGACGTCCAGCTCGCGCCCCAGCACCCGCACCTCGTCCTTGAACAGCTCGCGAAGCGGCTCGACCAGACGCATGCGCATCCGCTCCGGCAGGCCGCCGACGTTGTGGTGGCTCTTGATCGTCACCGACGGGCCGCCGGTGAAGCTCACGCTCTCGATCACGTCCGGGTACAGCGTGCCCTGGGCCAGGAAGTCGGCGCCGCCCAGGTTGCGTGCCTCCTCGTCGAACACCTCGACGAACAGCCGGCCGATGGTCTTGCGCTTGGTCTCGGGATCGGAAACCCCGGCCAGCGCGTCGATGAACAGGTCGCTGGCATCGCGGTGGATCAGCCGGATGTTGAAGCGGCCGCGGAAGGTACGCACCACCTCCTCCGCCTCGCCGGCGCGCAGCATGCCGTGGTCGACGAAGATGCAGGTGAGCTGGTCGCCGATCGCCTCGTGGATCAGCACCGCCGCCACCGAGCTGTCGACGCCGCCGGACAGCCCGCAGATCACCTGGCCGCTGCCCACCTCGGCACGGATCCGCTCGATCTCCAGCGCGCGGAACCCC
>CALMVN010000206.1:1008-13090 GCA_937873225.1 uncultured Acetobacteraceae bacterium
CGCGGCCGGGCGCCGCGCGCTCCCCCGCGCGGGCACCCCCTGCTTGGCCCGGCGGCCGGCGCCGCGGGCCACGTCGTGGGTGAAGTTGCGCAGCAGGGCCGTGCCGTGCGGCGTGTGCACGACCTCCGGGTGGAACTGCACGCCATACAGCCGGCGGCCCTCGTCGGCGATGATCGCACAGGGCGCTCCCTCGCTGACCGCGACCGCCCTGAAGCCGGGCGGCAGGCGGGTCACGCGGTCGCCGTGGCTCATCCAGACCTGCTCGCGGGCGCCGCGCTGCCAGACGCCGCGCAGCAGGGCGCTGTCCTCCACCACCTCCACGTGCGCGCGCCCGAACTCGCGCAGCTCGTGGGTGTCGACCGCCCCGCCGAGCTGGGCGCACATCGCCTGCTGCCCGTAGCAGATGCCCAGCACCGGCACGCCGAGCGCGAACACCGCGTCGGGCACGCGCGGCGCGCCCTCGTCCAGCACGCTCGCCGGGCCGCCGGACAGGATGATCCCGCGCGCCCCGAAGCCCTCGATCCGCGACGGCTCGGCGCTGTATGGCCAGATCTCGCAGTACACGCCGCTTTCCCGCACGCGCCGGGCGATGAGCTGCGTCACCTGGCTGCCGAAGTCCAGGATCAGGATCCGGTCGTCGTGCAGGACGGCCTCGAGCTCGCTCATGGTTGGTGGCCCTTCGGGACGGAGGCGCCCGGGACAGCGAAGCGCGCTGCGCGGGATCGCGGGAGGCGATCGGGGTTGCTATACCGGCGCCTCCACGCAGGAGCCAGGGTGGAGGACAGGCCATGACCATGCGACGGCATCACGACGGCCGGACCGAGCCGGCCACGGCCCGGCTTCCGCTCCTCGCCGCCATCCTCGCGCTGCTCCCGCTTGCCGCCCTGGCGGAGCCCGGCGATCCGGTCGGGGAATGGGCCGGCACCCTGGTCACGGCCCAGGGCAGCTGCCCGGATCGTGCGCCGTCCCGGCTGCTGGTGGGCGGCACCGACATCTCGTTCGTGCCGGCCGGCGGCGTCCTGGTCCTGCACGGCAGGCGCCGCCCCGGCCAGCACCTGCACGCCCAGCTTCTGCTGACCGACATGAACCGCCATAAGCTGCCGATGGTGTTCGAGGGCGTCCTGGCGCCGGACGGCGGCCGCATCGACGGCACCTACGGCACGCCGTCCTGCCGCGCCCACGTGGCCCTGCTGCGGCCCGAGAACCATCCGCTGCAGCGCCTGCTCGGCCACTAACCCGCAGGGGTTGCGGACCCCCGAGCCTTCGGCTAAACCCCGCCCCCACTGGCAGGGCACCCGTAGCTCAATTGGATAGAGCACCAGACTACGAATCTGGGGGTTGGAAGTTCGAGTCTTTCCGGGTGCGCCATTCCACGAACATCCTCCTTTGCCGCCGCGTCGGCGTGGACGGGCTCGACGCAACTTCGCCCTGCGCCGGTCGATCAGGTAGCGTTGTTCTCCTGCCACGAGGGGCGGGGCATGAAAGGTGGGCCATGCGACAGCTGATCCTGGTTGCGGCCCTGCTCGGTGCGGGCGCACCGGTCATCGCCCGCGGCGACACGCTCGCCACGCTCAACGCGTCCCAGGTGGCGACCGGAAACCTCGACGCCTGCTTCGACAGGAACTTCCAACCCGGACGCGACAAGGCGAGCGACCATGGCCTCTCGAAGCGACGGCTGCTGGGGGCGTGCTCTGCCGAATGGGATGCCGCCGCACAGGCCTGCCACAACAACAGCGGCGATCCGATCAAGGACTGCCGGACCCAGACCGGGCAGCTTGCCGACGACTACCTGAACCTGAAAAGCGCCAGCATCCACTAGGCCATGCCCGTTCCCGGTGCCGGACGCCTCGGCGGCGCCTGCCCACGCCTTTGCCCCGCTTCCTGACAGGTGGACACGAGATGCATCCCGCCACGGCATCCGAACCCGGCGACCTCCTCGAGACCCTGGGCGCGCTGCTGGCCGGCGAGCACGACCTGGTGGCCAACGCCGCCAACACCGCGGCACTCCTGTTCCACACGCTTGGTGAGGTGAACTGGGCCGGCTTCTACTTCCTGCAGGGCGGCGAGCTGGTGCTGGGCCCGTTCCAGGGCCGGGTCGCCTGCGTGCGCATCCCGCTCGGCCGCGGCGTCTGCGGCACCGCGGCCGAGCGGCGCGAAACGATCGTGGTGCCGGACGTGCACCTGTTTCCCGGCCACATCGCCTGCGACGCGGCGTCGCGCAGCGAGCTCGTGGTGCCGCTGGTCCGGGACGGCGTCCTGCTCGGCGTGCTGGACATCGACAGCCCGGTTCCCGGCCGCTTCTCCGACAGCGACAGGGTGCTGTGCGAGGCGGCGGCGGCCGTGCTGGTCGGAAGCCTGCAACCAGCGTGACGCAGGCGCCGATTGCGGCAGCCCTGGCGGTCCTGGTGCGGGACCGGCAGGTGCTGCTGGTGCGACGCGCCAACCCGCCGGACCAGGGGTTGTGGGGCTTTCCCGGCGGACGGATCGAGCGCGGCGAGACCGTGTTCGCCGCCGCCGAACGCGAGCTCGCCGAGGAAACCGGGCTGGCCGGGACCGCCATCCGCCTGCTGGACGCGCTCGACCTGCTCGACCACGCGCCGGACGGCACGCTGCGGCACCATTTCATCCTGCTCGCCGTGCTGTGCACGCCCGGTTCCGGGCTTCTGCGTGCTGCGGACGACGCGCTGGACGCGAGGTGGTTCGACGCGGACGCGCTGGCGGACGACGTGCGGCTCAGCCGCGACGTGGCGCGGCTCGCCCGGGCGGCCCTGCCGTAGGGCGGCCACGTCGAGCCGCGGCCCGGTCAGGCGATCTGCATGTTCTGCACCGCCGTTTCCAGCTCCTGGAAGCTCGGCATGTGCTCGTTGGGCACCATCTTGCGCCCGCTCTCGATGCTGATCTGCGGCGGGTTGCCGTGCAGGTGCGCCACCAGCACCGCGCGGATCAGCTCGTAGTACTTGGCCTCCTCCATCACCACCGCGCTCATGCGCGCCGCGATCGGCGCCACCATGCCGTAGGCCAGCAGCACGCCGAGGAACGTGCCCACCAGCGCGCCGCCGATCATCTCGCCCAGCACCGCCGGCGGCTCGCTGATCTTGGACATGGTCTTGATCACGCCGAGCACGGCGGCCACGATTCCCAGCGCCGGCAGCGCATCCGACATGCTCTGCAGCGCGTGGCAGGGGTGCAGCTCCTCGGACAGCGTCTTCTTCAGCTCGCGCGCCATGATGTCGTCCAGCTGGTGCGGGTCGTCCACCGTCATGCCGACCATGCGCAGGTAGTCGCAGATCATGGCGCCTGCATGGTGGTTCGCCAGCACCTTCGGGAAGGCGGCGAACGCGCTGCTGGTTTCCGGCCGCTCGATGTGCGGCTCGATCGCGGTGGCGCCCTTGCTGCTCGCCAGCTTCACGAAGAAGTACAGCAGGCTCAGCATCTCGACGTAGTCGGCCTTCTTGAACGCCGGCCCCTTCAAGACCTTCTTGAACCCGCCGACCGTGTGCTTGATGTCGTGCAGGGAGTTGGCCATCAGGAAGGTGCCGACCGCGGCTCCCAGGATGCTCACCAGCTCGAACGGCATCGAGGCCACCAGCGGCCCGATCGCGCCGCCGGAGGCGATGAAGCTGCCGAACACGCAAAGCAGCAGGAACACCAGGCCGCCAATCGTGAACATGGTTCAGCCCCCCGCCGCGCCGGCCGGCGGCACGTGCTGCCGGCGAAGCGTCAGCACGACCCGCCGGTTGGCGCTGGCGAGCGGATCGGCAGGCAGAAGCAGGTGCCGGTCGGCGTATCCCGTCACCCCGGCCACGCGGCCGTCCGGCAGCCCGGCATCGACCAGCAGGTCGCGCGCGGCGTTGGCGCGTCCGGACGACAGGGTCCAGTTCGAGACCGTCCCCGCGGACAAGGGTGCGGCGTCGCTGTAGCCCTCGATCGAGACCGGTTCGGGCAGCGTCGCCAGGAACGGCGCCACCTTGCGCAGCAGCGCCTGCGCCCGCGCGTTGAGGGTGGCGGCACCGCGGTCGAACATGGGCTTGCTTTGGCTGTCCATGATCTGGATGCGCAAGCCCTCGGCGGTGACGTCGACCGCCATCTGGTCGGCGAAGCCGGCCAGGGACGGATCGGCCGCGACCAGGCGCTTCACCGCGCCCACCGCCGCCTTCAGCGACCTGTCCTCGGCTGCGGCGGCGGCCGCTTCCGCGGCCTTGTCCACCTTCGGCCCGGCTGCCGGCGACGCAGCGCCCGCCTCGCCTGCCGCCTGGCCCTGCGTGGCGCCTTGCGCAGCGGCACCCTGGACGGCAGCGCCCTCCGTGAGGGCGGCCCCGGAGCCGGGGCCTGCGGATTCGTCGTCGTTGTCGGTGTCCGAGGCGCCGGACGAGGCCTCGCCGTCGTTCGCGACCTGGCCGGGTGCCGTCTGCATCGCCATCGGCTGCGGCGCATCGGCCGTCGGCGGCGCGCCGCTGCCCTTCACCACCAGGTTGGTGCCCTTGTCCAGCGGGCTCATCCCGCCCGGCACCAGGCCGGCCCCAGAGAACCCGTTCTCGACGTTGGCGAGCGGGCTGAAATACGCGGCGATGCCGCGGCGCTGCTGCTCGCTGGTGGCGTTGATCAGCCACATCAGCAGGAAGAAGGCCATCATCGCGGTCACGAAGTCGGCGTACGCGACCTTCCAGGCGCCGCCATGGTGGCCGCCGGCGCCTTCCTCGATCCGGCGGATGACGATGGTCGTCCCGCCCTCGTTCTTGCCACGCCGCTTGGCCATCCGGCTTCCTGCTCCCGCGCCACCCGTCCGGACGCCACCATGCGGGACCGCGCCTTAACCATCGGCTAATGCGGGGTGTTCACCAACGCGTGGGCAGGCGGGCGACGTCGTTGTCCAGCCCGGACGGCAGGGGGTCGCGCAGGCGCACGCGGTAGAGCCGGTAGCGTTCCGCCACCACGCCGTTCCGGCTGCGCACCAGCTCGCCGTCGGGCACCAGGGTCGACCAGTAGCGCCCGTCGGGCGCGTCGTGCCGACGCTCGCTCCGCACCAGCAGGCCGGTGCCGGCACCGCGCCCGCCGTGCGGCAGCGCGAACAGCGCCCAGCGCGGCTGCACGCCCAGCACGGTCCGGTCCGGCAGGGCGCGCGCCAGCTCCGCCGCCAGGCCATACTCGTCGGCGGCGACAAAGCCCGGGCCGGCCGCCGCGCCGACGGAAGCGGCCAGCGCCGGCCATCCCGCCAGCCGCTGCAGCGTCACGTCCATCCTGCGCGGCAGCGGGAACGGCGCCGCGGCCGCCTGCAGGTATACCGGCGCCGTCACCAGGAAGCCGAGGACCGCCGCCTGCCGCCACCAGCGTGGCGCCACCGCTGCCGCAGCGGCGGCGGCCTGCGGGTAGAGCAGGCCGGGCCAGTTGGCCTGCACCCGGTCGCCGAGCGCGTGCTGCACGAACACGGCCAGGGGCAGCAGCGTCACCCAGGCGAGCAGCGCCGGCCCGACCATGCCGCGCCGGCCTTCATGAACAGCGTTCATGACTCCCAGGACGAGCAGGACGAACACCAGCGGCGTCGCCAGCCCGAGCTGCCCCCCCGCCAGCTCCGCGAGATACCGCCCGGCCCGCGCCGGGTGCCAGTCGGCGGTGCGACCGCCCTGCCTGGCGAAGCTGGCCCAGCCATGCGCCCCGTTCCAAAGGAGCACCGGCGTGAACACGGCCAGCGCCAGCAGGGCCGCCAGCCATGGCCAGGGGGTGCGCAGCCAGCGTCGTCCCCCTGCGGTCGCCAGCAGCCAGCCGGCCACGCCCATCCCGGTCAGGACCGCCGTGTACTTGCTGTCGAGCGCCAGGCCGAGCGCCAGGCCGGCCGGCAGCCACCAGGCGCCGCGCCCGGTCGCCAGCACCCGTCCGAGGGCCGCCAGCGCAGCCGTCCAGAAGAACAGCAGCGGCGTGTCCGGCGTCATGGTGACGCTGCCGACGCCGGACAGCAGGGTGGCGTTCATCAGCACCGCCGCCACCCGCGCGCGTCGCGCGCGGTTCCCCGGGTCGCCCAGGTCGGCGGCGGCGGAGGCCAGGAGCAGGGTGCCGAGTGCGGCGGACACCGGCGCCAGCAGGCGCACGCCGAGCGGGCCGCCGCCGCACAACAGCGTTCCGGCCCTGATCCACAGCGCCACCATCGGCGGATGGTCGAGATAGCCCGGCGCCAGGGCGCGCGACCACACCCAGTAGTACGACTCGTCGGGGGACAGCGGCGCCAGGCCGCACACCGCGAATCGGAGCAGCGTCAGCAGCAGGAGCACCGCGAGCCACAACCTCAACGCAGCCGCCAGATCAGGGTCGAGGACACCGCGTAGTTCCACACCACCCCGATCGCCGCCCCCGCGGCGCCGGCCGGCTGCCAGCCGTGATGGGCGTCGTGCAGGGTCCGGGCGATGCCGACGTTGGCGACCGCGCCGACGCCGCAGACCAGCATGAACAGCAGCAGGCCGCGCCACAGCCGGACGCCGCGAAGCCGCCGGTCGCGATAGGTGACGGCGTTGTCGAGCCAGAAGTTGGCGACCATAGCCACGATCGTGCCCGCCGTCTGCGACTCCGCGAACGGCGCGCCGGTGCGACGGGCCACGTCGAGCACCAGGAGGTTCACCAGCACGCCGGCGAGCCCGACGGCGGCAAAGCTGATGAACCGGGTCGGCAGCAGGCCGCGGAACGCCTTGTCGAGGATCATGCTCCCGAACTGCGCCAGCACCAGGGCGTCGAGCTTGCTTTCGCCGGCCAGGCGCGGCCGGAACCGGGCCGGGATCTCGAGCACGCGCGGGATCTCGCCGGTCGCCGAAGGGGCGGACAGGATCAGGTCGAGCAGGATCTTGAACCCCTGCCCGCTCAGGCGTGGCGCCACCCGCTCGAAGAAGGACCGCTCGCAGGCGAAGAACCCGCTCATCGGGTCGCCGAGGCGCGCGAAGCCGGGGCGCACCGGCAGGAACAGCTGCGCCAGGCGGATGCCGGTGTCCGACAACCGGTGCCGCCACGGCGAGGACAGGCCGGCGGAGTCGCCGCCGTCGACGTGGCGGGAGCCCACCGCGACGTCGCAGAGCCCTTCCGCCACCGCGTCCAGCATGCGCGGCAGGCAGCACTCGTCGTGCTGCCCGTCGCCGTCCATCACCGCGACCAGGGGTGCGGAGGAGGCCAGCACCCCCTCGATCACCGCGGACGACAGGCCGCGCCGGCCGATGCGGCGCAGGCCGCGCACCCGTGGGTCGACGGCGGCGACGGCGCGTATCTCCTCGATGGTGCCGTCCGGGCTGTCATCGTCGACGAAGATCGCCTCCCACGCGCGGCCGGCCAGGGCGGCGTCGAGGGCGGCCACCAGCGGGCGCACGTTGGGGCGCTCGCGGTAGCACGGCACCACGACGCTGATGCGTGGGCTGACGCCTGGGCCGATGTGGGGCGGGGTCGGCAAAGCGGCGGCGGGGTCAGATCGGCACGCCGGCGAGGTCGCGGCTGGTGCGTATGGTCTGCAGGGTCTGCAGCCGGCTCACGTGCGCCGCCTCGGTCAGGCGACGGGTGAGCTGGTTCTCGTGCGCGGTGTCGCGGGCGACCAGGCGAAGCAGGAAGTCGCCGCCGCCGCGGATCATGTGGCATTCGCGCACCTCGGGCCATTCCGCCACCAGCGCCTCGAAGCCGGTCAGCACGCTGTCCTTCTGGCTGTCCAGGCCGACCAGGGCGAAGAACACCACGGTCCAGCCGAGCAGGTGCGGGTCGCTGTCGCCGTGGTAGCCGCGCAGCACCCCCAGCTCCTCCAGACGTCGCACCCGCCTGAGGCAGGGCGGGGCGGAGATGCCGGCACGGCGCGCCAGTTCCACGTTGGTCATCCGGCCGTCCTGCTGCAGCTCGCTGACGATGCGTCGGTCGATGGCGTCGAGCTCGATCCCGGCCTGTGTTCCGGGCTGGACGCCAGGCTGGACACCGGGCTGGTCTGGGGTCTGCATGGCGGCATGGTGTATTGCAGCCACGGCCACGAGCAAAGGCCGCGGCTGTCGTCCAGGGGGCCGCGCTGGCGTCCATCTTGCTTGCGCCGCAGCAAACGAGGCTCATATCCTGGCCCTGCGTTGGAAATCGATCGGACATGATCCAGACCTTCACCACCGACCTGCTCGTCATCGGTGCCGGCCCCGCCGGCTATACCGCCGCGATCTATGCGGCACGGGCCAACATGAAGCCGGTGCTGGTGTCGGGGCTGCAGCCGGGCGGCCAGCTGACCATCACCACCGACGTCGAGAACTATCCGGGCTTCGCCGAGGCGGTGCAGGGCCCGTGGCTGATGGAGCAGATGGCCGCCCAGGCCGGGCACGTCGGCACGCGGGTGGTGTCCGACCTGATCGTGGACTGCGACCTGCAGCCCCGGCGGGCGGGCGAGCCGTTCCGGCTCGTCGGCGACTCGGGTGACGTGTTCCTCGCGCGCACGGTGGTGATCGCCACCGGGGCCCAGGCGCGCTGGCTCGGCCTGCCGGCGGAAAGCCGGCTGCACGGTTCCGGGGTGTCGGCCTGCGCCACCTGCGACGGCTTCTTCTACCGCGGCAAGCGGGTGGCGGTGATCGGCGGCGGCAACACCGCGGTGGAGGAGGCGCTGTTCCTCACCCATCATGCCGACCACGTGACCCTGATCCACAGGCGGGACCGGCTGCGCGCCGAGCGCATCCTGCAGGACCGGCTGTTCGCCCATCCCAAGGTGTCGGTGCTGTGGAACAGCGTGGTCGAGGACATCACCGACGGCGGCACGCCGCCGGTGGTGGACGGGGTGGTGCTTCGCGACACCGTCACCGGCCGGACCAGCCGGCTCGGCGTCGACGGGGTGTTCGTGGCGATCGGCCACCTGCCCAACACCGCGGTGTTCAGGGGCCAGGTCGAGCTCGACCCTGAGGGCTACGTGGTCACCGAGCCCGGCAGCACCCGCACCTCGGTGCCCGGCGTGTTCGCCGCCGGCGACGTGCAGGACAAGGTGTTCCGCCAGGCGGTGACGGCGGCCGGCACCGGCTGCATGGCGGCCCTGGAAGCGGAGCGCTACCTGACCGAGCAGGTGGTTCCGGTCCAGGCCGAAGCCGCCTGAAACGCGCGGGCGATGCGCCGCCTTTCACCCCCCGAACGATGAGCGGCACGCGATGAGCATGGATTGGGACAAGCTCAGGATCTTCCATGCCGTCGCGGAGGCGGGCAGCTTCACCCATGCGGGCGACGTGCTCAACCTGAGCCAGTCCGCGGTCAGCCGGCAGATCTCGGCGCTGGAGGAGGCGCTGCAGGTGCCGCTGTTCCACCGCCACGCGCGCGGCCTGATCCTGACCGAGCAGGGCGAGCAGATGAACCGCACGGTGCGGGAAGTGTTCGCCAAGCTCGCCATGACCGAGGCGCTGCTCAGCGAAAGCAAGGAGAAGCCGGCCGGCCGGCTCAAGGTGACCACCACCACCGGCTTCGGCACCGCCTGGCTGGCGCCGCGCCTGCCCCGCTTCCTCCTGACCCACCCGGACATCTCCATCACCCTGATCCTGGAGGACAGCGACCTCGACCTCGGCATGCGCGAGGCCGACGTGGCGATCCGCATGCACCCGCCGCGCCAGCCCGACCTGGTGCAGCGGCACCTGACCGACATCCAGATGCCGGTCTGCGCCTCGCAGGACTACCTCCAGCGCAACGGCACCCCGGCCACGGCGGAGGACCTGGACCGTCACAAGCTGCTGCTGTTCGGCTCCTACCGGCCGCCGGTCCCGGACGTGAACTGGCTGGCAGGCTTCGGCCGGCCCAACGGGCAGAAGCGGCAGCCGGTGTTCGAGGTGAACAGCCTCACCGCCCTGGCCGACGCGATCGAGGCCGGGCTCGGGATCGGCGCCGTGCCGCACTACATGCTGGCCGACCGACCGGGCCTCCAGCGGATCATGACCGACATCAAGCCGCCGACCATCGAGGCCTACTTCGTGTATCCGGAGGAGCTGCGCACCTCCAAGCGCGTGGCGGTGTTCCGGGACTTCCTGCTGGCCGAGATGCCGTCGCGGCATTGACCGGACCTGACGCGATGAACCGGATGCGGCGTCACTCCGTCCTCGCGGCGCTGTCGGTCTGCCTGCTGCCGCTGCTGGCGTCGTGCTCCGGCGCACCGCCGGGCGCCAGGGCGGCGCCGGGGGTCGACACCGACCTGCAGCCGAACGGCAAGCCGTATGTCGGGCCCGCCACGGTGACCTCGGCGCCTCCGGCGGACAACACCGACGCGCGGCTGTACTGCCATCCCGAAGGGATCGGGAGCGCCTGCAGCCGCCAGTGAGCGGGACGCGTCGTGAGCGGGACGCGTTGGGCGCCGGCACTACCGGAGCTGGCTGTCCTTGTTGCCCCTTCGGTTGAACCCGCTGCCCGCCATCCGAGGGTCGCGCGCCGACTGGCAGGCGACGCAGAACCGCGCGCCGGGCAACGCCCGACGTCGCGCCTCGGGGATCTCGTCTCCGCATTCGAGACAATGGGTTTCACCGGCGCCGACCGGCATGTGCGCCCGCGCCCGCATCACCCCGTCCAGGATGGTGTCGTCGATCTGGTCCTGCACCGCCCCGTCCGGAGCCCAACCGCTCGCCATCGCCGCCTCCGACCTGCTGCGTCGGAATGATATAAGACGCTCCGCCGCACCCCGCCATGGCAGCCGGGATCAGTGAACGGCCATGGAGCATGGAGGTGATGGCGCTGATCGACGCGCGGGTCGAGGCGCCGAAGGCTCGCGGGCGTTACAGGAAGCGGACGGCATGAGCGACAACTTCGACTTCCACCGGAAGGTCTTCCAGGTTGTTTTCGAGCTTGAGCAGCGTCATGGGCGGAATGCTCACCATCACGCCGCAAGGCTAGCTGCACAGGCTCTGGCCGAGGGAGACCAAGAAGATCATCGCCTCTGGAACTCCGTAGCCGCCGCGCTCACTCCAAGACAAAATTCAAACTGAGACACCATCCGAGCCCGAGTCCTCGTCGGACACGCCTGGCAGGGCGAACTCGTACACCTCGGTCATCGGTATCTCGAGGCCCAGGCTTCGCAAGGCCAGGACGGAGGCCAGGCCGCCGACGGCGGCGAACGACCATGTCCCGTCGCGCTCGCTGCGGTAGATGTGCGCCGCCATCTCGTCCTGGTAGATCTCGACGATCTCCCGAACGCCCTCGACGTCCTGGAGGTCTCGGCGCTTCCGGTCCCGGGCACGCCACGCGCGGAGTTCGGACGGCGACACGATCTCGAACACGACCCGCGGAAGGTCGCCGCATCGGATGGTGACGTCCGGAATGCGGGCGGTGCTCCGCTGCTGCCGTGCCGGAGCCGCGCCGCTGCCGACTTCCGGCCGGCACCCGTCGACGTTGCCGCGGAGGCGGCCTGCCAGGGCAGCCGTCAGGCCGGAGATGATCGCACCGTGCTCCGGCGTCGGGGCTGCCTGTCCCACGATCCGGCCGTCGATGAGCTCGTAGCGCCACGCGGACCCGAACTCGCCCTGGTCGGTGGCCAGGAAGTCGGTTGCCGTCCAGGACCGTTCTGCGCGCTCCGCCATGTCCATCCCGTGCCGTCATGCGCAGGTTAGCGGGCCCGGTCGGGTGGCCGCCACCGCGATCTGCCGCCCTGATCCCTTCACCTGGGACCTGCGGAGGTCGGCCTTGACCCGAGCGATCGTTCGGAAGCCGGACCGCAGGATCGGTCAGGCCACGATCCGTCAGGCGATGCCGGTCCCGGTGGCGACGAGGCCGGTCGAGATCGGCGGCGAGATGCTTTCCAGCGAGCGGCCCTCGCAGTCGATCCCGAGCCGGAGCGCCACGACGCCGGCCGCCACCATCAGCAGCCCGGCGACGCCGTAGCCCATCGCCAGCGGCACCGGGCCGCCGGTGCCGATCAGCCTGCCGAACAGCCAGGGCGTACCGGCGGCGAACACCATGCCGAACGCGTAGAACAGGGCGATCGCGGTGGCGCGAACCTCCAGCGGGAACACCTCGCTCGCGGTGAGGTAGGCGGCGGAGGCGGCGGCGGAGGCGAAGAAGAAGATCGCCGCCCAGCCGATCGTCTGCGTCAGCGCCGTCAACTGGCCGTTCGCGAACAGCGCCGCCACCAGCACCATCAGCA
>CALMVN010000206.1:13100-35166 GCA_937873225.1 uncultured Acetobacteraceae bacterium
ATCAGCACGCCCGACACCGCATAGGTGGCGAAGATCATGCGGCGGCGGCCGACCGTGTCGAACAGGGTGCCGAGCAGAAGCGGGCCCAGGAAGTTGCTGGCGGCGATCGGCAGGATGAACAGGCCGACCTTCGCCGCGGACACCTGCTCGTAGCGGGTCAGCACCATGCCGTAGGTGAAGAACACCGCGTTGTACAGGCAGGCCTGGGCCACCATCATCACCAGCACCAGCACGGAGCGCATCCGGTACTGGCCGAACATCGCCCGCAGCACCACCTTGTAGCCGAACACACGGCGCGGATGGATCAGCAGCGACTGGTCCACGGCGAGAAGCGCGCGGCCGGTGCACCGCGCCACCTCGCGCTCGATCCCGTCGATCGCGGCGTTGCCCTCTTCGTGCCGCCCGTGGGTCACCAGCCAGCGCGGGCTTTCCGGCACCCATCGGCGCAGCAGCAGGATGAGCAGGCCGAGCACGCCGCCGACGCCGAAGCCGAGCCGCCAGCCGAGGTCGATGCCGATCGCATGGCCGCCGAGCAGGAACAGCGAGGCGCCCGCCCCCGCGCCGGCGCCCAGCCAGAACGAGCCGTTGACGATCAGGTCGACCCGACCGCGCAGCCGGGCCGGGATCAGCTCGTCGATCGCCGAGTTGATCGCCGAGTACTCGCCGCCGATGCCGATGCCGGTGACGAAGCGGAACAGCATGAACGACCGCACGTCCCACGAGAACGCCGACAGCAGCACGCCGACGATGTAGATCCCGAGCGTGACGTTGAAGATGCTCTTGCGTCCGTAGCGGTCGGTCAGCCAGCCGAACAGCAGCGCGCCGATCACCGCGCCCACCACGTAGACCGAGGCGGCGCCGCCGATCTGCTCGGCGGACAGGCTCAGCGTCCGCGGGTCCTGCAGGATCGGCCCGAACGAGCCGACGATGGTGACCTCCAGCCCGTCCAGGATCCAGGTGATGCCGAGGGCCGCCACAAGCAGGACGTGGAACCGGCACCAGGGCAGCCGGTCGAGCCTGGCCGGTATGTCGGTGCGCACCGACGGCAGCGGGCCGCCGCGACCGGGGACCAGGCCGTGGCGCGGATCATCAAGGGCGTTCGACACGGGCGCGGCCTCCCAGCCTAATCCTTCGGATCGGGACGGCAGGACTTGGCGCCTGTTCTTCTTGTCCGGCACGGTGGGGCCTGATACGGCGGTGCATGCCGATCCGGTCCCGCCACCTGAGCCACCATCTCGCTGGCCGGCTCCGGTCTTGTCATGCGGACAGGGAGGGGGTCAAGCAGCAGCCCGGGTCCCGCCGGCGCGGGACGGTTCCGGCTCCCGCGCGCCGGGCGTCCGTGGCGGTGCCGGTCCTGCCCGGAGGGACCGACCGGACCGACCGCGTGCAACGGGAACCGGCCGGCAGCCGCACCGGCTGCCGATCACCTCCGTCAGTGCTTCGCGGGCAGCACCGACGCCATGACCTCGCGGGCCACGTTCCTGAGGATGCTGCCGCGCTCCGGGTCGCGCGGCACGGACATGGCGAACTTCTTGGCCTGGTCCAGGGTGATGTGCGGCGGCAGCGGCGGCACGTTGGGATCGGTGAACGCTTCCAGCACCACCGGCCGGTCCGACGCCAGGGCCTCGTCCCAGGCGGCGCCCACCTTGTCCGGATCGTCGACGAAGATGCCCTTCAGGCCCAGCAGCTCGGCATACTTGTGGTACGGCATGTCGGGGATCGACTGGGTGGACATGGTCTTCGGGTCGCCGGACTGGATGCGCTCCTCCCAGGTGACCTGGTTGAGGTCGCGGTTGTTCAGCACCAGGCAGATCCAGTTCGGGGTGGCCCATTCCTTCCAGTACTTCGACACGGTGATCAGCACGTTGAGGCCGTTCATCTGCATCGCGCCGTCGCCCATGCAGGCGATCACGGTGCGGTCGGGAAAGGCGAACTTCGCCGCCACCGCGTAGGGCGTCCCGGCGCCGAGCGAGGCCAGGCCGCCGGACAGCGAGCCCATCATGCCGCGCCGGAACTTCAGGTCGCGGGCATACCAGTTGGCGGCGGATCCGGAATCGGCGGTGACGATCGCGCGCTCGGGCAGGCGCGACGACAGCTCCCAGAACACACGCTGCGGGTTGAGCGGCTCGGCCGCGTGCATCGCGCGCGACTCGAGCAGCGTCCACCACTTGGCGATGTTCTTCTCGATCCCTTTCCGCCACGACCGGTCCTGCTTGCGGCGGAGCAGCGGGATCAGCGCCTGCAGGGTGAGCCGGGAGTCGCCGTGCAGGTGCACGTCCATCGGGTAGCGCAGGCCCAGCATCTCCGGGTCGATGTCGATCTGCACCGCACGCGCCTGGCCCTCCTTGGGCAGGAACTCGGTCCAGGGGAAGCCGGAGCCGACCATCAGCAGGGTGTCGCAGCCGAGCATCATGTCGGACGACGGCTCCGTGCCCAGCAGGCCGATCGAGCCGGTCACGAACGGCAGGTCGTCCGGCACCACCTGCTTGCCGAGCAGCGCCTTGGCGATGCCGCAGCCGAGCAGGTCGGCGACCTCGATCAGCTCGTCGGTGGCCCCCTTGGCGCCGGCGCCGATCAGGATCGAGACCTTCTTGCCCTCGTTGAGGATGTCGGCGGCGCGCTGCAGGTCGGCCTCGTACGGCACCACCCGCGGCCGGCTGTAGCCGATGGAGGAATGCTCGTAGCCATGGAGGTGCGGCGGGTGCTCGACTGCCGGCATGATCTGGATGTTGGCCGGCAGCACCACGCAGGTGACGCGTCGCTCGGCGATGGCGATGCGGAAGGCGCGGTCGATCAGGTGCCGCACCTGGACCGGGTCGGACGCCATCTCGCAGTACGCGCCGGCCACGTCCTTGAACAGGGTCTTGAGGTCCAGCTCCTGCTGGTCCGAGCCGCCGATCACCGGGGTACCGTGCTGGCCGACCAGGGCCACCACCGGCTGGTGGTCGAGCCTGGCGTCGTACAGCCCGTTCAGCAGGTGCACCGCCCCCGGCCCGGAAGTCGCCATGCAGACGCCGACCTCGCCGGTGAACTTGGCATGCGCCGAGGCCATGAACGCCGCCATCTCCTCGTGGCGCACCTGCACGAACTTGAGCGTGCCCGCCTTGTCGGCATCGTCCACCGCGACGTCAAGGCCCGCGATGCCGTCGCCGGGATAGCCGAAGATGCGACGCACGCCCCATTCCTGCATGCGTTCGACGACGAACTCGCTGACGTTCTTGCTCATGGCACGGCTCCGGCGCTGGTAGCGGTGTGTGTCCGGCAGCAACGCCTGCCCGTTCCACGCCGTTCCCGACGGAATCCTGGGCGACTGGCGGCCGCGACAGGCGGCTCAGCTCCGCTTGTACACGTCCTCGATGCGGACGATGTCGTCCTCGCCCAGGTAGGCGCCGGACTGCACCTCGATCAGGGTCAGCGGGATGCGGCCGGGATTCTCCAGCCGGTGGGTGCAGCCGAGCGGCAGGTAGATGCTCTCGTTCTCGCGCACCATCACCTGCTCGGCGTCGCGCGTGACCAGCGCCACGCCCGCCACCACCACCCAGTGCTCGGCGCGGTGGTAGTGCCGCTGCAGCGACAGCTTCTGGTTCTGCATCACCACGATCCGCTTGACCTGGAACCGGTCGCCGTGGATCAGGCTCTCGTAGAAGCCCCAGGGGCGGTAGCAGCGGTTGTGCGCCACCGCCTCGTGCCGCCCGGCGCCGCGCAGCCGCTCCACCACCTTCTTGACGTCCTGCGCCCGGTCGCGATGGGTGACCAGCACCGCGTCCTCCGTCACCACCACCACCGCGTCGGCGAGGCCGGTCACCGCGGTGACGATGCCGTCGGAGCGCACGTAGCAGTTGGAGGTGTGCTCCAGGAACACGTCGCCGACCGACACGTTGCCGGCCCCGTCCTTGGGGCTGATGTCCCACAGCGCGTCCCAGGAGCCGACGTCGGACCAGCCGAGATCGGCCGGCACCACCGCGGCGCGATGGGTGTGCTCGGCCACCGCATAGTCGATGCTGATGTCGGGGGCGGAGGCGAACGCATCGGGGTCGAGGCGGATGAAGTCGAGGTCGGTGTCGCGTCCCTCGGTGGCGCGTCGCACCGCGGACAGCACCTCCGGCGCGTGGAGCTGCATCTCCTCCAGCAGCGTTTCCGCGGTGAACACGAACATGCCGGAGTTCCACAGGTAGCGCTCCGAGGCGACCAGCTCTGCGGCGCGCGCGGCGTCCGGCTTCTCCACGAAGGCGGCGAGCGCGTGGACGCCGGCGAGGCCGTCCAGCGGATGGCCCACCTCGATGTAGCCGTAGCCGGTCTCCGCCCGGGTCGGCTTCATGCCGAAGGTGACGATACGGCCGCCGCGCGCCGCCTCGACTGCGGTCGACACCGCGGCCGCGAGCCGGTCCGGCCTGGCGATGGCGGAGTCGGCCGCCATCATCCACAGCACCGCGTTCGGCGTTTCCTCCGCGACCAGCAGGGCGGCGGCGGCCAGCGCCGGAGCCGAGTTGCGTCCCACCGGCTCCAGCACGATACGCGCGCCGACGATGCCCGCCTCGCGCAGCTGCTCGGCGATCAGGAACCGGTGCTCCTGGTTGCACACGATCACCGGCGGCGCGAACCCGGCGCCGGTGCCGCGCAGCGCGGTTTCCTGCAGCATCGTCTTGTCGGAGATCAGCGGCCAGAGCTGCTTGGGGAAGCTCGCCCGCGACACCGGCCACAGCCGGCTGCCCGACCCGCCGGACAGGATCACCGGCACCACGGGGGTCTCCTCCGGCGACCGGACGGGAGCGGCTTGGGCGTCGGGCATGGAACTACTCCGGTTGCGGATGGAAGGAGAGGGACGTGCCGGCGGAACCGGCCGCCAGCCGGGCCGGGCCGCTCAGATCGGCCGGTGGCCCCGATCGATCAGCCGGCGCAGCAGGCCCGGCCTGCCGGGCTCGGCCTTGCGTCGCGCCTGCTCCGCCGCCGCCCGCCCGGCCTCACGCTCCGCTTCCGCACGCCGCTCCTTCTGCGCCATCCACTTGTCCAGGGCCATGCCGGCCTTTTCCGCCCGACGCGCCTCGTAGGCCTGCTTGCCGGCGGATCCGGGCCTGATCCTGGCGGGCGTCGTCGCCGCCTCCTGCGCCGGCACGGGCGTCCCGGCCGCGGCCTTGTTCTTCCTGCCGAACATCCGACACCCCGCTTCGCACGCTGCGCGGGAGGTTTTCCTCCCTGGACGGGTCCCGGGCAAGTCCCTCGGCGGCGCGACGGCTCAGCCCCTGGCCGACCCGCCGCCACGCCAGGCGCAGCGGTCGCCGCTGCGGGAAAAGAACACCGCCTGCCGGGTGGGCGCGAACAACCGGACGCGGTCGACCGGAAGCCCGGTCTGGTCCGCGGCCGAGGCGGCGCGCGCCGGCTGCCATGCCGTCCTGCACTGCACCACCCCGCTGCCCGGGCCCATCGCCAGCACCGCGGCCAGCACCAGGGACAGCGCCGCGAATGATCGAGAATCCATGCCCCGGCTCACCCTGCTCATGCGGTGAGCGGTAACCTCTGGTTAAGAACAAAGCAAGAACATATCCGGCCGGGAGGCATACTCCCTGCCGACAGGGCCGGTCAGCGCGGGCGGGCCGCCCGCTGGTTCACCCGCTCGCGCAGCTCCTTGCCCGCCTTGAAGAACGGCACGACCTTCTCGTCCACCGCGACCGGCTCGCCGGTGCGCGGGTTGCGTCCGGTGCGGGCGTCGCGCTGCTTGATGGTGAAGGCGCCGAAGCCGCGCAGCTCGACCCGCTCGCCACGGGCCAACGCCGCGGTGACCTCGTCGAAGATGGTGGACACGATCAGCTCGACGTCCCGGCTGGTCAGGTGCGGATTGGCGCTCGCAAGCTCGGCGATCAGTTCCGACCTGGTCATCGCGTTCTCCGGATCCGGGCGATCAAGGCTGCCAGAGCGCCACCGCACCGTCAAGCACAACCCCTTGCGCCATAACGGTTTTCCGCAGCGATGCCCCCGGCAGCGCATCGAGTGCGCCGGTCATGGCAGCCAGGCCGAGCTCACGCGCGAGGCCGAGCGGATGCAAGGCGGTCCAGCGTCCGGACGGCGGACGGCGCAGCGGCTCCACAGGCAGGTCGGCAGAGATGTGCCTCGTCCTGGCCAGCCAGGCGCGGGCGTCGCGCTCGGTGCCGATCTGGTCGATCAGGCCGAGGCCGATCGCCTGGTGCCCGGTATAGGGACGCCCGTCCGCCAGCGCACGCACCCGGGCGGGGTCCATGTGCCGGCCGGCGGCGACGATGTCGACGAACTGGCCGAACAGGTCGGCGACCACGCCCTGCAGCATGGCCCGCCCTTCCGGGCTGAGCGGCTTGACCACGCTGGGTTGGCCCTTCAGCGGTCCGGACACCAGCTCGTCCACGCCGATCCCGAGGTGGCCGAGCAGCCCGGACAGGTCCGGGCTCTGCAGGATCACGCCGATCGAGCCGGTCAGGGTGGCGTTGGAGGCGAAGATGCGCGCCGCCGGCACCGCGATCATGTAACCGGCCGATGCCGCCACCCCGCCCATGGTCACCACCACCGGCTTCTTCGTCGCGAACCGGGCGATCGCGTCGTGCAGCGACTCGCCGCCGGCCACCGAGCCGCCCGGGCTGTCGATCGCCAGGATCATGCCGCGGACGCTGTCGTCCTTGGCCGCCGCGTCGATCAGGTCCAGCCGGTCGCGGTCGTCGGTGATGATGCCCTCGACGCGCAGCCGCGCCAGATGCGGACCGATCAGGAACCCGGCCTGGTGCCGGCGCACGGACACGCCCGCAAGGAGCGCCAGCACGAAGCCGAGCACGGCCAGCGCCCGCCACAGGGTCAGGCGACGCTTCAACCGCAGCCGGTCCACCACCAGGTCGGCTTCGAGGCTCATCTGCGGCTCCAACCGGTCAGGGAGATGGCCAAGGGTATGGCGAAGCCGGAGCCGGGGAAAGCCTCCGTCACGGCAAGGCGTCGTCCGGCTGCGCGGGCGCCATTTCCGGCGCCGCGCGCAGAAGCGCCTGTGCTGCCGGTCGGCTGCGGCGCAGGTGTCGCTGGCGCCGATCCGGCACGCCAGGCGTCGCGCCGGCGGCCTGACTTGGCGTCGGCGCCGAATCCTGGTCCTGTCGGCGCAGTTCCGGAAGAACCGCCATGCCCGATCATGTTCCTGCAGACCTGCCGGACGGCGTGTCCGCCGGTCCGGACCGCGCCCCGCGCCGCCTGCTCGACCGGCAGCGTGCGGCCGCAGCCGCAGCCCCGCCGTCCGACGCCGCGCAGCGTCGGGCATCGCTGCGCCGGCTGGACGCGCTGCTGCACCAGGACGGCGACCGGCTGCACGCGGCGGTGTCGGCCGATTTCGGCCACCGCGCCTATCCGGAAACCGTGCTGGCCGAGCTGGTGCCGCTGCGCGCCGCGATCGGCTTCGCGCTGCGCCACCTCGGCCACTGGATGCGCCCGCGCCGACGCCGCGTCGCGTGGTCGTTCCAGCCCGGCACCGCCTGGGTGCTGCACCAGCCGCTCGGCTGCGTCGGCATCGTGTCGCCCTGGAACTACCCGCTGTTCCTGTCGATCGGGCCGCTGATCGACGCGCTCGCCGCCGGCAACCGGGTGATGCTGAAGCCGTCCGAGCTGACGCCGCGGTTCTCCGCCCGGCTGGCCGAGCTGCTGGCGGCACGGTTCGAGCCGGAGCAGGTCGCCGTGGTGACCGGCGGCCCGGAGGTGGCGCAGGCGTTCTGCGCGCTGCCGTTCGACCACCTGCTGTTCACCGGCTCCACCGCGGTCGGCCGGGCGGTGATGCGGGCGGCCGCGGAAACCCTCACCCCGGTCACGCTGGAGCTCGGCGGCAAGAGCCCGGTCCTGGTCGCCCCGGACGCCGACCCGGTGCGCACAGCGCGCAGCCTGATGATCGGCAAGCTGTTCAACGCCGGCCAGACCTGCATCGCCCCGGACTACGCCCTGGTGCCGCAGCACCGGCTGCCGGAGTTCACCGGCGCGCTGCTGGCCGAGGCGGCGCGGCTGTATCCGCGGATCGCGGACAACCCCGACTACACGCGCATCATCTCGGAGCGCCATCTCGACCGGCTCGGGCACCTGGTGGACGAGGCGGCGGAACGCGGGGCGGCGGTGCTGCGCGACCCTGCGCACCAGGCGGAGGGCGACCGGCCGCGGCTCTCGGGGCGCATGGTGCCGACCCTGCTGCTGGGCGCGCCGGACGACAGCGAGGCGATGCGCGACGAGATCTTCGGCCCGGTGCTGCCGGTGCTGGGCTACCGGACGCTCGACGAGGCGATCGCCCTCGTCAACCGGCGGCCGCGCCCGCTGGCGCTGTACTGCTACACCGACGACCGCGACACCGAGCGGCACGTGCTGCGGCACACCCTGTCCGGAGGTGCGACGGTCAACGGCACGATCCTGCACTGCGCCCAGCCCGACCTGCCGTTCGGCGGCGTCGGTCCCAGCGGCACCGGCGCCTACCATGGCGAGACCGGGTTCCTGCGCTTCTCGCACGCACGCGGGATCTACCGTCCCGGCCGGATCAGCGGCTTCACCACCCTGGCGCCGCCGCACGGACGCCTGTCCGCCCGGCTGCTGCCGCTGATGCTCGGCCGGCGCCGGAGCCGGCCGGCGTCCTAGCGTGCTGCCCCCGACATCCGCGTGCGGATTTCGGGGATAGGCAGGTCACCATCTCATACCGACGGCGGCGGGGTGCGACCTGCACAGGCCAGGGCCCTGCCCTGGACCCGCCAAAGGGCATTCGCCCTTTGGAAACCCAAATATAAAGACTGATGCGGTCTGGGGCCTCCGGCCCCAGCGAGTGCAGGGCGGAGCCCTGCGGCTTGCTCGCCTGCCGGTCAACCCCGGCGCCGCTGGCATCACTGGAAAAACGAGCGTCCACCGAGAACCTGAAGTCCGACGGACCTCAGGTTCGGAACACGTCCTCGCCGATCAGGCGACCACACCTGACACGGTGACGCTTCAAGCCTTGTCGGTCCCGGCCTTGCGTCGGCGGCCCGGGCGGGCCGGCTCCGGTGGAGCCTCCTCCGGAACGGGACGGCCGCCATCCTTGCGCCCGAGCCCGATCTGGCGCGCCAGCGCCGACCGGCGTTCGGCGTAGTTCGGCGCCACCATCGGGTAGTCCGGCGGCAGGCCCCAGCGCTCGCGGTAGGCGTCCGGGGTCATGTTGTAGGCACTCTGCAGATGCCGCTTGAGCATCTTCAGCTTCTTGCCGTCCTCCAGGCACACGATGTAGTCGGGAAACACCGAGCGCTTGACCGGCACCGCCGGCTGCAGCTTTTCCGGCTCCGGCGCCGCCTGCCCGGCATTGGCCAGGGCCTGGTGCACCTGGCGGATCAGCGCCGACAGGTTCTCCGACGCCACCGTGTTGTTGGACACGTGCGCAGAAACGATCTGCGCCGTGAGCGCCAGTATTGCCTGACCGTCTTCTTCCGCCATCACCTGTTCCAGCCGTTCATGTTGCCGGTCTTCTACAGCAGGACGCGGACCACGGAAATGGTCGCGTCACGGCCGTGTGAGGCGACCGCATGGACTCGTGCATCAGGGGTGCCCGAACCCGGCGGTTCCGTCCCCCACCGCGGCGGCCGAGCCGGCCGGGCCGGTGTCGGCGGGCCCGACGGTGGTCGAGGTCGGCTCGGACGCCGGCAACGGCGCGCGCGCCAGCGACCCGGCACCGGCCGCGGGAGCCGGCTCGCCGAGACCGGCGCAGCCGGATAGGCACGGGCCGACGGACAGGAGGCCGAGCAGGAACAGGAAACGCCTGGAATGGGCCGGCAGCGGCGACACGGTGTTTCTCCTGGACGACGTCAGCCAACGGACGGGACCAGGCCCGGTTCACGACGCCCCATCGCGGCCGGCAGGCGGGACGCGTTCAGCCGTAAAGCGCCGCCAGGCCCAGCCTGAAGATCCCCAGGATGATCAGCACCAGCACCACCGCGATCGCGCCCGCCACCACCTTGTCCCTGGTCGAGAGCCGCTCCTCCCCGCCGGGCGGCGGCTCAGCCATGCGAGGCACCGCCGTGCCAGTAGTCCAGCAGCATGCGGCAGTTGGCGAGCGTGATCAGGGCCAGCAGCACGGCGACGGACACGAACACGATCCGGTCGCGCACCGTCAGCGACCGTTCCGGCTCCTCGTGCCGGCGCGGCGGGTCCCGTTCCGGCGGCGCACGCAGGCTGTCGAACGGCATCCCGCGCCCGCCGGTCAGGCGCCCGGCTTGGGCGGCGGCGACAGGGTCGGCGCGATCGTGCAGGCCTGCCCGGCCGGAACCGGCAGGCTGCCGGTCTGCCCGGCATTGACCGGATCGGGAAAGCTCAGGGTCGCGCCGTTGCCGCCGGGTGCGGACATCACCGTGACGGTTGCGGCGCCCGCCAGGCTCAGGGTGCCGTTGCAGGTCACCGACAGGGTCGGCGTGCCCGGGTCGGAATGGCCGCATCCGGCCACGAGCAGCGGCGATGCGAGGAGCCCGAGTCGAACGAGCCGCATGATGGTTCTCCGGGATGGACCGGGCGCGCGCGACACCGACGGATCCGACGCGGATTGCCTAACGGAGCGCCCGGGCGCTGTCCAGACGCGACCCGTCTACCACCCGCGGTAGCGCCTGTTCCGGCTCCACATGGACAGCCCGCCGATCACCAGCACGGCCAGGAGCACCGTCCCGCCGAGGCCGAGATGGCTCAGCAGCCGGAAGACGACGCCGTAGACCAGGCCGTGCACGATCGACGACACCACCATGTGGCCGATCCAGCCGCCGCCGAACCCGTGATGGATGCCGTAGCCGGACGGATAGCCATAGGCGTGACGCCAGGCGGCCTGCAGAAGCGGGTGCGGGTCGGTGCCGGGCAGGCTGCGCGTGACGATGGGGCGTTCTCCGTTCACCTGCCGGTTCGGGAACCGTAGCCGGCCGCCGTTCCCGCTGTCCAGGCAACGCGGCGGGCGGATCGTGATCGGCGCGTCCGGACGATCAGCTGGCGAGCACGTGCAGGAAGTTGCGCAGCCGGCCCAGGAACATGTCCGGCCGCACCGGCTCGCTCTGCTCGTGCGCCACGTCGCGCCGCAGCGCGTCCTGCCCCCGCCTGGCCAGCGCTTCCAGCGCGACCGCCATGTCCGGCTTCTCCTTGATCGCGGCGGCGATGTCGTCCCGGCCGATCCGGAACGCCTTCAGCGGCGTGGTGGCGGTGGCGGTGGCGGCATAGGGCTTCCCGGTGATCAGGCCGATCGCGCCCAGGCTTTCGCCCGGACCCATGCGTCGGACCACCTCCACCCCGGTCGGCCGCTCGATCGCCACCTCGGCCGAGCCGGAGGCGATCAGGAACATCGCGTCCGGCGCGTCGCCCTGGCGGATCAGCATCTCGTTCGGCTGCAGCCAGTGCGGCGAGAAGAAGGATGCCAGGTGCTCGCGGTCCTCGGGGTCGATGACGCCGAACAGGTCCGAGCCTTCCAGCAGCGCGCCCAGGCTCGGCGGCGACAGCGCCGGCAGGACCGCGACCCCGGGCACCGCCAGGGCGATCCCGGCGTGACGCAGGTGTCGGTGCACCTGGTCCAGCAGCTCGGTCCGCGCGGCGCCCAGCACCGCGCTCGACTCGATCGAGAAGCCGATCTCGTAGTGGCCGCCGTCGCCGGCAAGCGCGACGCAGGCCACGGCGGGCGCAGGCAGGGCGCGCATCACGCCGCAGGACCGGATCGCCGCGGTCAGCACGGCGATGCACCGTTCCGGCGCCACCGCGGCATCCAGGACCAGCGGCACGGTGACGCCGCGCACCGCCGTCGGCGTGCTGCGGTTCACCAGCCTGGCCTTGGCGATCACGCTGTTGGGCACCACCGCGACGTTGTCGTGGCCGGTGGCGATCTGCGTCGACCGCCAGTTGACCTGGATGACGTGGCCCTCGATCCCGCCTTCCACCCAGATCAGGTCGCCCGCCTTGTACGGGCGCTCCAGCCCGACCGCGATGCCGGAGAACACGTCCGACAGGGTGCTCTGCAGCGCCAGGCCGAGCACGATGGCGATCACGCCCGAGGTGGCGAGCAGGCCGCGTATCGGCACCGCGAAGGCGAAGTTGACCACCGCGAGGCCGGTCGCGACCACCACGGCGCCGGCCAGCAGGTCGGACACGATGCGCGTTTCCCGCGGCCGGTTCTCCAGCACCACGAACAGCCGCAGCAGGCCGATCACGGCGCCGGCGCCGGCGATCCACCAGCTCGCCTCCACCAGCTGCGCCCAGAACCGCTCGCTGGTCGGCAGCAGCGCGAAGTGCGGCTGCAGCGGCGAGCCCATGATCGCCTGCACCAGCAGGGTCAGGACCACGAACAGCCCGACCCTGGTCAGCAGGCGCGCCCAGAGCGGCCAGCGCCGGATCAGGCGCGGCGCCACCAGGACGGCGAGCAGCAGAACGGTTGCCAGCAGGAGCGGCCGGATCGAGTGGGCCGGATCGATGCTCATGCCCGCTTGTTCCACCGGGCGCCACGCCGGATCAAGCCGCCGCGCCCAGGCACGGACGCCGGCGTCCGGCCGTCGGCCGAGCGGGCGGGCATCCGTCCCGCGGTCGGGCCGGACAGCCTCAGGGAAGGGGAACCGGCGTCCGTCTGCCGCCTACAGCGTCGCGGTCAGCGGGGTGGGATCGAAATAGGTGCGGAACGCGGTGATGCCGCCCTCGCCGAACTCCAGCACGCTGACCCCGCCATAGCGGACCTCCCCGCCCTTCATCCGGCCTTCGCTGGTCCATTCGAGCAGGGCCACGTCCTGGCCGTCGACGATGTTCCTGAACGTCGAGGAGATCGTCTCGAAGCTCGCGCGGTAGCGGGTCCAGAACTCGTGGGCGCCCCCCTTCCCCTCGGACTCGTGCCTGACCATCGGGTTGGACACGTCCGCGCCGTCGGCGAACAGCGCGGCGATCGGACCCGCATCCCCGGACGCTTCCAGCTGCCCGAGGGCGTCGATGAACCGCTGCGTGCGTTGTTCCATGGCCTGCTCCTGTGGAAACCCTGCGGCGGCCCGCCGTCCATCCGCCCCGGAACCGTGTAACAGCCTCCCCCGAGGCCGGTTCCGTCAAGCGCCTTCCGGACGGCGGCCTGGCCGACGCCACGGCCACCAGCGCACGGGGTCGCGCGTCTGCCGCAGCAGGCGTCGGACGGCGCGGGCATGCAGCGCCGCGTCGAGCGCGTTCTTGTCGCCGATCACCTGCCGGGTTTCCGGCGCGATCGTCGCGACCGCGACGAGATCGTTCCCGTTCCCGTCGGTGACGATCCCCGGCGTGACGTTCTCGCGCGGGATCGGCAGGAAGCGGTCCCCGAACACCCGCTCGCCCCATCGCTGCGAACGCTGCGGATGCTCGCACACGAAGAACCACGGCATCCGGTCGAGCATCGCCGTCGCCTGCGCAAGGTCCCCGCGGCTGCCTGGCTCCCAGGCCGAGCCGGTCAGCTGCCGGACGTGGTGGTTGCGCGTGTGTATCTCGATCCTGGGATCGTCCGTGGACACGAAGCGGTGGAAGTCGACCTGCTTGGCGAACGCGACGGGGTAGAGGTCGTCGCGCTCCTTGGCGTCGTCGGGAAGGGGCGGCTGGGCCCGGTAGAAGTTGTAAAGCGACAGCAGGCGCGCCGCGGGCTCGCGGAAGTTGCTGACCGGGTCGTGCCGGTCCGCGACCGCCCGGAAGATGTCGTGGCCGTAATGGCCGGCGTAATAGCGGTAGCCGCGGAACGCGCGGTAGTTCCCGGCGCGACGCTCGTGGTCGCGCTCGGTGTTCTCGATCAGCGGGCAGTGCCGGTCGGGAGGGAACATCGACCCGAGCGCCCGTCTGACCGACGAGCCGCCGGCCTTCGGGTTGTGGAAGAAGAACAATCCGCGGTCGGGGTCCGGCATGATCCTCCTGTCCCCCGGACGACGCGCATCGCAGGGCGGCCGGGGCGCTTCTTCCCCGATCGTGACAGATCCATGACGGGCATGGGACCGGGAGCGGCGCCCGGACGGAGGTCGAATCGGTGACGAAGGGTGACGACCGGTCTGCGTCCCCCTCCCTCCTCGGCCGGCGATCCTCCGGTGTTGATCGAACAGAACCGGATCATCCGTGTTGTGACAGGACACGCGGCGTCGAGGGTGCCGTCGGCGTCGCATCGGAGGCTCCATGGACATCGTTCTCACCATCAACGGCCGCGAGCACCGGCTCGGCGTGGACGTGCGGACCACCCTGCTCGACGTGCTGCGCGAACGGCTCGGGCTCACCGGGTCCAAGAAGGGCTGCGACCAGGGCCAGTGCGGCGCCTGCACCGTGCTGATGGACGGGCAACGGGTGCTGGGCTGCTTCACCCTCGCGGCGGCGGCGCAGGGCGCGGCGATCACCACCATCGAGGGGCTGGCCGGGGACGGCGCGCCGCTGCACCCGATGCAGCAGGCCTTTCTCGACCACGACGCCTACCAGTGCGGCTACTGCACGCCGGGCCAGATCATGTCCGCGATCGCCTGCGTCACCGAAGGGCACGCGCGGACGGAGGACGAGATACGCGAGTTCATGAGCGGCAACCTGTGCCGCTGCGCCGCCTACCCCAAGATCGTGGCGGCGGTGGCACAGGCGAAGCTGGCGATGGGGCACGCGTGAGATGCGGACCTTCGGCTACGACCACGTGCACGGGGTCCCTGACGCGCTCAGGGCCGGGACCGACCCCGGAGCGCATTACTTCGCCGGCGGCACCGTCCTGCTCGACCTGATGAAGCTGGACGTGATGCAGCCGGGCGCGCTGGTCAACATCGGCGACCTGCGCGGCCAGCTCGGCGCCGTGGCGCTGGACGGGGACGGCCTGCACCTGGGCGCGCTGGCGCGGATGGCGGAGGTCGCCGACCATCCGGCGGTGGCGCAACACTATCCGGTGCTGGCGCAGGCGCTGCACTCGGCCGCCAGCCCGCAGCTGCGCAACATGGCCAGCCTCGCCGGCACGGTGCTGCAGCGGACCCGCTGTTCCTACTTCCGCGACACGAGCTGGGACGCCTGCAACAAGCGCTCCCCCGGCAGCGGCTGTGCCGCGATCGGGGGCGTGAACCGCCACCTGGCCGTGCTCGGCGTGAGCGACCACTGCATCGCGCATTATCCGGGCGACTTCGCCACCGCGCTGGTGGCGCTCGGCACCACGGTGGACCTCCAGGGCGAGGACGGCACGCGCAGCCTCCCGCTGGAGGAGCTGCACCGACTGCCCGGCGACACGCCGCACGTCGAGACCACCCTGCGCCCGGGCGAGCTGATCACCGCCTTCCACGTCCCGGCGGCGCCCTGGATGCGCCGCTCGCTCTACCTGAAGGTGCGCGACCGCGAATCCTACGCGTTCGCGCTGGCCTCGGCCGCGGTGGCGCTGGACCTGCAGGCCGGCACCGTGAGGGGAGCGCGGATCGGACTGGGCGGGGTCGCCGCCAAGCCGTGGCGCTCCCACGCCGCGGAGGCAGCCCTGGTCGGACGACGGTTCGACGAGGCGGCCGCCGAGGCGGCGGCGGCCGAAGCGTTCCGGAACGCCGTGGTGCACGAGGAAACCGGCTTCAAGCCCGAGCTCGGCCGTCGCACGCTGGTGCGCGCCCTGCTCGACGCCGCCGCCCTGGAGGTCTGAGTTCATGCCCGACGACGCCAGCTGGACCACCATCGGCGCCGCGGTGCCGCGGATCGAGGGCCGGGCCAAGGTCACCGGCCAGGCGCTGTACGCGTCCGACGAGCCGGTGGCCAACCCGGCCTTCGCGTTCCTGGTCCTGAGCACGGCCGCCCGTGGCCGGATCCGGTCGTTCGACCTCCGGGCGGCGCAGGCGGTGGCCGGCGTGCTCGACATCCTGACCTACGAGAACGTGGGCCACGAGGCCGACCCGCCGGCGCCGCACGGTGCCGGCGAGGAGACCACGACGATGCAGACCAGCCGGATCTGGCACGACGGACAGATCATCGGCGTGGTGGTGGCGGAAACCTACGAGGCGGCGCGCGAGGCCGCCTACGCGGTCGGCGTCGAGTACGACGCCGAGGCGCCGTCCGCCACCTTCGACAGCCCGGGCGTCCAGGAGGAGGTGCGCGAGCCCGGCGAGCACAAGGACTTCGCCGTCGGCGACGCCGACGCCGCGTTCGACGCCGCCGCCGTCCGGATCGACGCGCGGTTCGGCACGCCGACCCAGCACCACAACCCGATCGAGCTGTTCACCACCACCTGCACCTGGCACGACGGCAGCCTGACCGTGTACGAGCCGAGCCAGTTCGTGCACGGCCTGCGCGGCTCGCTGGCGAAGCAGCTGCGCATGGACCCGAAGCGGATCCGGGTGGTGGCGCGCCATGTCGGCGGCGCGTTCGGCTCCAAGGGCATCCCGTCCGCCCGCACCGCCTGGATCGCGGTCGCGGCGCGACGGCTGAACCGGCCGGTGAAGCTGGTCGCCACCCGCGGCCAGGGCTACACCATCGCCACCTACCGCGCCGAGACCCGCCACCACATCCGGCTGGCCGCGGGGCGCGACGGCCGCCTCCTGGCGCTCCGCCACGAGGGCTGGGAGGTGACCTCCCGGCCGTCGGACTACAACGTGTCCGGCACCGAGACCACGGCGCGCATGTACGCCTGCCCGAACATCCTGACGCGCGTGAACATCGTTCACACGGACCGCAACACGCCCGGCTTCATGCGGGCGCCGCCGGACGTGCCGTACATGTTCCCGCTCGAGGTGGCGATGGACGAGCTGGCGGAGGCGCTGGGGATGGACCCGGTCGAGCTGCGACGGGTCAACGACACGCAGACCGATCCCGCGACCGGCCAGGCGTTCTCCAGCCGCTCGCTGATGCGGTGCTTCGACCAGGCGGCGGCACGGTTCGGCTGGGCGGACAGGACGCCGCAGCCGCGATCCATGCGCGACGGCGACTGGCTCCTGGGCTGGGGCTGCGCCGCCGCGGCGTATCCGGCCAACATCGGCGCCGGCGCGGCACGGGTGCTGCTCGGGCCGGACGGGCAGGCCACGGTGCAGATCGCCGCGCACGACATCGGCAACGGCTCGCACACCATCATCGCCCAGACCGCGGCGGAACGGCTCGGCCTGCGCCTGGAGGCGGTCACGGTGCAGCTCGGCGACAGCGACCTGCCGCCGGCCGGGCTCGCCGCCGGGTCGAGCCACGCGTCGGGGATCTGCCACGCGGTCGCGCATGCCTGCGAGGACGTGCGGGCCCGGATCGCCGTCGCCGCGACCACCAGCAACGCCGGCCCGTTCGCCGGGCGCGACCCGGCGACGCTGATCCTGGCGCAGGGCCGGCTGCGCGGCGAGGACGGCACCGCCGAGCCGCTGCACGACGCGCTGGCGCGTGTGACCGGCGGCGCGCTGGAAGCCTATGCCGAGAACATCCCCAAGGGGTTGCCGCCGGACTCGGTGGGCAAGCTGTATTCCGGGCAGATGGCGATCTCGCGCGGCACGCAGCGCGAGGACCTGACCACCTATGCCTTCGGCGCGCAGTTCGTGGAGGTGCGGGTGCACGCCCGGACCGGCGAGACCCGGGTGTCGCGGGCGGTCGGCGCGTTCGCGGCCGGACGGATCATCAACCCGCGCACCGCGCACAGCCAGCTGATGGGCGGCATGATCTGGGGCATCAGCTCGGCGCTGCACGAGGCGACCGAGATCGACACGCGGGCGGCGCGCTACGTGAACGACAACATCGCCGAATACCTGATCCCGGTGAACGCGGACGTGCGCGAGGTCGAGGCGATCATCGTGCCCGAGCAGGACGCGGAGGTGAACCCGCTGGGGATGAAGGGGATCGGCGAGATCGGCGTGGTGGGCATGAACGCCGCGATCAGCAATGCGGTGTATCACGCCACCGGCCGCCGGATACGCGACCTGCCGATCCGGATCGAGGACCTGCTGTGAGGTGACGACGGGGCGGGGCGGCGGCCGCCCCGTCGTTCGGGTGCTAGTTGATGCGCTCGCCGTGCAGGGTCATGTCCAGGCCCTCCACCTCGTAGTCGCTGCTGACGCGCAGGCCGATGGTCAGGTCGATGATCTTGAGCAGCACGAAGGACAGCAGGCCGCTCCAGATCAGGGTGACGCAGACCGCCTTGGCCTGGATGATCAGCTGGGCGAAGGATCCCACCGTGCCGCCGGGCGCCGCGTCGGTGGCGGAAAGCGGTCCATAGGCGAACACGCCGGTGAGCAGCGCGCCGATGATGCCGCCGATGCCGTGCACGCCGAAGCAGTCCAGGCTGTCGTCGTAGCCCAGCGCGTGCTTCAGCGTGGTGGCGGCGAAGTAGCAGCCGACGCCGGCGGCGAGCCCGATGACGATGGACGGGCCCGGCAGCACGAAGCCGGAGGCGGGGGTGATGGCGACCAGCCCGGCCACCGCGCCGGAGATGATGCCGAGCACGGTCGGCTTGCCCTTGACGATCCACTCCACGAACATCCAGCCGAGCGCTGCCGCGGCGGTGGCGATCTGCGTGGCGGCCATCGCCATGCCGGCGCGGCCGTTGGCGCCGACCGCGGAGCCGGCGTTGAAGCCGAACCAGCCGACCCACAGCAGGGATGCGCCGATCACCGCGTAGGTGAGGTTGTACGGCGACATGTCGTCGTGGCCGAGGCCCTTGCGTGGGCCCAGCACGATCGCGCACATCAGGCCGGCGATGCCGGCGTTGATGTGCACCACGGTGCCGCCGGCGAAGTCGATGGCGCCGAACGCGGCGACCCAGCCGATCGGGCTCCACACCCAGTGCGCGATCGGCGCGTACACCACGATCGCCCACAGCACCATGAAGATGCACATGGCGGAGAACTTCATGCGGTCGGCGAAGGCGCCGGCGATCAGCGCCGGGGTGATGATCGCGAACGTCATCTGGAACATCATGTACACGGTCTCGGGGATGGTCGTGACCGTGGGGTTCGACGAGCCGGCGCCGAGCGTGAAGGCGATGTCGCTGCCCTTGGAGATGTTGGCGCCGATGCCGTTCAGCATGAAGCGCGACAGGTCGCCGATATAGGGCGAGCCGGTGGTGAAGGTCAGGCTGTAGCTGATCACGGTCCAGGTGATGCTCACCAGGCAGCAGACCGCGAAAGCCTGCATCAGGGTGGCCAGCACGTTCTTCTTGCGCACCATGCCGGCATAGAACAGCGCCAGGCCAGGCACCGTCATCAGCAGCACCAGCGCGGTGCTGGTGAGCATCCAGGCGGTGTCGCCGGTGTCGATCTTGGGCGGGGGCGGCGGAGGTGCCGCGGCCAGGGCCGGATGCGCCATCGTCAGCAGCGAGGCCGCCAGCAGGACGGGGAGCGCGAGGGCGCCGACGCGGGTGCGCGGGGATGCGGGCATGGGAGTGGTCCTCACAGTGCGTCCTCTCCGGTTTCCCTGGTGCGGATGCGCACCGTGCGCAGGATCTCGCTCACGAAGATCTTGCCGTCGCCGATCTTGCCGGTGTGGGCGGATTGCAGGATGGCTTCCACCACCTGGTCCACCATGTCGTCGGACACCGCGACCTCGATCTTCACCTTCGGCAGGAAGCTGACGTGGTATTCCGCACCCCGGTAGATCTCGGTCTGGCCCTTCTGCCGACCGAACCCCTTCACCTCGGAGACCGTCAGACCCTGAACACCCAACGGCGTCAGCGCTTCCCGTACGTCATCGAGCTTGAAGGGCTTGATGATTGCCGTGACGAGCTTCATCGCACCTTCCCTTGTCCAACATGGTCTCCGGCTGCCGATCGGCGGGATGCCGGGGCTGGCCGTTCGCGTCGGACGCCATGCCGGAGCCCGTTCGATTTGACACGGCATCGTTCCAAGATCCATGCCATCGCCGTTTCCTGCGCAAGAACGTCTCTTTTTGCGTCCCGAATGCCACAATCCGCTGCGGCTCCGAGCCCAGTAAACAGGCAATCGACCGTTCCGCTCCAGCTGAAGGCGCGTTCATGAGCATATCGGGGCCGGACACCGTCGACGTGGCCGTGTGCGTGGTGGGCGCGGGCCCGGTCGGCGCCACCCTGGCCTGCCTGCTGGGCAGCGCCGGGATCCCGGTCGCGGTGGTCGACCGTGCCGCGCTGCCGCCGATGGAGCATCCGGACTTCGACGGCCGCGCCTACGCGGTCGCGTCCGGCAGCCGGCGCCTGCTGGAGCGGGCCGGGGTGTGGGACCACCTGCCGCTGCCGTCCGGGCCGATCGAGGACATACGCGTGTCGGACGGGCGCCTCGGCCGGCCTGCCTCGCCGCTGTTCCTGCATTTCGACCATCGCGAGGTCGGCGAGCCGTTCGGCTGGATGACGGAAGCGCGCAGCCTGCGCGTGGCGCTGAACGCCCGGCTTCATGCCGATCCGGCGATTCTGGTCGCGGCCCCCGCGCAGGCGACGGTGGTGCGGCGCGACGAGACGGGCGTGGTGATGCGGACCGACGACGGCCGCACCGTGCGCGCCCGGCTGCTGGTCGCCGCCGAAGGGCGCGACAGCCCGCTTCGCGCGCAGGCCGGGATCGCGGTGACACGGCTGCGCTACAACCAGACCGGGCTGGTCTGCGCGGTGGCGCACTCGGCTCCGCACCGCAACCAGGCGCTGGAGCACTTCCTGCCCGGCGGCCCGTTCGCGCAGCTGCCGATGGCCGGCACCGAGGGCGCGCCCCACCTGTCGGCGATCGTGTGGACCGAGCGCGACGCGCTGGCGGACCGGCTGCTCGCCCTGCCGGAGGACGCGTTCGGGCGCGAGATCCAGCGCCGGCTCGGGCGCCATCTCGGCACGGTGCGGCCGGTCGGGCGGCGCTGGATGTACCGGCTGAACGCGCTGCACGCCCACAGCTACGTGTCCACCCGCCTCGCCCTGATCGGCGACGCCGCGCACGGCATCCATCCGATCGCGGGCCAGGGCCTCAACCTCGGCTTCCGCGACGTGGCGGCGCTGGGCGAGCTGCTGACCGCCGCGCACGCCCGCGGCGAGGACCTCGGGAACGCGTCGCTGCTGTCCCGCTACCAGGCGGCGCGGCGGCCGGCCAACCTCGCCATGCTGGCCGCCACCGACCTGCTCGACCGGCTGTTCTCCAACGACAACCCCACGCTGCGCCTGGCGCGCGACCTCGGCATTGCCGGGGTGAACAGGATCCCGCCGCTGCGTCGCGCCTTCATGCGCGCGGCGATGGGCGGGCGGACCGCGCCGCCCGCGATGCCCAGGCCTGTGGACATCGGACCCGTGGATGTCGGGCCCGTGGAAACCGGACTCGCAGAAACCGCGGATGCGACCTATCTGCCATCGCTCAGGAGCTGAAGCCGGACCGACGATGATGGACGACATGATCGACCTCGCACGCGCCACCCGGGACGTGCCGCCTTCGCTGCCGGGCGTCACCCTGGGTGCCGTCGATCTCGACGCCTTGTGGCGGCAGATGGTCGGGGAGGCCGCGTGCTGCGGCGACCCGATCATGGGCCGGCTGATGTGCGGCAGCATCCACGCGCATGCGGACTTCACCGCCGCCCTGGCCGGGCTGGTCGGGCGGAAGCTGTCGGACCTCGCCGTCCCGGCGGAGGCGCTGACGGAGATGGCGGCCGCGGTGCACGCGGCCGATCCGGACCTGGTGGCGGCCGGGGCCTCGGACCTGGTAGCGATCAAGGAGCGCGACCCGGCCTGCCCGGACCTGGTGACCCCGTTCCTGTACTTCAAAGGCTTCCAGGCGCTGCAGATCTACCGTGTCGCGCACCACCTGTGGCGGGACGGGCGGCGGCACCTGGCGCAGCACCTGCAGAGCCGGTGCTCGGAGCTGTTCGGGCTCGACATCCATCCGGCGGCCCTCATCGGGCGTCGGGTGCTGATCGACCACGGCACCGGGATCGTGATCGGCGAGACCGCGGTGCTGGAGGACGACGTGTCGCTGCTGCAGGGGGTGACGCTGGGCGGCACCGGCAAGAACGTCGGCGACCGCCATCCGAAGATCCGTCGCGGGGTGCTGATCGGCGCCGGGGCCAAGATCCTGGGCAACATCGAGGTCGGCGAGGGCGCCAAAGTCGGCGCCGGCTCGATCGTGCTGGAAGCCGTGCGCCCCTACACCACCGTGGTCGGCAACCCCGCCCGCCTGGTCGGCACGCGCCACTCGAACATGCCGGCCCTGACCATGGACCAGACCCTGCCCGCCCTGGACTACAT
>CALMVN010000207.1 GCA_937873225.1 uncultured Acetobacteraceae bacterium
CCGTTACCGGGATGATGTGGCGCCGGCTCGTTCATCGGCGCGGTGCACCGGATCGCGGCGCGGCTCGACGACCGCTACGAGCTGGTCGCAGGCGCCTTCTCGTCGGATCCGGATCGGGCGCGCGCCTCCGCCCTGGCCCTGCACGTCCATCCCGACCGCGCCTACGGGAGCTTCGCCGAGATGGCGGCGCAGGAGGCGGCGCGGGAGGACCGCATCGACGTGGTATCGGTGGTCACGCCCAACGACAGCCACGTGGCGATCTGCCAGGCCTTCCTCGAGCGCGGCATCCCGGTGATCTGCGACAAGCCGCTGGCGACCACCCTCGACGACGCCCGCGCCCTGCGCGAGGTGGTGCGCGCGTCGGGCCTGTTGTTCGTGCTCACCCACAACTACAGCGGCTATCCCATGGTGCGCGAGGCGCGCGCGCTGGTCGCGAGCGGCGCGCTCGGCCCGGTCCGGGTGGTGCAGGTGGAATATGCGCAGGACTGGCTCGCGACGGATCTGGAAGCGAGCGGGCAGAAGCAGGCGGCCTGGCGCACCGATCCATCCCGTTCGGGGCCGGCCGGCAGCGTCGGCGACATCGGGACGCACGCGCACCACCTCGCCCGCTTCGTGTCCGGGTTGCGTGTCGAGTCGCTGCTGGCCGACCTGTCCTCCTTCGTGCCCGGCCGGCGGCTCGACGACGACGCCCGGGTGCTGCTGCGCTTCGACGGCGGGGCGCGCGGCACGCTGTGGTGCAGCCAGGTCGCGGTGGGCCACGAGAACGGGCTCCGCCTGCGCGTGTTCGGCGAGCAGGGCGGGCTGGACTGGTCGCAGGAGCATCCGAACCAGCTCCGCCTCACCCGGCTCGGGGAGGCGCCGCGCATCCTGCATCGCGGGCTCGGCGGCCTGTCGGAGGGGGCCGTCCGCGCGACGCGGATCCCCGCAGGGCATCCGGAAGGCTACCTCGAGGGCTTCGCCCAACTCTATGCGGACGCCGCCGACCTCCTCCAGGGACAGGGCGACCCGGACGGACTGCCCGGGATCGAGGACGGCGTTGCGGGCGTCGCCTTCATCGAGGCGGTGGTGGCGTCGAGCCGGGCGGGAGGGGTCTGGACCGCGCCCGACGCGTGATCGCATGCCGGGCGCGGCGCCCAGCCGTGCCGCCGCCCGGGGCATGATCCGTTCGCATCGGCTCACGGATCATGCCCTAGCCGACCGACGAGAAGCCGGTCGGCAACAGGAACGCGTTGTCGAACGAGCTGATCAGCGGCCCGTTCAGCTCGCTCTCGTGCCGCTTCTGCAGCCATTCCGGATCGGACGAGAACGCCAGCCACTTCTGCTCCCGCTCGGCCATGGACTGCCATTCCAGCAGGTAGATCAGGTCGTGGTTGGAGCCGCCGACGAGCAGGGTCCAGAAGCCGGCCTGGCGGATGCCGTGGCGCTGCCAGATCGGCAGGGCCACCTGCTCGAACCGCTTCAAGAGGTCGGGCAGGCGGCCCGGCATGGCGTGATAGATGCGCTGTTCGTGGATCATTCGGTGCCTCGATGTCCTTTCTGTCCCCGTCGATCGGCTGCCGCCGCTTCCGCTGGCGGCCGCATCCGGGCGACGCCGTTACCTCGTGCCGCCCGCCCGTTGCCGTGGCCGGGCCGGTCCAACAACCGGCTCCGGTCCGGAACGTTCCCCTCCGACATCCTCCCGATACCGGAAACGGCGCCGCCCGTGTCCGGCACGGCGGCGCCGGCTGGCCTCTTGCGCCGGCTTTTCCGGCCCGCTAGCGTCCGGCCCGCATCAGGAGTTGGGCTGACCCCAACGCCAACCTGCCTTCCCGGGCAAGGTGGCGTCCCGTCCAGGGAGATGCGGCCGTTCCGGCAAACAACGGGATCACGCCGCCTGCTCCCATGACGACCGGTCGGACCGCTCCATGCGTGTGGAGCCGACCGTGTTCGATGTGCTTGCCTTTCCCGTCCCGTCCTCCTGCCCGGTCGAGGCGCGCCTGCGCGCACCGATGTCGGTCGGTGCGGGGGATGAGACCGAGTTCGTCTGCTTCGGTCGGACCGAGCACCTGTGCCGGCCGCGCCGCTGCGGCTGGCACCTGGTGCTGCATCGCGACCGGGGCGGCGGGTGCTGGACCCACCTGTACCGGGTCGTGGCCGAGGCCGGCGGCGGGATTGCGGTGCTGCTCGATCGTGCCGTTCCGGGCGACGAGCGGCGGCGGCTGCGCGCCTGGGTCCGGCTGCGCGGAGCCGGAACGGGTTCGACGCTGCTGCCCCCTTCCGATCCGGGCGCAGGACTGCGAGGCTAGGAGAACGCTCTCGGCACGATCCCGGAAGGACGCTCCCTGATGACCGCCGCCTCCGCCACCCACGCGCCCGCCATCGTCACGGTCACGCTCAACCCGGCGATCGACCACACCATCCGGCTGGACGAGCTGGTGCCGGGCACGGTGCACCGGGCGCGCTCCTCGGTGCGCCAGGCCGGCGGCAAGGGGATCAACGTCGCCGGCTGCCTGTCGGACTGGCGGCAGGCGCACGAGCCGCCGATCGTCGCCACCGGCTTCCTGGGCGGCAGCAACGCGGCGACGTTCGAGGACTTCCTCGACGCCAAGGAGATCACCGACCGCTTCGTGCGCATCCCCGGCCACACCCGCAACAACATCAAGCTGCTGGACGAGGCGGCCGGCGACACCACCGACATCAACCTGCCGGGCCTGATGCCGTTGCCGGTGCACCTGGCGCAGCTGCGCACGGTGCTGGCCACCGAGGCGGGCCAGGGGGCGATCGTGGTGCTGTCGGGCAGCCTGCCGCCCGGCATGCCGAACAACGCGTACGGCGAGATCATCGCCTCGCTCAACCGGCAGGGCGCGCGGGTGATCCTGGACACCAGCGGCAAGCCGCTGCGCGAGGTGCTGGCGGGCGATCCGGACGCGCTGCCCTGGGCGATCAAGCCGAACCAGGAGGAGCTGGAGGAAAGCTCCGGCCAGAGCTTCTCCGACATCAGGCAGATGGCGGAAGCGGCGCACGCGCTGTGCAACCGCGGCATCGGGCTGGTGGTGATCTCGCGCGGCGCCGAGGGGGCGCTGTTCGTCAGCGAGCGCCACGCCCTGCTCGGCCGGCCGCCGATCCTGCAGGTCCCGGTCACGGTGGGCGCCGGCGACGCGCTGGTGGCGGGGCTGGTGGCAGCCCTGGTGGAGAAGTCCGAGCCGGAGCGGGTGGCGCGCATGGCACTCTCGTTTGCCGCCGCCAAGCTGGGACAGGAAGGCCCGACCCTGCCGGACCGCGCCGCGGTGCTGGCGCAGTTCGACGCCATGGCGATCGACCGCCTGGGCGCCTCGTTCGCGCCCTGAAGCGGCCGGACCGGGTCAGTCCGGGGGCGGGGCGGCCAGCTCGACCGTGTGCAGCGCTTCCCACGGGCCGCCGAGGTAGCGCCACAACCGCAGCGCCGCCCCTTCGGTGGCGAACGGCACGAAGCCGGCGGCGAGCCGCTCCAGCGTCAGGCGCGCTTCCTCCGGCGACACCTTGTTCTGCACCGTCACGTGCGGCCGGTAGCCCTGCCGGTCCTGGGCGGTGAGCCAGGGGCTCCAGTCGCGGGCGAGCCCGGCGCGCAGCGCCGCCAGGGCCGGGCTGTCGAGCCGGAAGCCGACGCCCCGGCCGAGGAGGAACGGCGCCTCCACCCGCACCGGCGGCCGGGTGGCGGCAACCGCACGCAGCCGGCGCAGGATCGCCGGCGTCTCTGCGCCGGGCAGGGCGTGGAACAGGGACACGTGCGCCGGCACCACGTTGCGGCCCGGCGGGAAATGCCGGTTGCGCAGCGACTGGAACAGGTCCTGCGCCGGCTGCGCCAGCTCCAGGGTGAGGATCAGCGGCGCCCGGTCCGGTCCCGGAGCCGGATCGGGAGCGCCGCCGTGTTCGTGTTGCGTGGTCATGGACCCCATGGTAGAGGCCCGCAACGGTCTAAGCGGGCCATAATTCCGCAAAAATCGAAGGAACGCACAAGAGTGAGCCCGGGCGGTACGACAGCTCAGACCGTCAACGCGGCTGGTGGCGTGGCCGGCCGCTATGCGACCGCCCTGTACGAGCTGGCCGACGAGCGCCGCGCGCTGGACGAGGCGGTGGACCAGGCCGACGCGCTAGGCCGGCTGATCGACGAGAGCGCGCCGTTGCGCGCCCTGCTGGCCGACCCGGTGCTGGACGTGGCGCAGGGGCGCGACGCGGTGCTGGCGGCGATGGCGGCGCAGGGCTTCGGCCCGCTGCTGCAGCACTTCGTCGGCGTGGTCGCCAACAACCGGCGCCTGTCCGAGCTGCGCGCGATCCTGAACGGCTTCACCGCCCTGGTGGCGTCGCGTCGGGGGATCGTGGTGGCCGAGGTGGCGAGCGCGCATCCGCTCACCGACCTGCAGCGCACCCAGCTGCTGGCCCGGCTGACCGAGGCCGGCTATGGCCGCGTCAACATCCAGGAGCGGGTCGACCGCGCCCTGCTCGGCGGCTTGGTGGTGCGCGTCGGCGCCCGCCTGTACGACGCGAGCCTGCGCTCGCGCCTGGCCCGCCTGCACTACGCCATGAAGGGAGCTGCGTGATGGAGATCCGTCCCGCCGAGATTTCGGACATCCTGAAGCGGCAGATCGCCAACTTCGACAGCGAAAGCGACATCGCCGAGACCGGCACCGTGCTGTCGGTCGGCGACGGCATCGCGCGCGTGTTCGGGCTGCAGAACGTGATGTCCGGCGAGATGGTCGAGTTCCCCGGCGCCGGCGTCCGCGGCATGGCGCTGAACCTGGAAACCGACAACGTCGGCATCGTCATCTTCGGCGACGACCGTGCGATCCGCGAAGGCGACACCGTGTCGCGCACCGGCACGGTGGTGGACGTGCCGGTGGGCCGCGGCCTGCTCGGGCGCGTGGTGGACGGGCTCGGCAACCCGATCGACGGCAAGGGCCCGCTGGAGAACGTGGAGCGCAGGCGCGCCGAGGTGAAGGCGCCCGGCATCATGCCGCGCCAGTCGGTGAGCGAGCCGATGCAGACCGGGATCAAGTCGATCGACGCCCTGGTGCCGATCGGCCGCGGCCAGCGCGAGCTGATCATCGGCGACCGCCAGACCGGCAAGACCGCGATCCTGCTCGACACCTTCATCGCCCAGAAGCCGGTGAACGCCCGCGGCGACGACAAGACGACCCTGTATTGCATCTACGTCGCCATCGGCCAGAAGCGCTCCACCGTGGCGCAGATCGTGCGCACGCTGGAGGAGAACGGCGCGATGGAGTACTCCATCGTCGTGGCCGCCACCGCGTCCGAGCCGGCGCCGATGCAGTACCTGGCGCCCTATACGGGTGCCGCGATGGGCGAGTTCTTCCGCGACAACGGCATGCACGCGCTGATCGCCTATGACGACCTGAGCAAGCAGGCGGTGGCGTACCGGCAGATGTCGTTGCTGCTGCGCCGCCCGCCGGCGCGCGAGGCCTACCCGGGCGACGTGTTCTACCTGCATTCCCGCCTGCTGGAGCGGGCGGCGAAGATGTCGGACGCGCATGGCGGCGGCTCGCTGACCGCCCTGCCGGTGATCGAGACCCAGGCCGGCGACGTCTCGGCCTACATCCCGACCAACGTGATCTCCATCACCGACGGGCAGATCTTCCTGGAAACCGAGCTGTTCTTCCGCGGCATACGCCCGGCGGTGAACGTCGGCGGCTCGGTGTCGCGGGTGGGGTCGGCCGCGCAGATCAAGGCGATGAAGCAGGTCGCCGGCAAGATCAAGCTGGAGCTGGCGCAGTATCGCGAGATGGCGGCGTTCTCGCAGTTCGCGTCGGATCTCGACCAGGCGACCCAGAACCAGCTCGGCCGCGGCGCCCGCCTGACCGAGCTGCTGAAGCAGCCGCAGAACACCCCCTATCCGGTCGAGGAGACGGTGGCGGTGCTGTTCGCCGGCACGCGCGGCTTCCTGGACAAGGTGCCGGTGGACAAGGTGGTCGGCTACGAGCGGCAGATGCTGTCCGAGCTGCGGGCGAACGACCAGGGCATCCTCGACTCGATCCGCGACCAGCGCGAGATCAAGAAGGACGTCGAGGAGAAGCTGGGCGCGTTCCTGACCGACTTCACCAAGCGCTTCACCCAGGACTGATCGGCCGATGCCGTCGTTGAAGGAGCTGCGGGCGCGGATCACCAGCGTCAAGTCGACGCGCAAGATCACCAGCGCCATGAAGATGGTGGCGGCGGCGAAGCTGCGCCGGGCGCAGAGCCGGGCGGAAGCGGCGCGGCCGTATGCCGAAGCGATGCAGCGCATGCTGGCCGAGCTCGCCCGCAACACGATGGGCCGCGAGGGCATGCCGAAGCTGCTGGTCGGCACCGGCCGGGACCAGGTGCACCTCGTGATCTCGGTGACCAGCGATCGCGGCCTCGCCGGCGGCTTCAACGCCAACATCGGCCGTGCCACGCGGCGGCTGGTGCAGCGCCTGGAGGGCGAGGGCAAGACGGTCAAGCTGCTGCCCGTCGGCCGCAAGGGTGCCGACTACCTGCAGCGCGAGCATCGCGACCGCATCGTCGACCGCATTCCCGGCTCCGCCGGCAAGGACGTGGCGTTCTCGGCCGCCGCCGAGCTGGGCGAGCGGCTGACGGCGATGCTGGAGCGCGGCGAGTTCGACGTCGCCACCCTGGTGTTCAACCGCTTCAACAACGTGATGTCGCAGACGCCGACCGAGATCCAGCTGGTGCCGCTGGCGCTGCCGTCGAACGACAACGAGCACGGCGCACGCGGCGACGCGTCCTACGAGTTCGAGCCGGACGAGGAGACAATCCTGGCCCGGCTGCTGCCGCGCAACCTCGGCATCCAGCTCTACCGGGCGATGCTGGAGAGTGCCGCCGGCGAGCAGGGTGCCCGCATGACGGCGATGGACAGCGCCACGCGCAACGCCGGCAAGGCAATCGACCGGCTGACCCAGAACTACAACCGTACGCGTCAGGCCAACATCACCACCGAACTCATCGAGATCATTGCCGGCGCCGAAGCCGTCTGATCCCCGCCCGCAGGAGCTTGAAGCCATGTCCACCACACTCGAGGCGCCTGCCGGCAACCAGGGCCAGAACGCGGGCCGCAACATCGTCGGCCGGGTCATCCAGGTGAAGGGGCCGGTGGTCGACGTGCAGTTCGAGGGCGAGCTGCCGTACATCCAGAACGCGCTCACCTGCCAGGTCGGTGAGCTGAAGCTGGTGCTGGAGGTGGCGCAGGAGATCGGCGAGCGCGAGGTGCGCTGCATCGCCATGGACTCCACCGACGGGCTGGTGCGCGGCACCGAGGTGCGCGACACCGGGGCGGCGATCCAGGTGCCGGTGGGACCCGGCACGCTGGGCCGGATCCTGAACGTGATCGGCGAGCCGATCGACGAGCGCGGCCCGGTGGTCGCCGCCAAGTACTACGGCATCCACCGTGACGCGCCCTCGTTCGAGGAGCAGGCCGCGTCGTCGGAGATCCTGGTGACAGGCATCAAGGTGGTCGACCTGCTTTGCCCGTACCTGAAGGGCGGCAAGATCGGCCTGTTCGGCGGCGCAGGCGTCGGCAAGACGGTGCTGATCCAGGAGCTGATCAACAACATCGCCAAGGCGCATGGCGGCGTGTCGGTGTTCGCCGGCGTCGGCGAGCGCACCCGCGAGGGCAACGACCTGTACCACGAGATGATCGACGCCGGCGTCATCAAGCTCGGCGAGGATACCACCGAGGGCTCCAAGGTGGCGCTGGTGTATGGCCAGATGAACGAGCCGCCGGGTGCTCGCGCCCGCGTCGCGCTGAGCGGCCTGAGCCTGGCCGAGTACTTCCGCGACGAGGAAGGGCAGGACGTGCTGTTCTTCGTCGACAACATCTTCCGCTTCACCCAGGCCGGCTCCGAGGTGTCGGCGCTGCTCGGCCGCATTCCGTCGGCGGTGGGCTACCAGCCGACGCTGGCCACCGACATGGGCGCGCTGCAGGAGCGCATCACCTCGACCAAGAAGGGGTCGATCACCTCGGTGCAGGCGATCTACGTGCCGGCCGACGACCTCACCGACCCGGCGCCGGCCACCTCGTTCGCCCATCTCGACGCCACCACGGTGCTGAACCGCTCGATCGCCGAGCTCGGCATCTACCCGGCGGTGGATCCGCTGGACAGCACCTCGCGCTCACTCGATCCGAAGATCGTCGGCGACGAGCACTACCAGGTGGCGCGCGACGTGCAGCGCATCCTGCAGACCTACAAGTCGCTGCAGGACATCATCGCCATCCTGGGCATGGATGAGCTGTCCGAGGACGACAAGCAGACCGTGGCCCGCGCGCGCCGCCTGCAGCGCTTCCTGAGCCAGCCGTTCCACGTGGCGGAAGTGTTCACCGGGGCGCCGGGCAAGCTGGTGTCGATCGAGGACACGGTGCGCTCGTTCAAGGCGATCGTCGCCGGCGAGCACGACGACCTGCCGGAGTCCGCGTTCTACATGGTCGGCTCCATCGACGAGGCGGTGGAAAAGGCGAAGGCGATGAAGGACAAGGGCTAAAACTCCATGCCGATCGACGTCGAGATCGTCAGCCCGGAGAAGCGCCTGCTGGCGCGCGCCGTCGACATGGTGGTGATGCCGGGCTCGGAAGGCGACCTCGCCGCCATGCCGGAGCACGCGCCGACCATCGTGCTGCTGCGCGGCGGCGTGGTGTCGCTGCACGAGGGGAACCAGGTGACGGACCGGTTCTTCGTCGCCGGCGGCTTCGCCGAGATCACCCCGGAGCGCTGCACCATCCTGGCCGACAGCGCGGTGCCGGTTGACGCGTTGTCGCGGCAGGAGGGCGAGGCGCGGCTGGCGGATGCCGAGCAGGCCTACGAGGCGGCCGACAAGTCCGACGTGCCGGCGCTGGAGCCGCTGCTGGAGCGGATCCAGTCCGCGCGCGCCTGGGTGGAGACCGCCGAGGCCGGCTGAACCGGCCGGTCTCCCGTCTCGCGAAGGTTCGACAGCACCTAGCCGACCTGCCGGCGCCTTGCGGCGCCGGAGCCGTCAATGGCCGTGACGGTCGTCGTGATGCTCGGCCGGCGGCGGGTGCTGCGCCGGGGCCGGATGCGGCGCCGGACGCGGCGGTGGTGCCGGACGCGCGGCCTGGGGCGGCGGCCTCGGTGCCTCGCCCGGCGCCGGTCGGGCAGCCGGCTGCGGAC
>CALMVN010000208.1 GCA_937873225.1 uncultured Acetobacteraceae bacterium
GGTCAGCACCACGTTGGGAACAGCGACGTGCGTGTGCAGCTGGGGGTCGCCCGCCATCTTCCGCGTCCGCAGCCCCGTGTAGGATTGCCCACGCTCGTCCGTGCGCGCGATCTCCACGGTTGGCCGCGCCGAATAGTGGTCGAAAGTGATCCAGCCGATCTGGCCGGGTTCGCTGCCTCCGGCGCCAGCCTTCCCCTTGCGGGCATGCCCGATCTCGCCGGCCACGTACTCCATGGCGCTGGTCACCGCGTCCCGGTGAGCCTGGGCGATGATGTTCCGCTCGGCCTCGGTCGGCGCCAGCGCCCATGCCACCGAGACCGACTTGTCGGCCGAGAACGTCAGGTCGATGTAGCCGATCCGGGCCTTGCTGGCGGTCACGCCGCGTTCATAGGCTCGCAGGTCGATCTCCGAACCATCGGCCATCCGACCGGCAATCATGTTCTGCTGCTGCTCGGCGGTCGGTTCCTTGCCGCCACCGACGCCCATCAACTCGAAATACCGGCTTCGCGCGGTCTGTGTGCCTGGCCCCTGCACCGCTTCGCCATCCGCTCGCAGACCAGAGATGATGCGGCTCATCTCCGTCTCGGTCGCCGCCCGCTTCGGCGCCAGTTTCAGCGCCTCATCCAGGCCCGCTGTTGCCCTCTGCGTCTGCTTGCCGGGAATGTCGGCGCCATCGGCACGCTGGCCGTTCAGGAGGTTGGCGATCTCGTCCCTGCTCGGGGGCCGACGCAGATCCATCCCCAGCGCCTCGGCCAGCTTCGGGTGCATGTCCCGCCGCGGCTCGGCTACCGTGTGGCCGTGGACTCCTGCCTCCGTGATCTGCTCGATCTTGTCCCAGCGGTAGGAGGCCGCAGCCAGTGCCTTCTGGAAGCCGTCGATCACCACCTGGTTGCCCCGCTCACGGGCCGCGAGTTCGACCTGCCACCCCTTCGCGTCCTCTATGACGTCCAGCAGCCCGTGCTGCTCGGCCTGGGCCAGCATGTGTCGCAGCTCGAAAATCCGTGCGTCGCTGCTGGCTGTCAGCCGCGTCTCGGCCTCGACCAGATCCATTCCACCCGCGACCACGTATTCAGCGATCCGGGCATAGGCATCCCCCGTTGCCAGCCCCAAGGTCTCGGAAAGGTATCCCTCAACGGCTGCCTGGTGCCGAGCAATGACGTTCTGAGAGAGGGCTTCGGGGATGTCCTCCGGAGCAACGCCGGAGCGCAGCAGCGCGCCGGCCTCGATCGCCAGAGCGTCCCGCTCCATCTCCCCCGAGAAGGCTGCGGACATGCCCCGCTGGTAGTAGGCGGCCATCTCCGCCTTATCGATGGGCAGCGTCTGCTCGAGCAGGTGATCCGCCATCGCTCCGCCGGCTGACGGCGAACCAGCGGCACCTGTCCGGTAGGTGAGCACAGGTTGTGCCTAGTCCTCGGCGACCGGATCGTCCTGCTCTTGGTTACCCTCCGGCTGACCGGCGCCTCGGACGATGGCACCGGCAAGCATCTGGCTGTTGCGATCGAGCTTCCGGCCGAAGCCCTGGACCGTCACGGTCACCCGGTCGAGCGCCGTCACCACCTGGCGCAGAAGCCCCTCCATCGGGTTTTCTCCCGCCGGTTCCTGCGTGGCAGCCTCCAGCAGCTGTCGCAGCATCTCGCTGTGAGCGCTCTGCGTCTCGACCATCAGCGACAGGCCCTGGACCAGCGCCTGCATGTCTGTCCTGAGCCCTGAAACCTCCTCGTGTAGACGGTCGACGCTGCCGATCAGCGGCGCAAGGTTCGTGGGCTGACTGATCCCGGACATCTGTTGCACCCTTGCATCACGAAACGATGAACAGCACCGCCCCGTCGACAAGCCTAGAACTGCCGGACGTAGTCGAGCAACAGCGAAGCACCCGCTAGGGTGCCTTGGTCTGTAAGAGATTGGACTCGCCCCTGGGTGAAGCGCTTTCGAGGCGAGACTGAGGCGCCTGCGAGGCGGCAAAAGACACGCAAGGGCGCGACAAGGGTGATGCGCTGATGAGGCGCGTCGTGGTACCGCTTCCGGCATGGACGGCGAGGCTGCGAAGAACCCTGGCATGAGCGATGGCCCAAAGCGCCGGGACCGGTTGGCGCGTGTCCTCGACGCCCTCCAGGCTGCC
>CALMVN010000209.1 GCA_937873225.1 uncultured Acetobacteraceae bacterium
GCCGGGGGCGGTCTGCGGGGTGGCGATCGGGTGCGGCGGGACCTCGGGGCCGACCGGGGGCAGACGGTGGTCGAGCGAGGCCATCTGCACGAACTGGGTCGGCGCCATCGCCTGGAGCTGCGGCAGGAAGCGGGTGGCGAGGCCTTGCAGCCGGTCCGGCTGGTTCAGCAGCGCCCACTCGGCGCGCAGCATCGCGGTGCGCTCGCGTATGTGCTGGGTGTCGGACACCACCGCGCTGATCTGCTGGTCGAGCAGGGTGGTGCGGTGCTTCTCCGAGTACAGGTAGAGGCCCGAGGCGCCGGCCAGGATCGCGCAGACGCAGGTGAAGGGGCGGATCATCGGGCGTTCCCGTCAGGAGGAAGGTCGAGGCGTTCGAGCGCGCGCAGCCTGGCGCTGCGTGCGCGCGGGTTGGTGCGGCATTCCGCGTCGCCCGGACGGAGCGCGCGGTTGGCGAGCAGGCGGAACGAGGGCGGGGCGGCGGGCCGGTCGAGGCCGCGTGGATCGTGACGCGACGGGGACGGGGCGCGTCCGGCCGCGTCCTGCATGAAGCGCTTGACGATGCGGTCCTCGAGCGAATGGAACGACACCACCACCAGCCGGCCGTGCGGGCGGAGCAGGGCAGCCGCCTGCGCGAGGCCCTGCTCGATCTGGCGCAGCTCGTCGTTGACGCGGATGCGCAGCGCCTGGAACGAGCGGGTGGCGGGGTCGAGCCCGGACTTCTCGGCCGGCACCACGCGCCGGATGATGGAGGCGAGCTGCAGCGTGGTGGTGATGGGCGCTTCCGCGCGTGCGGCGACCACGGCGCGGGCGATGCGTCGCGACAAGCGCTCCTCGCCGAACTGGTAGAGCACGTCGGCGAGTTCCGCTTCCGGCAGCGTCCGCACCAGGTCGGCGGCACTCGGGCCGTCGAGGCTCATGCGCATGTCGAGCGGGCCGTCGTTGCGGAACGAGAAGCCGCGTTCCGCCTCGTCGATCTGGAACGAGGACAGGCCGAGGTCGAGCACCACGCCGTCGAGCGCGGTGACGCCGTGTGCGTCGAGCAGGGCCAGCATGTCGCCGAACCCGCCGGGGACGAGGTGCAGGCGCTGCTCGCCGTGCTCGGCCCGCAGCCGCGCCGCCAGGCGGAGGCCGCGCGCGATCGCCTGCGGGTCGCGGTCGATCGCCCACAGGGTGCAGCGCGCCCGCGCCAGGATCGCGGATGCGTAGCCGCCGCCGCCGAAGGTGGCGTCGAGATAGGTGCCGCCATCGGCCGGCTGCAGCTGCTCCAGCACCTCGCCGAGCATCACCGGCAGGTGGCCGCCCCCGTGGCTGTCGGCTTGGCTGTCGACGTGGCTGTCGGCGGGGCCGCGGTCCTCGCGCGGGGCAGAACGGGCGCTCACGACGCGGCTCCGGCGGCGGCGGGCAGGGCGACGCTGCGGGCGCGGACGCGTGCCTCGGCACGGCGGCGCTCGGCGGCTCCGGGCTCCCAGATCTGGAAGTGCCGGCCGAGGCCCATGAAGGCGACCGACTCGGACAGCCCGGCATGGGCGGCCAGGGCCTCGGGCAGCACGATGCGGCCTTCCTTGTCCGGGTCGACCGGGTAGGCGTCGCCGTAGACCGACAGCGCCATGTCCTCGCCGTCGTCGCTGAACAGGTCGAGGCGGTCGAGGACAGGGCCGAGGGCGAGATAGGCCGGCATCGGCCACGCCTCGATGCAGGGGTGCTTGGGCGACTGGCGGAGCACCAGGAGCGGATCGCCGGGCTGCGACTCGGCCGCCCGGGAGCGCAGGATGGCGCGGAAGCCGGCGGGGATGGAGACCCGTCCCTTGGCATCGAGGCGGTTCTGGTGCGTGCCGAGGAACACACTCATCGATGCCCCCCTTCCGCCCCCGGTATCGCCGGTGCAAGCCGCCCCCACGGCATGATCTGGTGGCGCATTTCTCATGCGCCGAACCCGGTTGCGGCCCCCGTTCCGGTGCCGAAGCAGGACGGGCGGAGGATCGCTTTGGGTGACCGTGGGATATCATGGGAAATTGTGGGAGGTCAAACTAAAGCGGGCGTGAAAACGGCGGAAAACCGCGACTCGCGACAGACGAACGCGTGCCGGAGCCTCTAAAAAATGATCCGAATCCGAAACAGGATCATCGATTACTGTTCACCCTTTGTTCCATGGTTGAACAGTGCTTCGGAGCATGGTCCGGTCCGGCGTTGGAGGGAAGCGCCAGACGGCCTGTAAGCCGGGTTCTGTGCGCAGGCCGGAGCCCGCGCGACGGTCATTCCTCTGGGACACGCATCGCTGCGTGCCTCGCGCGACCAACCCGGACGGCGAGGCGGGAGAGCCTCCGGAGCGCGGCGTCACCCGGAGGTGGCGCCGGCGCCTGCCGTCCCTATTCGGTCTTGCTCCCGGTGGGGTTTGCCCTGCCGCCGCCGTTGCCGGAAGCGCGGTGCGCTCTTGCCGCACCGTTTCGCCCTTGCCCGCAAAATGGACCCGACGAGGGATCCACGCCGTGCGGGCGGTCTGTTTTCTGTGGCACTTTCCCTGGGGTCGCCCCCGCCGGCCGTTAGCCGGCACCGTTCTCCCGTGGAGCCCGGACTTTCCTCCACCGCGACGGGGCAGGATGCCCCGGCGCGACAGCGACCGTCCAGCCGTCTGGCGGCGGGAACCTGACCGCCGCCCCGCCATCCGTCAAGCGGCCTGCCGTCCGGCCGCCTCGGCGTCCAGCAGGTAGCGGGCGGCAAGCACGAGCTGCAGCTCCAGTACCGTGGCGGCGTCGCAGGGTTCGCCGGGTTCCAGGTCGAGCAGGCCGGCGCCGTCGGTCCAGACGGCCTGCGTTCCGGGCTCCGACGCGTGCCAGCCTGCGGCCGAGTCGTCGATGGTCAGCACCCGCGTTCGCGGCCCGGTCCACAGCCGGGCATCCCTGACCGCGACTCCGAGGCGTCGGCGGTCGTCCACGAACGGGCCCTCCACCACCGCCGGCACGAACACGCGCGACACGATCGCGACCTGACGCGTGCCGGGGGGAAGCACGAAGAAGTGCCGGTCCCGGCTGCTGCGCGAGGCGGCAAGGAGGCTGCCGTCGTCCAGGCGGAGGCGCAGGAACGGGTCGACGGTGGTGGCGACCTCCGTGGCCGGGGCCGGCAGCCCGATCGCGGCCGCACGGGCCGACAGGCGGCGCCAGATCGGCTCGACGAAGTCGCGCCCGGTGTCCAGCGGCGCCGCCGCATCCGCCCAGGCGGACGGAGTCGCGGTGGCGTCGTCGGTGCCGAAGGCGTGGCGGTTGCCGGTGTCGAGATAGCTTTCCGTGGTGAGGCCTTCGGACAACAGGATGGCATGACGGTCGCACTCGACGTGGTGCACGGTGAAGCCCTGCAGGCCCGTCTCCCGCACGATGCTGGACCCGTTCACCAGCATGCGCGCGGGCACCAGCCGGTTGTCGACCAGCACGCAGTGTTCCGGGGTGATCAGCAGGTCGCGCGCCGGGATGCCGGCAGCGAAGGCTCCGGCGCGTATGCGCACCGGCGCCGCGTCGCGTGCCTCGTCCGGGCTCATCCGGGCCGGGACCACCGTCCGGCTGCCGTGCCAGCGCACCGGGCGCAGCGTGCGCACGCCGTTCTCGATCGCCACCACCTGGTCGCCGACCGCGATCTCCTCCACCGGGACCTCGCCCGCCTCCGTCGCGATCCGCGTGCCGGACAGGAAGCAGGCGATGAACACGGTGGCCTCGCCGCCGGACACGGACAGCGCGACCTGCGACGCCTTGATGCCGGCGGCCAGCGTCACGTCCGTCAGCACCACCGGCGCGTAGAACGCGCCTGCGTCCAGGGCGATCGTGTAGCTGTTGTTGCCGTTGGCGATCACGGTGTCGCCCGTGATCCCGCCCGCCTGCACCTCGATCCTGTCCCCGGCGCCGAGGTTCTGGATCGGCGTCGTCACGATCCCGATGTTGTCCTGCAGCGACAGCGTGCCGCCGCCGCTGCCGAACCTGACGGAGGCGCCGAGGCCGTCGCGCAGGAACAGGACGGCGTTGTTCTCCAGGGTGAAGGACTGGCTGCCGTTGATCACCGAGATCGGCGTGGCGGCGGTGCCGAGGTGGCCGCCGTCGATGACGATCGCGCCGGTGCCGGCGATGGCCTCGCCCAGCAGGTTGACGGTGCCGGTGACGGTCGTGGTGCCGGAGTTGGACAGCAGGCTGTCGACCGTGACCGTGCCGGACAGGGTTTGGTGGCCGGTGTTGGCAAGATCGCCTGCGTCGAGCACGGTGCCGGCGAGGGTCATCGTGCCCGTGTTGCCGATGCCCGACTGCGCCGTCAGCGTGCCGGTCTCGGTCAGCGTGCCGGCGTTGTCGAGCGACGCCGCCACCGACACGGCGCCGGCCAGCGCCGTGGTGCCGTCGTTGTCCAGCGTGGTCGCGGCCAGGGTTCCGCCGGTCTCGGCGTAGCTGCCGCCCGCTTCCACGGCGAGGCCGCCTGCGGCCAGGTCGATGGCGCCGCCGCTGGTTGCGAGGCTGGCGCCGCCGGACACCAGGATCCCGCTGCCACCCAGCGAGAAGGTGCCGGCCAGGTTCAGCAGGACCGTCTCGCCCGCATGTCCGTCGCCGATCGTCAGGCTGGCGGCGCGCGCGGTGCTCTGGCTCGCGACCGCCACGGTGATCGGCACCCCGGCAATGCCGATGGAAACGGCGCCGTAGGAGGCCGGAACCACGGCACCGGACCAGTTGCCGGCGTTGTCCCAGGAGGTCGTCTTGCCGGCACCGGTCCATGTCGCCATCGTCGGGTTCATTCCTTCGTGGGTTGCGGCACGCAGCAGGGTGCGGCGCAATTCATTACGATATCGTTATGAAAACGGCGGCAGCCCGCTGACGTGTCGCGATGGAATGCAGGGTTGTTCCGCGTGCTGCGATTTTATGTTGACCCAAACACGAGGATCAACGCGGAAGAAACTGCCACGGCATCGCTAACGACTGGTTAAGGACCGTTTGCGCCTGCGGAAATGCTTGGGTGTTGCTTGGGTCGAGCGGACCGGCGTTGCGGCCTCATGCCAACGGCGGCGGGATTCGACCTGCACAGGCCAGGGCTCTGCCCTGGACCCGCCAAAGAAACAGTCGCCC
>CALMVN010000210.1 GCA_937873225.1 uncultured Acetobacteraceae bacterium
GCGGAGCGGGAAGCGGCGGGGGTGCCGGGTTGAACTCGTAGCGCACGCCCAGAAGCAGCGAATGGTTGAAGTTGGTGGTGATGTCCTGGTTGCCGCGCGAGACGCCGTACGGCTTCGGCCCGAACGCCCCCTCGGTGCCGATGCCGTCGCCGGTGAAGCGCTGCGGCCCCAGGATGGAGGTGAAGCGGTACTCGATCGTGCTCGACAGACCCACCACCCACGGCACCGGCACCGACAGGCCGAAGATGCCCTGATAGGCGAAGTTGCCGTCGGTGCCGCCCAGGCGCTCGGCGTAGGGGTAGTTGGTGCCGCTGTAGTGCTCGGCCGCGTGCGACCAGATGTAGCCGGCGCCGGCGCCGAAATACGGGAAAAGCCAGCTCTTGCCGATGTCCATGTCGAACAGCGCGTTGGCCATCCCGCCGTAGTCTTCCTGGTAGCCGCCGGCGAGGGTGGGGAAGCGGGTGCCCCGGAAGTGCTGCAGCGGGTCGTTGCGGTAGTTGCCCTCGACCTCCAGCCGCAGCCCGTTGCCGAAGCCCCAGCCGACGCTGCCGAGCCCGACCTCGCCGGCGCCGTAGCGCAGCTCGCCGCTCGGCTGCTGCGGCGACAGCCGCACCGTCTGGTCCTGCGCCAGGTTCCCGCCCCCGGCGAGGCCGACATACAGCCCCTGCACCGGCTGCGCGTGGGCGGCGGCCATCGCCGCCATCGTGCAGGCGGCACCCGCCAGCAAGCCGAACCGTCTCGTCATCGTCACGTGCCCCCTCGCGCGCGCAGCCGGCTTGATGGGATGGCACACGATGCCACCGGACAGCCGAGCCGCGACCGCTCCACTCCCGTCGCACGTAGCCGGTTTTTTCGCCAGGAAGAAGCGCCGGCGACGCGATTGCGCGCGGCCCGCCCAGTCCAGGCAGCGCAGGGCAACCGCCACCGCGGAGGAGGTCGAGGAGATTCGTGCTCTTTTTGCAACATTTCCCGTCGCGCTGCCGGTTCGGTTCCATGTGGCTATTGCATGGGTGCCCTGTCTTGAACTTTAAGTGTCGTCACGAACCGGTTACATGCCGACGGGCGGGTAGACGGTCCTGACTTGCCAGGACGGCGTTCGGGAGCAGCCTCTGCTGAATCATACTGTTCCCTCAAGAAGGCCGCTCCTCTGACGGCTTCTTAGCGAATGCTTCGCCGCGTCCTGGCTGTTCATTCATTCTTCTGGCAGGCTGGAGTGGAGTATTTGAAGATGGCACGTCACCATTCGACCCTGCGCACCGTCCTGGCCGGCTCGATCGCCCTGCTGGCACTTGCGCCTGTCCTGGATGCGGCGACAGCCTTCGCGCAGACGGCGGCCCCGGATGCCAACGCGCAGACCGGATCCGGCACGTCGTTCCTCGGCCCGATGCCCACGTTCCCGCGAACCGGCCAGACGCAGCCGGCAGCATCGGGCAGCGTGGATATGTCGATACCCGGCAACGGACTCCAGCTCGCGCAGATCACCGGAACCCCGCTCGCCGCCACAGGGGCATCGGCCAGTGCCGGCACGAGCGCGCCCGCGGCGGAAAACGTCGTGGTGACCGGTTCGCGCCTGCGCACCAGCAACCTGACCAGCGAGGCGCCGATCACGGTCGTCACCGCCAAGCAGATCGAGCAGTCCAGCTCGCAGACGATCGAGGACGTGCTGCGGAAGATCCCGTCGGTCGGCGACTCCGGCAACTTCTCCACCACCAACAACGGCGCAAACGGCTCGTCCTGCATCGACCTGCTGAACCTCGGCATCACCCGCACCCTGGTGCTGGTGGATGGCCGCCGCTTCGTGCACTCGGCCTACGGCACCGGGAACGACTGCGTCGACCTCGACACCATCCCGATCCAGATGGTCGACCGCATCGAGATCCTGAAGGATGGCGCCTCGACCATCTACGGCGCCGACGCCGTGGCCGGCGTCGTCAACATCATCACCAAGAAGAACTACAGCGGCTCGCAGATCAACCTCGGCGGCAACATCACCGCGTCCGGCGACGACCTGCAGGGCGACATCTCCGGCATCACCGGCTTCGACTTCGCGCAGGGACGGGGCAACGTCACCATCAGCGGGCGCTACCTCGATCGCGGCCCGGTGCTGCAGAAGGACCGCGACTTCGCCGATCCCGTGGTGGCCGGCAACGCGGCGCCTGGCGAGCCCTACTCGATCGGATCCTCGGTCACGGAGGCCGGCCACTACTTCGGCCTCGACTCCGGAAGCGAGTTCACGACCGTCAACAACCACGTCGTTCCGTTCTCAGGCGTCTACAGCGGCGCGAACGGCGGGCAGCCGAACCTCAACGGCCGATACGACTACGGCTACGACTCCTATCTCTCGGATCGCGAAACGCAGGGCAACCTGGCCGGGGAAGCGCACTACGACGTCAACGACCACCTGACCGCGTACGCCTCGGCCTTCTACACGCACAAGAACACCGAGGAGCAGTTGTCCGGACAGCCCGTCACCGGCAACCCCAACCTCGCCACCTCCCTCGAGATCCCGCAGGGGAACCCGTTCGCGGAGGCGCTCGGCATCAACGAGCCGGTGTCCGGATATCGCCGCACCACCGATATCGGCCCGCGACAGACCAAGACAGGAGTGGACACCTGGCAGGCCACAGTCGGTGCCCGCGGCAACATCATCGGCAACTGGGACTACGACGCCTACTTCACCTACGGATATTCCGACACCACGATCACGCTCACCAACCAGATCAACTTCGTCAACTTCGAGAACGCGCTCGGCTACGACGGCACGATCGGAGACCCGTTCAACGGCAGCCTGTGCAACCCGGCACAGGGTTGCGCCCTGCTCAACCCGTTCGGCGCCAACAACATCAGCCCGGCCGCGGCGCGCTACGTCAACTTCACCGCCAATGCCAACGCCTTCTACCAGTTCCGCGACTATGGCGGCACGGTCACCAACAACAAGCTGGTCCAGCTCCCCTACGGTCCGCTGGGCCTCGCGGTCGGCTTCGAATACCGGCAGGAGAACGGCGCCTACCACCCGGACCCGACGATCGAATCCGGCGTCTCGACCGCATCCGCCGAGCAGCCCACCGGCGGCGGCTTCGACGTCGGCGAGGTGTTCGGCGAGCTGAACATCCCGATCCTGAAGAACGTGATCGCCGCCAAGGACCTGTCGGCGGACGTGTCCGGCCGCTGGTCGGACTACAACACCTTCGGCGGCGTGCAGAACTTCAAGGTCGGCCTGAACTGGTCGCCGACCAAGGACATCCGCTTCCGCGCCAACCTGGGCACCTCGGTGCGTCAGCCGGCGATTGCCGAGGCGTTCGGCGGCAACGTCCTGAGCTTCGAGCAGGGGACCGATCCGTGCGTCCAGATCAGCAGCTATGGTGCGGCAGCGGGCATCGTCTCCGCCAACTGCACCCGTCAGGGCGTCGGGCCTGGCTCCGGCTTCCAGCAGAACGGCACCCAGATCGCGACCAACACCGGCGGCAATCCCAACCTGCAGCCGGAGTCGTCGCGCACCTACACCATCGGCACGGTGATCACGCCGCGCTTCCTGCCGGCCCTGTCCGCAACCGTGGACTACTACCACACCTCGATCGAGAACCAGATCGCCGAGGTTCCGGTGCAGTTCGTCGAGGACCAGTGCTACACCAGCCCCGACTTCAGCAGCCCGCAATGCGCCAACGCCGGCCAGCGCAACAGCTCCGGTAACATCGCGCTCGCCAACGGGCCGTACGAGAACCTGGGCGTGCTTCGCACCAACGGCATCGACTTCGACCTGAACTACCTGCTCAAGCTGGGCGGCGGCAACACGCTCAGCCTGACCAACGAGCTGGTCGACACCATCGGCTACACCGAGCAGCTGGTGTCCAACGGTCCGTTCATCAACCTCAAGGGACGTTTGAGCACGGTGCTCGGCGGCGGCCTGTATCCGGTCGGCGTTCCGGTGCTCCGCGACAACGCCACCCTCACCTACGCCAAGGGCCCGTTCAGCGCCAGCTGGACCGTCCGCTACATCGACGGAATGGTCTACAACGAGGGCGGCACCGACTTCACCTCGGCCGACCGCTTCTACAAGACCAACGAGGTGTTCTACCACGACATCGTGGCGACCTATAACTACAAGAAGATCCTGTTCGTCGCCGGCATCGACAACCTGTTCGACCGCACGCCACCCTTCACGCTCGACACCAACGAGAACGGGGCGGCCAACATCTATGACGTGTTCGGCCGGCTCTTCTACGCGAGGCTTCAGGTCAGGTTCTGATCCGTCCGGCCTGGCCGTCGGCGCGCCGCCCGGTCCATCAGGATGATGGCGGCATGCCGGATGCCCTACGGCAGCTCGCGCAGCATCGGCGCGAGCTGCCCGCTGTACTCGCGCCAGCGACCGACGCCGGTGGCATTGATCGGCCGACGCACCTGCGCACGGCTGGCGGTGCCGACCCGCCTGTCCTGCTCGAAGAACCGTTCGCAGGCCGGGTCGTAGGGTAGATCCAGGAACGCCAGCACACGACGCAGCGTCGCGTCGAAGTCCGCGATCCACTCGCCGTGGTCGAGCATCAGCATCGGCGACGGCAGGCTCGCCTGCCAGTGCGCCACCAGGCGCTGCTGCCGTGCCATGTACCAGCCGAGATCGGCAAGGTCGTGCGCATAGGGATGGTGTCCGAGGAACCGGTGCCGGAAGATCGAGGCACCGACGTCGCGCAGATCGCGGGTGCAGCAGATGATGCGTGCTCCCGGCAGCAGGGTGACGATGAAGCCGAGCTGGAACACGTTGTCCGGCATCTTGTCGAGAACGCGTGCAGCTCCCGGCGCCAGCGCGTGCAGCTTCGCCAGGTAGCGTCGGGAGGCCGCCGTGAGGCCCGGCACGTCGAGCGCTGCCGCGCGCTTCATCGCCTCAGCCGCCTGGTTGGTGCCGGTGAGCAAGGCCAACGTTTCGCGGATCGCCAGCCGCTCCCCGGCGCCGTGCACCATCCGATGGGCGTCGAGGATCTGTTCCAGCAGGGTGGTTCCGGTGCGCGGCAGGCCGACGATGAACACCGGCGCCGGATCGACGGCATCGGCACGCGCGCCGTTGGCGAGACGTCCGGCATCGAAGTTCCGCATGATCGCCGCGAGGTAGACGTCATGGTCGTCGCGCGAGAACGGTTGTGCGAGACGCAGGAGCGCGTGGCCGTGTCGCCAGTGCTCGAATGCGGCGCCACGCCGACCCTCCGCCTCCGCCAGCTCTGCCAGATCGAACTGTGCATCGATCCGGTGTTCCAGCGTCCCGGTGCCGCGACGCCGCGCCAGGTCCGCCACACGCTCGGCCAGCGCTCCCGCTTCGCGATGTCCGCCGCGACGTGCGAGCAGGCAGCGCTGCCAGGTCAGCAGGAGATCCAGCTCCCGCACCGGAACGCGCTGCGCGGCTGCGATCGCGCGGTGCGCGGCGTCGTCCCGGCCGAGCGCCACGAGGGCCTGCGCCCTTTGTGCCTGCCAATACGGTCGCAGCGGCTGCCCGGGGGAAGGGGACACGGCGTCCAGCAGGGCAAGCGCCGACCCGGCATCGCCGTCCAGCAGCATCCGGCTGGCCAGATGCACGCGGGCCACGAGGCAGCCGGGATCGCGCTCCAGTAACGTCCGCAGGCGCTCGGTCGCCGCCAGGGGCTGGCCACAAAGATGGTCCACCAGCGCCAGCTCCGCGTCCGCTTCCGGATGATGCGGCTGCATGGCGACCGCCTCGACAAAAGCCGCACGCGCGTCCGACACCTTGTCCAGCCCGAGGCAGGCGCGTCCAAGCGCCAGCCAGGCTCCGGCCAGATCGATCGGTTCCGCATCAACGGTGGCTTGCAGCACCGCGAGGTCCGCCAGGCAGACCGCGTGCGCCGCTTCCGCAAGAAACGGTGCCAGCGCGGCCGCCCGTCTTGCGGATCGACGGCTCTCCTCCGGCCGTTCGAGCTTCAGCAGCGTTCGCGACAGGTGGATCAGCGGTGCCGGATCCGCAGGCGCCAGGGCGATGGCGCCCTGCAGCGCCGTGGCCGCCTCGACGTACCGCCCGGCGGCGTGAAGGCCGATCCCGTGCCAGAGCGCTGCGAGCGGATCCTGCGGTGCCAGCCGGCACGCGCGGTCGAGATAGGTCACGCCCTCGCCCGGTGCGCCGATCCGGACCAAGGCGAGGCCGCACATGCGCAGGAGGACCGGATCAGGCAGTCCGCCAGCCAGCAGCGGCACGAGCAGTCTCGCCGCCGTTCCATAGTCGGCAGCCTTGAAGCTTCCCATCGCCCGACGAAGCGCAGCCGCCTCCGGTTCGGGAGGGGCGAAGGATCCTGACAACCGCTGGTCCTGAATGTATCTTGATCCTGCTCTGAAAAGATGATCGCCTGTTGAAGGTAGCGTTCCGTCGCAGCGGTGTCAGCTGCCTTCGCCACCGCGTGCCCGGCTACTTCCAACCACAGGACGTTCCCATGCCCATCAGGACGATGAGCGGCGCCTTTCTGCTGTTGTTCGCGTTGGCGGCCTGCGATGCCGGTCCCTACGATCCGTCCGCCCATCGCCAGGCCGACGCCTCGACCGGAAGCCTCCTGTCCGGCACCGACACCGGCGCCAACGGAAACGGAAGCCTCAACGATCCGTCGATCCGCTCGAACTTTGCCGGACCTGCCGGCGGCAAGTGAGAACGGTGTCGGCCGTCACGTGACGGCCGACCCGCCTGCTGCGTTCACCCCTTGATCAGCATCGCCTGCGACGTCGGCAGCTCCACCGCGCGCTCCGGCTTGTCGGCCAGGAACTCGTCGAAGGCTTCGCGCACCCCGCCGAGATAGGAATAGTCGTGGCTGACGATCACGCCGCCCGGCAGCATGCGCGGATAGAAGAACCGCAGGCAGGCGAGGGTGCCGTCCTTCAGGTCGACGTCGAGATGCACCAGGGAGAACCTCCGGTCCGCGCAGGACACGTTCTCGCCGGTGAACATGCCCTTGTGGAACACGAGGTTGGGCTGGTCCGACAGGTAGGACTGCACCGCCTCCAGGGACGCGGCGTAGTGGCCGCGCCGCATCGACCTGCGCTCGACCCCGTCCGGTTCCGGCAGGCCCTCGAAGGTGTCGAACAGGTGCAGCTCGTCCGGCTTCGCGCCGATGCTGATCAGCTTGGCCGAGCAGCCCTGGAACACGCCCACCTCCGCCATCACCCCGCCGACCGCGCGTTGCGTGCGCGCCAGCGAGTGGATCATGAACGCCTCGTTGCCGCTGAGCAGGCTTTCGCGCTCGCGGCGCACCCGCCGGATCAGCTGCATGGGAGCAGGCTGCTTGTGGCCGCCCAGGATCGCCAGCTCCACGGTCGCCAGCGCACCCACGGTGAGCCGGCGCACCGCCCGGCTGCGGGCGAACAGGCGGTGCACGATGGCCTGCGGCTTGGAGGTCTGGCGGCGGATGGCGGGTCGGGCGTTGGACAGCAGGACGGCGTCGGAAATCGTCTTCACTCCGGTTGTGTGCGGGGATGGTCGTCGAACAGGACGCGACCGACGGGGAACGGGTTTCCCGTCTGTTACAACGGGTGACCGAAGCGTGTGTCCTCCCGTCCGTACAGGCGGCTCATGCTTCGGCGTCCGATCGTCCCGTTCCTACACCATGGTCGCCTCGAACGGCGGCACGAGGTCGGGGCCCTCGATCTCCAGCACCCAAAGGTCGGGATCGCGTCCGACCTGACGCGCGACGTAGGAATCCGCCCCCTCCTGGTCGACCGGGACGGCGCCGGTGCCGCGGGTCCAGGCCGCCTCGCCATCCGCCGTGCGCGCCTGCGTCAGCACCACCATGCGGCCGTCGCGGTCGCGCAGCACCACCAGGATGCCGCCGGCATCCGCGTCGCCGCGTCGCAGCACCATGCCGGAGCGGCCGAGCTGGTGCGCGCGGCGCAGGGCCGCGCTGGCCCACAGCCCGGCCTTCAGCCGCGGCTCCGTCATGCGCCCGCTTCCGTCACGGAACCCCCACCGGCTCGGCGGCAAGCGGCACCAGGGCCGCGTCGTAGGCGCCGGGCGTGTCCAGCAGCGCGCGCGCGGCGTCGAGGTCGGCATCGGTTCCGATGGCGGCGGGGCAGGCGGCGCGCAGCTCCAGGATGCGCGCCACCGGCAGCGGCGAGCGCGCCGCCCGGCTCTGCACCACCGCCTCGCGCTCGTCGAACACGCCCACGGCCAGGTCCTGCAGCTGCTGGTCCAGCCGGGCCTGGCCGAGGCTGGTGCACACCTGCGGGATCACCCCCAGCCCCTGCAGCGGCCAGCCGAGCGGGGCCAGCACCCGGCTCCAGGTGACGAACAGCTCGCCGCCGTCCGGCAGCTGGGCGATGAACTGCACCAGCCCCTTGCCCAGCGTGGCGCTGCCCACCACCACCGCGCGGCGATGGTCGGCGAGGGCTGCCGCCATGATCTCGGCCGCACTCGCGGTGCGCCCGTCCACCAGCACCACGATCGGCACCCCCTCGGTCAGGTCGCCGCCCTGCACCGCCCACACGTGGTTGGCTTGGCTGTCGCGCCCCTTTGCCGTCACCGCCACGCCGTGGTCGAGCACCAGCGCCACCGCCGTCACCGCCTGCTGCAGGAACCCGCCGCGGTTGCCGCGCAGGTCGACGATCAGCCCGTGCAGCGGTGCCGCGGCCTTGGTCCCTTCGCCGCGCCCCATCGCCTGCTCCAGGAACTGGCTCATCTCCTGCGCGGTGTCGGCGGAGAAGCCGGTGATCCGGATCACCACGATGTTGCCGTTGCTGAAGGCGAACACCGTTTCCGGCGGCACCGCGGCGCGGACGATCGGGATGCGCGCCGGCGGATGGCCGGGTGCCGCCAGCACCAGGACCACCGTGCTCCCCGGCTCGCCCTGCAGCGCGGCCGCGACCGCGTCCGGATCCTGGCCGCGCACCGCCTGGCCGTCGATCGACAGCAGCCGCATGCCGACCGAGACCCCGGCCGCCCAGGCCGGCCCGTTGGTGTTGACCGCCGACACCACGATCGACCGGCCCTGGCGCACCACGCCGATGCCCGCTTCCGCGGTGCCGCCGGTGCGGGCGGTGCGCTCGGTCTCGGCAGGCGCCGGCGCCACGTAGCGCGAGTACGGGTCGAGATGGTTGAACAGCTCGTCGAAGAAGCTCTGGATCACCGCCTGCTGGCCGGCGCTCCGGATCGCCGGCGAGCCGGTCCAGGCCGCCGCCGCCATGCCGACCGCGAGCCGGGCCCAGCCGGCGGCGTCGTTGGCGGCCGGCGGCAGGCGCTCGAACAGCACGCCGCGCGGCGTGGACAGCCGGATCGGCGTCCCGGCCGCCCCGTCGCCCTGCACGGTGAGGTCCGGATCGATCGCGGTCAGCCCGTTCAGCCCCCACAGCGTGAGCTGCTGCACGGTGTGCGGCTCCAGCGTGCGCGGCTGCAGCACCGTCAGCGCGGTCTCGATCACGCTGGCGGCCAGCGCCTGGTCCAGGGCGGGAGCGGGCTCGCCGCGTCCGGTCCGGGCGGCGGCGGCGACCAGCAGACCGGTCAACAGGAGGCAGAGCGCGATCCGCCTGCCGGCCCGGCCGCCGCGGCGTCGGGTCCGGGACCAGATCGCCCGCCGCGACGACGCAAGCCGTCTGGCCGCCCTGCCGACGGCCGGGCCCGGACGACCGATCCTCACGGAACGGGCTTGCCGCGTCCCCGGTACCGGCGGTCGGTCTGCCGCGCCGCCCCGGCAGGCGCATCGCCGCCGATCGCGAACAGCAGGCCGCCGGTCAGCGGTGCCGCCTCGACCAGACGCACCGCGACGGTCTGCGCCAGGCGATACGCGACGCCGCTTCGTCTGCCGATCAGCGCCTGTGCCGCTTCGTCATGCATCCAGGATTCGTCGGCCCCGGTGGGGGCGGGAGCGTTGAGGGAGGAGATCGGCACCAGCCCGCTGGCCCCGGTTTCCGACAATGTGACGAAAAGCCCGAACCGGGTCACGCCGGAAATGCGTGCGGAGAAGCTGGCGCCGATTTTGTCCGCCATGTGTGCAGCGATGTAACGCTCCACCGCCTCGCGCTCGGCCAGCGCCGCGCGCCGCTCGGTGGCGGTGACGTGCGCGCCGGTGTCGGCGTATCCGGCGCCGTCCTCCGGCCGGAGCCCGTCGCTGCCGAGCCGGAGCCCGGCGATCAGCGCCCGGTGCACCAGCAGGTCGGCATAGCGCCGGATCGGGCTGGTGAAGTGGGCGTATCGCAGCAGCGCCAGGCCGAAATGACCCAAATTGTCCGGGCTGTACTCCGCCTGGGACTGGCTGCGCAGCACCATCTCGTTGACCAGCGGCGCCTGCTCTGTGCCGGCGACCCGCCCCAGCACCGCATCGAGGTCGGCCGGGCGGATCTCGCCGGCCGGCTTCAGCGGGATGTCGAGCGTGTGAAGGAACGCCCGCAGCGCTTCCAGCTTCTCCGGCGACGGCGGCGCGTGCACCCGGAACATGCAGGGCTGGTGCAGCCGCTCCAGCTCCTCCGCCGCGGCCACGTTGGCCAGCACCATGAACTCCTCGATCAGCCGGTGGCTGTCGAGCCGCGCGCGCGGCTCGATCGCGGCGACCTGCCCGTCCTCGATCACCACCTTGCGCTCCGGCAGGTCGAGGTCGAGCGTGCCGCGCCGGGTGCGCGCGCCCAGCAGCGCCCGGAACGCGCCGTACAGGCTGTCCAGCAGCCCCTCCGGCAAGGCGAGCGCGGCGACGCCGTCATGCGCCGCCTGCACCTCCTCATAGGTCAGCCGGGCGGCGCTGCGCATCAGGCCGCGGCCGAACCGGTGCGCGTGCTTGGCGCCGTCGGCGCCGACCCGCATCTCGACGAACAGGCAGCCGCGCGGCTCCCCGGGCTTGAGCGAGCACCAGCCGTTGGACAAGGCCTCGGGCAGCATCGGCACCACGCGGTCGGGGAAGTACACCGAGTTGCCGCGCAGCCGCGCCTCGCGGTCCAGCGCCGAGCCGGCGCGGACGTAGTGCGACACGTCGGCGATGGCGACCACGAGCCGGTAGCCGCCGGCGTTGCCGGGATCCGGGTCGGGTTCCGCGAACACCGCGTCGTCGAAGTCGCGCGCGTCGGCGCCGTCGATCGTCACCAGCGGCACCGCGCGCAGGTCGGTGCGCCCGGACAGCTCCACGGCGGTCGCCGCCTCGGCCGCCTCAAGCGCCTCCACCGGGAAGTGCTGCGGGATGTCGTGC
>CALMVN010000211.1 GCA_937873225.1 uncultured Acetobacteraceae bacterium
CAGGAGCTGGACCTGGCCGGTCGCGCTGCCGGCCCCGCTGCCCGTCGTGCTGCCTGCCGCGACGGGCAGGCTCCACGGGTGCCAGTCCAGCGGCAGCGGCAGCGGCGAGACGGACCGGCTCCGGCCGGCCGACAGGTAGTGGCTCAGCGGCGGTACGCCGCGCGCGGCCGCTTCCGCGCAGGCGGGATAGCAGGACCGGTAGTAGGACGGGTCGAAGCCGTCGCAGAGCCGCTCCCCATGCGTGCCGGGCGTGGCCAGGAAGTGCGCCAACGGTCCGGCCGGGTTGGCTGCCGCGTCCGGATGCCGATCGAGATAGGCCGAGGCCGGAAAGAACGGGTTCGGATCGCGGCCCTCGCAGGCGCCGTAGCGGAGGTAGTGCAGGAAGGGCGGGATGCCGCTTTCCACCACGTCGGCGTTCTGGTTGCGATAGAACCAGCTGTCGAACAGCGGGTGCGGATCGCGGTTCTCGGGCAGGCCGAACTCGAGGAAGTGCAGGAACGGGTCCATGCCGGAGCGGGACACGTCGGGATGCTCGCGCATGTAGTGCGCGCCGTCGAACAGGGCGTTCGGCGATCGTCCCGGACCGCATCCGAAGGTCGCGAAGTGCAGCAGCGCGTCGGCCGGAGCCAGGGGATCCGGACAGGAGGCGAGGTAGTGCGCCGGGTCGAACGTCCAGCTCGGCCGCGCGCCTTCCAGGCGGCCGGAGTGAAGGTAGTGCGCGAGCGGATCGAGGCCGACGGTGGCGACGTCCGGCCGGTCCTCCGCATAGGTGGCGGGATCGAACAGGGGATGCGGCTGCAGCCGCTGCTGCCAGCCCACGGCGGCGTAATGCACAAGGGGATGCACCGACCGGTCCAGCGCGCGGTTCTGCCGGCGGTAGTAGGCGGCGTCGAACAGCGGGTTGGGCCGCCGGTTCTCGCGCCGGCCGGGGCCGAGCAGATGGGTAAGGGGATTGGTGCCGGCCTTGAGCGGCGGATGCTGCGACGCGTAGAAGCCGGCATCGACCAGCGGATGCGGATCGATCTGCAGCCGGACCCCGATCGTGAGGTAGTGCAGGAACAGGAAGTCGGCGGTGTCCGGCGCGCCGGGCTGGTTCAGGTAGAAGGCCGGGTCGAACAGGATGCAGGGAGAGCGGCCTTCCGCCAGCCCGGAGGTCAGGAAGTGGTCGAACGGGTCGATCCCCGAGGCCGCGATGTCGGGATAACGCAGCAGGTACCAGCCGCGATCGAACAGCAGGCGGATCGCCGCCAGCGCGAAGCGGTCGAGCAGCGGGATCGGCGGCGTCGCGAAGCCGATCCCGGATGCCGCCGCGCCGCGACGCGCCGCGGGCGCATCGTCGACAAGCACGGGCCCGGGGGAGGGCATGACTGCCTCGTGCGTGATCGCGTCCATTGCATCGCCCCATGCTGCTCCTGGGGCGAAGGTGACGAGCCGTGCTTAAGGGAAGGTTAAGCGCCCAGTGAACATCCCGGGAACTTGATCTCCGCCGATCCGTTGCCGGGCGCGAAAAGGAGTCCCGACATGCCCTTCGTCAAAGCCTCCGACGGAACCGACCTGTTCTACAAGGACTGGGGATCCGGACGACCGGTCGTGTTCATCCACGGCTGGCCGCTCCATGCGGACATGTGGGAATACCAGATGGTCCCGCTTGTCCGTTCCGGGCTGCGCACGGTCGCCGCCGACCGGCGCGGGTTCGGTCGGTCCGGCCAGCCCGCCGGCAGCTACGGCTATGACGTTCTTGCGGACGACGTCGCGAGTCTTCTGGACGCGCTCGACCTGCACGACGTGACCCTGGTCGGGTTCTCGATGGGCGGCGGCGAGGTGGTGCGCTACCTGTCGCGGCACGGCGACGCGCGGGTGTCGCGGGTGGCGCTGGTGTCGGCGGTGACGCCGTTCCTGGAGAAGACGCCGGACAATCCCGACGGGGTGGACCGGAGCGTGTTCGACCGGATGATCGAGCAGCTCCAGCACGACCGTCCGCACTTTCTCGCGAGCTTCGGCAAGGCGTTCTTCGGCGCTGGCCTGCTCAGCTCCCCGGTTTCCGCCGAGCTGCTGGAATGGTGCGGCGACATGGCGCTGCAGGGCTCGCCGCTGGCGACGCTGGACTGCGTGCGCTCGTTCTCCGGGACCGATTTCCGCGCCGACCTGGGCGCGGTGCGCGTCCCGACCCTGGTGATCCACGGCACCTCCGACTCCACCGTGCCGACGGAGGTGTCAGGCCAAAGGACGGCGGCCTCGATCGCCGGCGCGCGGCTGGTCGAATACCAGGGCGCGCCGCATGGCCTGTTCTACACCGAGAAGGACAGGCTGAACGCCGACCTCCTCGCCTTCATCGGCGCCTGAGCGGTTCCCGAACGGTCTAGGAGTTGGCGCCGAGCAGCACCGCATCGGTCACGCGCCAGCTTTCGCCGTCCGCGATCAGCTGCTCGATCTCGGCGGGGTCCTCGAGGAACTGCGCCTCGCGGTAGCGTCCGAAGGGGTGGATCACGATCACCCCGCGGCGGGGCTCAGGCAGCTGGCTTGACATGGGGCACCGTGGTTGCAGCGGATTGATCGGGAAACATGCGTGCGTAGAGGCGGTGCTTGGCCGCCTCCGACCAGCCGCCGCGCGACCCTGACGCTGCGGGCTGTGACAAGGCGCGGGCGGCGATCCGCTCCAGGCTGGGCGGCAGCCTCGGCTGCTCGACAACTCCCCGATCGACCTCGGTCACGTGCACTCTCCCGGTGGCTCAGGTCACGTTCCGCACTCTGCGGCCGGTTCGTGGCAGGCTGATGGCAGGATAATCGATTCGGAATCGATAAGAAATGGTTAAGCCCTTCCTTGCTGCCCTTCTGGCCGCCACGTTGCTGCAGCCCGCGTCTGCCCGCTCCCTCCTGCCCTTGCGGCCCGGGATCGGCCCGATCGACCGCAGGGTTCCGGTGCCGCTGGATCAGGCGCCGTGGACCGCGCTCGCACGGGTGCAGACCGAGCTCGGCGAACGGTGCAGCGGCTTCCTGGTGGCGCCCCGGGTGGTGATCACCGCGGCGCACTGCCTGTTCCTGCCGCGCGTGCGCCGCTTCATCCAGCCGGACTCGGTGCACGTGCTGGTCGGATACGACGCCGGGCGCTTCCGGGCCCATGCGCGCGTGTCGGCGTTCCGGGTGGCGGCGGGCTACCAGCCGCTCGACGAGGCGGGCAGCGGCGGCGCGGACCGGGCGGTGCTGGTGCTGGACCATCCGGTGGTGCCGGAGAGGGACGTGCTCGACACCGCGCCGGCGCCGGCGGGGCTTCCGCTGCCGGTGCGACTCGGCGGCTACGGCCAGGACCGCGACGAGCGCGCCGTGGCCGACCCGGCCTGCACCCTGACCGGCCGGGTCGCCGATGGCGGGGGGCGACCGCTGCTGGCGCATGATTGCGACGCCACGCGCGGGACCAGCGGCGCGCCGCTGCTGTGGCGGCGTCCGGACGGGCGCTGGACCGCGATCGGCGTCCAGGTCGGCGCGTCGGCCGGAGGCGCCGGCGGCGTGGCGGTGCCGCTCGGCGCCCCCGCGGACGGGCTCACTCGGTCGGATAGGTCCGCGGATAGATGATGCGGTTGCCCGGACCCGGCGCTTCCGGAGCGCCCTTCTTGCCGCACCCGGCCAGCCCCAGCGCCAGGGCGGTGCAGAGCAGGAGCGCCGCGACCGGCCTCACGACGCGGGCTCCGGCTGCAGCCGGGCGATCCAGCCTTCCGCCTGCCGCCGGACGTTGACGGGCGCGGTGCCGCCCTCGCTGGTGCGGGACGCGATTGACGCGTCCACCGTCAGCACCGCGAACACGTCGGCGGTGATCCCCGGCTCCTCCGCCTGCATCTGGTCCAGCGTCAGCGCCGACAGCTCGACGCCGCCTGCCTCGGCACGGGCGACAAGGCGGCCGGTGACATGGTGCGCGGTGCGGAACGGCAGGCGCAGCACGCGCACCAGCCAGTCGGCGAGGTCGGTCGCGGTGGCGTAGCCGGAGCCGGCGAGGGCACGCATCCGGTCGGTGCGGGCGGTCATGTCGCGCACCATGCCGTCGGTGGCGGCGAGGCACAGCGACGCCGCGTCCGTGGCGGCGAACACCGGCTCCTTGTCCTCCTGCATGTCCTTGGCGTAGGCGAGCGGCAGCCCCTTCATCACCATGAGCAGTCCCATCAGCGCGCCGACGATGCGTCCGGTCTTGGCGCGCGTGAGCTCGGCGGCGTCCGGGTTGCGCTTCTGCGGCATGATCGACGAACCGGTGGTGAAGGCGTCGGACAGCCGGACGAAGCCGAACGGTGCCGAGCACCAGAGGACGATCTCCTCGGCCAGGCGCGACAGGTGCACCGACAGGATCGACAGCGCGGACAGGTATTCCAGCGCGAAGTCCCGGTCCGACACCGCGTCCAGCGAGTTCCGCGACGGCCGGTCGAAGCCGAGCAGGGCGGCGGTCATCTGCCGGTCGATCGGGAACGAGGTGCCGGCAAGCGCCGCGGCGCCGAGCGGGCACTCGTTCAGGCGCAGGCGCGTGTCCGACAGCCGGCCGCGGTCGCGCGCCAGCATCTCGACATAGGCCAGCAGGTGGTGGCCGAAGGTGACCGGCTGCGCGGTCTGCAGGTGGGTGAAGCCCGGCATCGGGTCGGCGGCGTGCTCCTGTGCCCGCGTGGCGAGGCTCAGCATCAGGGCGGCGAGCTGGGAGTCGAGGGCGTCGATCGCGTCGCGCACCCACAGGCGGAAGTCGGTCGCCACCTGGTCGTTGCGGCTGCGCGCGGTGTGCAGGCGCCGCGCCGCCTCGCCGATGCGCTCTCCCAGCCGCGCCTCGACGTTCATGTGGATGTCCTCGAGCGACGCGTCGAAGGCGAACGTTCCGGCCTCGATCTCGGCACCGATGGCAGCCAGCCCGTCCCGGATCGCGCTTGCGTCCGCGTGGTCCAGGATGCCGGCCGCTTCCAGCATCCGCGCGTGCGCGTCCGAACCGCGCAGGTCCTGCCGCCACAGCTGGCGGTCGTACCCGATCGAGGCGTTGATCTCCTGCATGACCGCCGACGGGCCGGCGGCGAAGCGGCCGCCCCACTGGGCATTGGCAGGCAGGGCGTCGGCAGGCAGGGCGTCGGCAGGCAGGGCGTCGGCAGGCAGGTCGTTGGCGGGGGATGCGGCTTTGCGTGCGGCCGGTCTGCTTCTAAAGACACGCCATGTCCC
>CALMVN010000212.1 GCA_937873225.1 uncultured Acetobacteraceae bacterium
ACATACGCGCCCGCTTCGCCCCCTCCCACACCGACGTGCTGCTGACCCGCTCGCGCGGCCGGCGCAAGGGCCTTCTGGTCGCCGACATGGACAGCACGATCGTCGCCTCCGAGACCCTGGACGACCTCGCCGCCCGCGCCGGCGTCGGTGAGCGCGTCGCCGCCATCACCCGCCGCTCCATGAACGGCGAGATCGACTTCGAGGGCGCCTTGCGCGAGCGCGTCGCCCTGCTGCGCGGCCTCGACGAGAGCGCCCTCGACGCCACCTGGGCCGAGACCCGCCTCAACCCCGGCGCCCGCACGCTGGTCGCCACCATGCGCGCCCACAACGCCGCCACCGCCCTGGTGTCCGGCGGCTTCACCTGGTTCACCGCCCGCGTCGCGAGCGCCTGCGGCTTCGACGTGCACCACGCCAACCAGCTCGGCATCGCGAACGGCCGGCTGACCGGCCGCGTCGCCGAGCCGATCCTGGGCCGCGCCGCCAAGCTCGAATCCCTTCGCAACCTGGCCGAGTCCCGCGGCCTCCGCCTCGCCGCGACGCTCGCCGTCGGCGACGGCGCCAACGACCTCGACATGCTGCGCGAGGCCGGCCTCGGCATCGCGTACCACGCCAAGCCCGTGGTGGCCGACGCCGTCGCCAACCGCGTCGACCACGCCGACCTGCGCGCGCTGCTGTTCGCGCAGGGCTACCCCGCCTCCGGGTTCCGCGAATGACCCGGCTCTGGATCCTGTCCGACCTCCACCTGGAAGCGACGCCCTATCCGCAGACCTACTGCCCGCCCCCGCCCGATTTCGACGTGCTGGTGGTGGCAGGCGACGTGTTCGAGGGCGCGCCCGAGCAGGGCCTGCGCGTGGTGCAGCGCCTCGCCGGCGGTCGTCCGGCGGTGTTCGTCATGGGCAACCACGAGTACTGGAACGGCGTCGTGCCGGCCGAGCTCGCTCCGGCCCGCGACCAGGCCGCACGCCTCGGCATCACCCTGCTCGAAGGCAACGAGGTCGAGGTCGGCGGCCTGCGCTTCCTCGGCGGCACGCTCTGGGCCGATGGCTGGCTCGGCGGCCACGCCATGCTTCCCGGCGCCCCCACCGGCGAGCTGATCGCCGTTCCCGCCGGCGTCGAGGGCCACCGTCCCCTCACCAACGCCGACGCCGCCCGGCTGCACGCCCTGCTGCGCGGCCGCCTGGAAGCCCAGCTGCGCGGGCCGCGCGACGGCAGGCCGGTGGTCGTGGTCACCCACCATGCGCCGCACCCGCTCTGCATGCCCGAGCACCTTTGGGGCAGCTGGGCCGCCGGCAACTCCGCCTCCGACCTGTCGCACCTGACCGACGCCGGGCTGGTCGACCTCTGGATCCACGGCCACACCCACCGCACCCAGTCGCTGCTGCGCCCGGGCGGCACACGCATCGTCACCAACGGCGCCGGCCCGCGCGCCTGCAACCACCATTTCCTGGACGACCTGGTGCTGTCCGTGGTCCCTTCCAACGACGGCTCCGTCGCCCGCATCCGCGCGGTGGCCGAAGCCTGCTGACCGGCTGACCGATCCATTCCGTTCCGGAGGCGTTCCATGCCGACCACCGCCGCAGAGCTGCTGCACCAGGAGGCGCGCTACGGGGCCAGCAACTACAAGCCGCTGGACGTGATGCTCACCCGCGGCGAGGGCGTCTGGGTGTGGGACCTGGACGGCCGCCGCTACCTCGACTGTTTGTCCGCCTATTCCGCGGTGAACCAGGGCCACTGCCACCCGCGCATCCTCCAGGCGCTGACCGAACAGGCCTCCCGCCTCACCCTGACCTCGCGCGCCTTCCACAACGACCAGCTCGGCCTGTTCTACGAGGAGCTGTGCACCCTCACCCGCTCCACCCGGGTGCTGCCGATGAACTCCGGCGCCGAGGCGGTCGAGACCGCGCTCAAGGTCGCCCGCAAGTGGGCCTACCAGGTCAAGGGCGTCGCCCCGGACCGGGCCGAGATCATCGTCTGCGCCGGCAACTTCCACGGCCGCACCCTGTCGGTGGTCAGCTTCAGCACCGACGACGCGTCCCGCGACGGCTTCGGCCCGTTCACCCCCGGCTTCCGCACGATCCCCTACGGCGATGCCGACGCGCTGGAGGCGGCCATTACCCCGGACACCGCCGCCTTCCTCCTCGAGCCGATCCAGGGCGAGGCCGGCGTGATCATCCCGCCCGACGGCTACCTCCGCAGCGCCCGCGCGCTGTGCACCGCGTACGACGTGCTGCTGATCCTCGACGAGATCCAGACCGGCCTCGGCCGAACCGGCCGGCTGCTGGCCGAGGAGCACGAGGGGATCGAGGCCGACCTCACCCTGATCGGCAAGGCCCTGTCCGGCGGCTTCTATCCGGTCTCCGCCGTGCTCAGCCACGAGGCGGCGATGGGCGTGCTCCGCCCCGGCGAGCACGGCTCCACCTTTGGCGGCAACCCGCTCGCCTGCGCGGTGTCGCGCATGGCGCTGAAGGTGCTGGTCGAGGAGGGCATGATCGAGAACTCCGCCGTCCAGGGCCGGCGCCTGCGCGACGGCCTGGCGCGGATCAACAACGACGCGGTCCGCGAGGTGCGCGGCCGCGGCCTGATGATCGCGGTCGAGCTCGACCCCGCCTATGGCGGCGCCCGACCCGTCTGCGAGCGGCTGCGCGAGGCCGGCCTGTTGTGCAAGGAAACCCACACCCACACCATCCGCATCGCCCCGCCGCTGGTGATCGACGCGGACACGGTGGACTGGGCGATCGACCGCTTCACCACCGTGCTCGCCCAGGGCTGAACCGGCCGGGGCCCGGGCACGCCCGACCCGGCACCTCAGTCCGACGAGGCGCCCCCGACCGCGACCCCGCCCACCGACACGGTGCCGGCGCCGCTCACCTCCCGGGTCAGGCGCCCGGTCAGCGTCGCGAACCGCACCGAGCCGAACCCGGACAGCTCCACCGACGCGTCGCCGACGGCCGCACCCACGCGCACCCTGCCGGCGCCGCTCACCTCCGCATGGACCCGTCCGATGCGCCCCTGCGACACCGTCACGCTGCCGGCCCCGCTCATCTCCGTGTCCAGCGCGTCGATCTCCGCCTGCGCGATCGTCACCTCCGCCGCACCGGACAGGTCGATCGACGCATGCCCGGCCACCGCCGCCACCCGGACCGTGGCCGCCCCGGACAGCTCCAGCGTCAGCGGCCCGATCGCACCGACGTCGTACTGGCCGAAGCCCGGCTCGTCGATCGAGACCCCGAACTTCTCCGGCACCCGCAGCACCAGCCGCAGCGTCGGCGTGAACGGCCCGCCCGGCACCGGCGTCCAGCAGGACAGATGATCACGCCGCGGCCGCACCCGCGCAGCACCCTGCGTGTCGAACGACAGCCGGTCGATCTCCTCCGGATGATCCGCCGTCGCCGCCACGGCGACGCGCCCGTGCAGCGCCGGGTCGGTCGTGATCGTCACCTGCCGCGCGCAGGGATCGTCGATGGCGAGGCGCGATCCGTCCACGGACCGCTCCGCCGCCCGTCCGTGGGCCAGGGGTAGGGACACGCCGAGCAGGATGAGGGGCAGCAGCCGGAACACAGGCATGGGAACTCTCCACGGTTTACCGGAAGCGGTTGCAGGAGCCGTACCACGCTTCAACCCGTTGTTCTTCCATGGCCGCCGCATCGCGTCATCGCGCGACGTAGCGGGATGTGCCAAGTCTTGGTGTCCCGGCTCTCGCGGCCTCGTCCACGCCGCGTGACGGAACGCGGCGGCCCGCAGCCGGCCGCATCACCATCGGCAACCAACAGGACCCGCCCATGAAGCTCCTTCACGTCGATTCCAGCATCCTCGGCGACAACTCGGTCAGCCGGGCCATCTCCGCCGCAGTGGTGACCCGCCTGCGCAGCCTGCACGACGGCCTGGAGGTGCAGCACCGCGACCTCGCTGCGAGCCCGATCTCGCACCTGTCCGGCGCCTACCTTGCCGGGCAAAGCGCCGACGTGCAGCACGACCAGGCGATGCAGGAGGACCTGGCGCTCGGCGGCACTGTGCTGGCCGAGTTCCTCGCTGCCGACATCGTCGTGCTCGGCGTGCCGATGTACAACTTTACGATCCCGAGCCAGTTCAAGAGCTGGATCGACCGCGTCCTGGTGGCCGGCAAGACGTTCCGCTACACCGACCATGGTCCGGAGGGGCTGGCCGGCGGCAAGCGGGTGATCCTGGCACTGTCCCGCGGCGGCTTCTACGGCCCGGGTGCTCCGGCGGCCCCGTACGAGCACCAGGAAAGCTACCTGCGCGCCGCCCTCGGCTTCATCGGCCTGCCCGACCTCGAGGTGATCCGCGCCGAAGGCGTCGCCACCGGCGCAGAGCAGCGCCAGAAGGCCCTGGACGCCGCGTTGCAGCAGGCCGGCGCACTCCAGGCCGCCTGATCGCGACTTCGGGCGGATCGGCCATCGTTCCGCATCCGGTCGCGACACCTAATTCCCGGCAACTCGAACGCCCTGTGGCCCGAGTTGGGATCGCTGGAGGAGGTGGAGATCCCAGGCAGCGGCGGTCGTTAGCGAATCCTTCACTTCCTTCGCTCACCCTGGTGGTCGACGGGAGGCTGCACGAATGGCGATCGACGGGACGATCCAAGCTTCCGCACCCGCGCTCACGGCAGCCTCCCCGGCA
>CALMVN010000213.1 GCA_937873225.1 uncultured Acetobacteraceae bacterium
GGCGGGTGGTGTGGGTCCGGGACGCGACGGACGCGCTGGCGGGGCCGCTGAAGCGGGCGCTGGGCACCGCGGGCGACGCGCTGGTGGTGCTGGAAGGACCCGGCCTGGCGGGGCGCTCGCGGCTGCGGGCGCAGGTGGAGGCGATGCCGGACGGGGCGGCGATCGCCTGCTATCCGGAGGAAGGGCGTGCCCTGGAAGCGCAGGTCGAGCGGATGCTGGCGGCGGAAGGGGTGCGGGTCGATCCGGATGCGCTGTCGTGGCTGTGCGCGCGTCTCGGTGCCGATCGTGCGGCGACGCGTGGCGAGGTGGAGAAGCTGGCACTGTATGCGGGCGGAACGGGACGGGTCGCGCTCGACGACGCGATGGCCTGCATCGGCGACGCCGCCAGCGCGTCGCTGGACGATGCCGCGTTCGCCGCCACCGCCGGCGACCGCGCCGGTGCCGACCTCGCGATCGAGCGCAGCCTCGGCGAGGGCACCAGCCCGGTGGCGGTGGCGCGGGCCCTGCTCGGGCACCTCCACCGGCTGCGGCAGGCGCGGCTGCTGATGGAGCAAGGCGGGCAGAGCGCTACGGCGGCGATGCGTGCGCTGCGGCCGCCGGTGTTCTTCAAGCGCACGGACGCGTTCGGGCGGGCCTTGTCGATGTGGGACTCGGGCGCGCTGCTTCGTGCGGCGGAGCAGACGCAGGCGCTGGAGCTCGCCTGCAAGCAGAGCGGGGCGCCGGACCTGCTTCTGTGCCGGCGGCACGTCGCGGTCCTCGCCGGACAGGCGCGGGCGCGGCGCTGAGGTTGCCGCGGGGGGCGGAGTTGCCGTATAGGCTCGGGCTGGTTGTCCGCGTAGCTCAGCAGGATAGAGCACAGGATTCCTTGTCACCAACTGGGCGTCACGAGGGGAAACCGCGTGACGGATCCGCTCAAAGTCGGGGAACGCTGCGGTGCGGCTCGCACTATGCCGATCCCGAGCCAAGCCCGGCCCTGCCAGGGGTCGGGAAGGTGTAGAGACTGGACGGGCGGCACCTAAGGGTTCCGGCCTAGGGTGAAGGGACAGTCCAGACCACGAACGCGGCCGGTTCCGGTCGCGGCGGCGAAAGCCGAAGTGGGATGAATCCTGGGGTCGTGGGTTCGAATCCCGCCGCGGACACCAAATCCTGTCATCGACCTCCGAAGGACTGCGCGTGATCCCTGCCCTCACCCGTCGTGCGCTCGTGGCCGGGCTGTCGGCAGCCGTTGCGGTCGGTGCCGCGCCGGCGGAAGCGGTCACGGAGGATGCCATCGCCGCGATCGAGCGGCGGCGGGGCGGGCGGCTCGGGGTGTTCGTGCTCGACACCGGCAGCGGGCGGACGCTGGCGCATCGGGCCGACGAGCGCTTTCCCCTGCAGAGCACGTTCAAGGGCATCCTCGCCGCCCTGGTGCTGTCACGGGTGGATGCGGGTGCCGACGGGCTGGAGCGGGAGGTGCCTTACGGGGCGAAGGACCTGCTGCCGGCCTCTCCGGTGACAAGTGCCCACGTGGCGGAGGGCAGGATGACGGTGGGCGGGCTGTGCCAGGCGATCCTGGAGCGGAGCGACAACGCGGCGGCGAACCTCCTGCTCGCCCGCGTCGGCGGGCCGGCGGCGCTGACCGCGTATGCAAGGCGGCTCGGCGATCCGGTCACGCGGTTCGACAGCTACGAGCTGGTCAGGAACTCCCTGACGGCCGACTGCACCACGCCGCGCGCCATGGCCGGGCTGGCGCGCACGGTGGTGCTGGGCGACGCGCTGCGGCCGTCGTCGCGCGCGCTGCTCCTGCGCTGGATGGCGGCGAACGTGCCCGGTCGGACCCGGCTGCGCGCCGCGTTCCCCGGCTGGACGGCGTGCGACCGCACCGGGACCGCGGAGGGCGTGTGCAACGATTATGCGGTTGCGTGGCCGCCCGGCCGGGCGCCGCTGGTCGTCGCGGCCTACTACCATGCGCCGGGCCTGGAGCGGGAGACGCAGGAGGCGGCGTTGCGCCAGGTGGGTGCGGCAGTGGTGGCCTGGGCGGGCTGAGGCGGCGGGGCCGGATCAGGCCATCCGGGTGCCGGTGGCGATCCGCAGCCGGCTGGCACGGTGGTGGGCGTGGCAGATCGCCACCGCCAGCGCGTCGGCGGCGTCGGCACGCTTGATGCCGGCACCCGGCAGCAGGCGGCGGACCATCATCTCGACCTGCTCCTTGGTGGCGGCGCCGGTGCCGACCACGGCGCGCTTGACCTCCATCGCGCCGTATTCCGACACGGCGATGCCCGCCAGGGCCGGGGCCAGCAGGGCGACGCCGCGGGCGTAGCCGAGCTTGAGGGTCGAGGAGCCGCTGCGGTTGACGTAGGTCTCCTCCACCGCCGCCTCGCTGGGCGCCCAGGCGTCGAACAGGGCGTTCAGCCCGGCGTGCAGAGTCCTGAGCCGGTCGGGCACGCTGTCGGCGCCGTCGGTGGCGATCACCCCGTCGGCCAGGTGGCGCAGGCGGTTGCCGTCGACCTCGATCAGGCCCCAGCCCATGAACCGGAGGCCGGGGTCGATGCCGAGCAGGCGGGTCGGGCTCACGCGGACAGGCGTTCGGCGACCGCGTCGGGAACGTCGAAGTTGGCGTAGACCGCCTGCACGTCGTCGTTGTCGTCGAGCGCGTCGATCAGCCTGAGCACGGTGGCGCCGTGCTCCTCGTCGAGCGTCACCACCGTGCCGGGGCGCCAGTCGATCTTGGCGACCTCCGGGGCGCCGAAGCGGGCCTCCAGCGCGTCGCGCACCGCGAACAGGCTGTCGGCGGCGCAGGTCACCTCGTGGCCCTCGGTGCCGCTCTCGACGTTGTCGGCGCCGGCCTCGATCGCGGCTTCCAGCATGTCGTCCTCCGAGGCGGCGGAGGCCGGGTAGGCCACCAGCCCGACCCTGGTGAACATGAAGGACACCGAGTTGGTCTCGCCCAGGCTGCCGCCGTGCTTGGAGAACGCGGCGCGGACGTCGGAGGCGGTGCGGTTGCGGTTGTCGGTGAGGGCTTCCACGATCACCGCCACGCCGGCCGGGCCGTAGCCCTCGTAGCGCACCTCGACGTAGTCCTCGCCGCCGCCGGCGCCGGTCGCCTTCCTGATCGCCCGTTCCACCGTGTCCTTGGGCATGTTGACCTTCTGCGCCGCGGACAGGGCGGCGCGCAGGCGCGGGTTGGAGGCGGGGTCGGGCAATCCGGAGCGGGCCGCCACGGTGATCTCGCGGATCGCCTTGGCGAACTGCCGCGCACGCCTGGCGTCCTGCGCGCCCTTGCGGTGCATGATGTTCTTGAACTGGGAATGGCCGGCCATGGTCGCCTGTTCCGTGCGGGCGGCGTCAGGCGACGCGGCCGTGGCAGTGCTTGTACTTGGCGCCCGAGCCGCATGGGCAGAGGGCGTTGCGCGGGGTGTCGACCCAGCTCGCCGGGTCGGCGGTCAGGGTCGGATGGCGCGGCGCCAGATGCACCGCTTCCGGCGGCGGCTCGACCGTCGCCTGCAGGGTGGCGCCGGCGTAGGGGTCCGGGCCACCGGCCATCGCCAGCTCGCGCGCCGCTTCCTGCGGATGCATCGGCATCGCCGCCAGGGCGGCCTGGCCCTGCATCTGGCCCTGGAGCTGGCCGGGGAACGGGTCGTCCGGCGGCGGGCCCAGCTCCACGCGCGACAGCATCGCCGTCACCCGCTCGCGCAGCTCGTCGAGCATGACGTTGAACAGGGTGAAGGCCTCGTTCTTGTACTCGTTGAGCGGATCCTTCTGGCCGTAGGCGCGCAAGGAGATGCCCTGGCGCAGCTGGTCCAGCAGCAGCAGGTGCTCCTTCCACACCGTGTCCAGCGTGCCGAGCAGCAGCTGCTTCTCGATGTAGCGCATCACCGAGGGGCCGAAATTGGCGGCACGCGCCGCCGCCGCCTCCCGTGCCGCGGCGAGGCTCCGCTCCAGCACCTCGTTCAGGCCGATGCCGTCCTCGGCGGCCCAGGCTTCCACCGGCAGGTCGAGTGCCAGCAGGCGCTTCAGCTCGGCGGCGAGCTCGGCGCTCTGCCACTGCTCGGCGAAGGCGCGCTCCGGCACGTGGGCGCGCACCAGCTGCTCGACCAGCTCGGCGCGCATGGTGGCCACGATCTCGGACACGTCGTCGGAGGACATGAACTCGCGGCGCTGGGCGTACACCTCCTTGCGCTGGCTGTTGTTCACGTCGTCGTACTTGAGCAGGTTCTTGCGGGTGTCGAAGTTGCGCGCCTCGACCTTCTTCTGCGCCTTCTCCAGCGCCCGGTTGATCCAGGGATGGATGATCGCCTCGCCCGGCTTCAGGCCCATCTTCTGCAGCATCCCGGCCATCCGGTCGGAGCCGAAGATGCGCATCAGGTCGTCCTGCAGCGACAGGAAGAAGCGCGACGCGCCCGGGTCGCCCTGGCGGCCGGAGCGGCCGCGCAGCTGGTTGTCGATGCGACGGCTTTCGTGCCGCTCGGTGCCGATCACGAACAGGCCGCCCGCCTCCTTGACGGTGACGTGGAACGCCGCGACCTGCTCGCGGAGTGCGGCCTCGCGCGTCGAGCGCTCCGGCTCGGGCAGGTCGGCGAGCTCCTGGCGCACGCGCATCTCGACGTTGCCGCCGAGCTTTATGTCGGTCCCTCGCCCGGCCATGTTGGTGGCGATGGTGATGGCGCCGGGCGCGCCGGCCTGGGCGATGATGGTCGCCTCCATCTCGTGGAAGCGGGCGTTGAGCACGTTGTGCGGGATGCGCTCGGCCTTGAGCAGGCCGGACAGGTGCTCGCTCTTCTCGATGGAGGTGGTGCCGACCAGGATCGGCTGGCCGGTGGCGTGGATCTCGGTGATCAGCCGGGTGACGGCGAAGAACTTGTCCTGCTCGGTGAGGTACACCTCGTCGTCGCCGTCCTCGCGGATCACCGGAACGTTGGTCGGGATCTCCACCACGTCGAGCTTGTAGATCTCGGCGAACTCGTCGGCCTCCGTCATCGCCGTGCCGGTCATGCCGGACAGCTTCGGATACAGCCGGAAGTAGTTCTGGAAGGTGATGGAGGCCAGCGTCTGGTTCTCCTGCTGGATCTCCTGGTGCTCCTTGGCTTCCAGCGCCTGGTGCAGCCCGTCGCCGTAGCGCCGGCCTTCCATCATGCGGCCGGTGAACTCGTCGATGATCACCACCTTGCCCGCGCGCACGATGTAGTCGACGTCGCGCGAGAACAGGGTATGGGCGCGGAGCGACTGCTGCACGTGGTGGACGACGGAGATGTTGGCCACGTCGTAGAGGCCGCCTTCGGACACGATGCCGGCGGCGCGCAGCATCTCCTCAACGGTCTCGGTGCCGTGCTCGGTGAGGATCACGGTGCGGAACTTCTCGTCCTTGTCGTAGGTGGACGCGTCCTTCGCCAGCTCCGCCACCACCGTGTCGACGCGGCGGTACAGGTCGGAGCTGTCCTCGGCCGGGCCGGAGATGATCAGCGGGGTGCGCGCCTCGTCGATCAGGATGGAGTCCACCTCGTCGACGATGGCGTAGTTGAACGGACGCTGGACCATGTCCTCCAGCCGGTACTTCATGTTGTCGCGCAGGTAGTCGAAGCCGAACTCGTTGTTGGTGCCGTAGGTGACGTCGGCGGCATAGGCCGCGCGCCGCTCCTCGTCCGGCAGGTTGGGAATGATCACGCCGGTGGACAGGCCGAGGAACGCGTACAGGCGGCCCATCTCCTCCGAGTCGCGTCGGGCGAGATAGTCGTTGACGGTGACGACGTGCACGCCCTTGCCGCCGAGCGCGTTGAGGTACACCGGCAGGGTGCCGACCAGGGTCTTGCCCTCGCCGGTGCGCATCTCGGCGATGCGGCCCGAGTGCAGCACCATGCCGCCGACCAGCTGTACGTCGAAGTGGCGCAGGCCGAGCACCCGGCGCGACGCCTCGCGCACCACCGCGAAGGCTTCCGGCAGCAGGCTGTCCAGGCTGGCGCCGCCGGCGAGGCGGGTGCGGAACTCCGCGGTCCTGGCCGTCAGCGCGGCGTCGTCCAGCGCCTGGACCTGCGGCTCCAGCGCGTTGATCTCCGGCACGCGTCGCTGGTGCGCGCGGAGCGAGCGGTCGTTGGCGGAGCCGAACAGGGAGCGGGCGAGAGACGCGAACATGCAGGCCTTCCGGATGGCGTCCGCCCACGGCGCTGCCTGGGAGCCGGTTCCGGCGGCACCGGATCCGGCGCGCCACCGCCCGGGCAGGGCCGCTTGCGCGCGGTCGGGCGTCCGGCAGACGGCCGGGCGTCACGCGGTGTTCCAGATAGGACCGGGGGGGCCTCCGGTCAACCAATCCCCCCAATCGCGGCGGCGGGCGCCGGCGGGCAGGCCGAGGCGGAAGGGGGTCGCTTGTGACGGCGGCGCGGTTTTGCCATCATCCCGGGACGCGTCATTCGAGGGTTCCTTGTCCATGCGGCTTTCCAGCCCGGCTGCTGCCATCACGGCGGCGGCCCTGTTCGTTTCTGCCTCCTCGGTCGCGGCGCTCGCTGCGCCGGCCCACAAGAAGGACGCCGCCACGCCGACCGCTGCCCCGGCCGCGGCACCTGCCGCGCCGCGCAGCGAGAATCCGGTGGTGGCCTCGGTGAACGGCGACCCGATCCGGCTCGACCGGGTGCGCGCGGCGGCGCAGTCGCTGCCCGACAACGTGCGCGGCATGCCGCCGCAGATGCTGTTCCCGATGATCGTGAACCAGCTGGTGGACCAGAAGGCGCTGCTGATCGAGGCGCAGAAGGAAGGGCTGGCCAAGGACCCGGACGCGCAGAAGGCGATGCAGAACGCCGCCGACCAGGCGCTGCAGAACGTCTACCTGACCCGGATCGTCGCGCCGCAGATCACCGACGACGCGATCAAGGCGGCATACGCCAAGGACTACGCCGGCAAGCCCGGCGAGAAGGAGGTGCACGCGCGGCACATCCTGGTGGCGGACGAGAAGACCGCGGACGACATCATCAGGAAGCTGAAGGGGGGTGCCGACTTCGCGGCCCTCGCCAAGCAGTATTCGACCGACAAGGGCACGGCCGCCAGCAGCGGCGGCGACCTCGGCTGGTTCAAGCAGGGCGACATGCTGCCCGACTTCTCGGCCGCCGCCTTCGCCATGAACAAGGGCCAGATCTCGGACAAGCCGGTCCACACCCGCTACGGCTGGCACGTGATCCAGGTGCTCGACACGCGCATCTCCACGCCGCCGGCGTTCAGCACGGTGGCCGTGCAGATCCGCCAGAAGCTGATCCAGGGCGCGGTGCGCGCGGCGGTGGACAAGGCGGTCGCCCAGGTCAAGGTGGTGCGCTACAACCCGGACGGCACGCCGGTCAGCGACAAGACGCCGCCGGCCGCGGGTGCCGCCGCCGCGGGCGCGCCTCCGGTGCCGAGCCAGGG
>CALMVN010000214.1 GCA_937873225.1 uncultured Acetobacteraceae bacterium
GCGTAGCCGGTTCCGTGTCCGCCTGCACCACAGGTGCATTGGTGTATGGAAGGCCCATCTAGGCGTACGCGAGACGATCGCCGGACATCCGCGAGACGATCGGGAGGCGTTCGCCGCGCATCCGCTGAGTGAGCCGCAGAAACCCGGTCCCCTGCCCCGCCGCTGACCCGTGTAACGCATCTTCCGCCGGCACCTCGGCACCCTGCCCGGCCTCGTCCCCCCGTTACTCCAGATCCATGTAACGCGGTTTCTGGACAGCTAGGGCTTGCGCGCCTCCGCTTGGATCTTGCCCCGCAGCCACGTCAGGACAGCCTGAACTGTCCTCATCTCCTGCGCGGTCATCTCACCCGCATGAAGACGAATGGTCTGCGGCGACAGCTCAAGCATCTGAGCGGCCCGGGCCAGCCCCTCGGCGTAGCCCTGCCCCTCAGCTCGCCGAGCGTTCCTGTCAGCCATCTCGTGTCGCTCCTCCTGAAGTATCCCGACTGTCCGCCAGAGCCGTGTCGCTGCGGAACAGCTTGAGCATTAACCTGCCCGCCCCTGCTTCTCGGCCAGCTTGGCAGCTCCGCTCCGGCGCGTGGCCTGCTGGCTGGTGTAGCGTCCGACCATCGCCGGGGTCTTCCACCCGCCAGCTGCCATGATGCCGGCCATGCCGATGTCAGCCGCGTCCATGTCCTGTGCGGCGCCGACGCGGGTGCTGTGCCCGCTGATCTGTCGCACCACCTTCGGCGGCAGCTTGGCCGCCGCCGCCATCGCCTTGAAGATCCGTCCCACGTCGTCGGCCGACAGAGCGCCACCAACCGCGCCGTTCCACCTGGTCGCGCGGAACAGCGGTCCATCGGCCAGGGCAGCCGCAGCTGTCCACTCCTGGACGAGCTGCACGGTGTCGGGCGCCAGGTAGCGGGCCGAGCCCTCCCCGAGCTGGTCCGTCTTGCTGCGGCGGATCAGCACGCTTCCGTGCCCGTCCTCGTCAACCTGCAGGTCCCCGAGCTGCAGCGTCACCAGTTCCGACCGCCGGGCGAGCGTGTCGTAGGCCACCGCCAGCAGCGCCCGATTGCGCATGTCCCGCGGCGTCGTGCCGGTGGCGCCCAGCATCCGGTCTAGCAGGCTGCGGTTGATCCCCTTCGCCTGGCGCTGGCGGACCGTGAGCACCTTGCCCATCCGGCGCAGCGCGAACTTGGCGACCGGATCCGCGCACGGGTTCGGGACGCCGGCCGCCTTGTGCATGTGCGAGATGGTCGACACGTACCGGCGGATCGTGGCCGGCTTCCGCGTCTCGCTCATGGCCTCGATGAACGCCGCCACCGTGCCCGGCGCCGCCGGCAGCGCGTCGAGCCCGGCCGAGGAGCACCAGCCAGAGAACATGGCGCTGTCGCTGCGGAACGCTTCCTCGGTCGCGGTCGCGTAGGCGCCGTGCGCGGCCTGCTGGTATTCGGCCAGCCTGGTGTGCGCCGAACCCACCTCCGCGACGATCGCGACGGCGGTTGCCGGCTCGGCAGCGCGGGTTCTGCGGCGGCCTATCACCGGCTGGGCACTCCTACAGGACCGAATGTCGGATAATAACACTTATCCGACATTAGCTCACCGGTTTAGCGTGCTAACATGCTAGCACGTTGGCTGGCTACCGTTCTCCGAACGGATGTTTGCCGCGTGCTCGGAGCAGTAGATCGAACGCCTCGCCCATCAGAGCCTGCACGCTGGTGCCTTCCTCGACCGCCATCAGGTTGAGGGCGCGACTTAGCTCCGGACTAAAGTGGCCGAGGATACCCTTCTTCCCATCGCGAGCACGTGGCCGCTTGGGTGCGGCATCCGGGGCAGCAGCGCCAGCCGGCGGCACCAGATCGACCACCTTGGCCGAAGCTGGGCGCAAGTCCTCTTTCAATCCGGCAAAGCGGGTCATCATGCAACCTTGCTAGCATGTTTGCGAGGTATCACGTTAGCTTGCTTGCCGACCCACTTCCAGAGTCGAGCCACGTCGGCAGCGGCTTTACCATTGGGTTCGGTCTCGCCGGCGGCTTTGCCCTCGGCAACGCTATGGTGGAAAGCGGCACGCTCCGGAAGCATGACGGGCGCCACCTCCAGCCCGATCTGACGGACCACGCCTTCCGCTTCCGGATACAGGACGCCAGCCCGAGGTGGCCCAGCCATGAACACCACGAACGCCGGCTTGCCACTCGCCTTTGCAAGCTCGGCCGTGGTGCGGATCGCGTCCAGGTCGAACGCTCGCGGCCGGCAGGGGAGGAGTAGCAGGCTGGCTGCCCGGCACGCCTCCCTAGCCATGATGTCGGCAGCCGGTGGTGTGTCGATCACGGCGAAAGCAGCCCCAGCTTGATCAAGCGCCGCCAGCTTGTCGGGCAGCAGGCTATGGGAGGCGCAGTCGATCACGTCCGGATCGGCGCCGTTCCGCCACTTGCCCCAGCGTGAGGCGGTGGCCTGCGGATCGGTGTCGACAATGACCGTTGGAAGCCCAGCCGCGCACGCCGCAACGGCAAGGTGTATGGCGAGTGTGGTTTTGCCGGCGCCGCCCTTCTGGCTGATGATCGTGACCGTTAGCATGGTACCTCGCTAGCCCGTTTGCGTGCTAGCACGGTAGGCTAGGGCGGTTTTTCGTGGAACGCGAGTCAGAGCAGCTCGATGCGTTGGCGTGGTTCCACGGCCAGCACCGGGCGCCGAACAGGCCGAAAGCTGCTGGAGCAGGCTATGGCATAGTACCAGCGCTAGAACCGCCCGCCGCCGCGTTTGTGAGCGTCCCAGCGCCCTCGAACACCTTCACGCCATTCCGCTCGACCACCTCGGTCCGCAGCGCGATCGTCCAGCCCCAATCGTCCACGAGCTCGTCCACGTAGGCGCCGCTGGCGACACGGCCGAGCCGGAAGCAGTAGGTGCAGCCGGTCCTTATCTGCGCGGCCCTGTCCGTCCAGCTGGTGGCGTCGATGGGCACAGCACGTCCGCCCGTTCCCGCAGCTTGGCTGCCTGTACCAGATCGCCGCGTGCTGCCGCCGCCATCGCCGCTCCACGCATCTGCTGCGCCACCAGACGGCTCGCCGCTGGCGGCAGCGGTGTCGACACCTCCGCAGGGTTCCGGTCATCAGGAGGAAGAGGAGGGCGGTCCGTCATGCTCGCTCCGTCGCTGGCGGCCGATGCACGCCTAGCAGCAGGAGTATCACGGCCCCACATGCGCCTGCGGTTTCGAGAGATCGTCCAATGAAGATGATGTGCGTCCTCCTGGTAGGCATCCCCGTGGGGATCGGCTTGGCGTTGCTAACCCAGGATGTCAGCCATCTGCTCAGGACGATAGAGCGCTAGAATCGGACTACCGGTATCCGCCCGAGATCAGTTCCGTGTCAGCCCTGGTCGTCCGCCCGCTCGTGTCGGTACTAGCCAGCATCCTCCGCACTCCAGTTCGGGGGTATGCAGGGCTCCCAGTAACGGTAGCCCCTGGCTCCCAGATCGTTTGCATACAGCTCGCATGGGTTGGCGATCTCGAACCAGATGGGATCGTGCCACCGCATCACGTGCATCCGGTTGGTTGGGTCATGTAGGACCCAGTGCAAGGTATTCCAGGTGGTTCCATCTGGTGGAAGGCAGGCAAGATCGGTCATGTCGGCATCCATTAGTCATGAGGCGGTGTTACCGATACCCGCGTCCATCTAGCAACGTATCGGCGGTGCGCGCCCGCCAGCTCGCGTCATCGCCGGCGGGGAGGGCGTCACGCCTCCCCTTTGTCTCCGGCTTGTCATAGGCGCTGCGGGGCTTGCTGCGGCCGACCTGGACCGGCTTCGGGTCGGGCACCTGCAGGCCGCGCGACAGGCGATAGGCGCACGCCTTGCCGTTGCATCCGACCCGCTTCCCGATCGCCGACCAGGACAAGCCGGCAGCGCGGCCGCTCATGTCGCCTCTCAATCTAGAATTTGTTACCGGCCCGACCGAAAGTAGGGAAGCCCGTAAGCAATCAGTCACTCCATGTCCAACTGCTCAAGACGCTGAGGTGCATCCACTGGCGTTTTCCGTCCGTAATGACGATGACGGATGCAGATCGCATCTCGGGCAGGAAACAGACCTATGAAACTTCGCAACATCATGCCGATGGTGCTGACGGCTGGGCTGGTGGCTGGCTGCATGCAGCCGAGCTCTTCGTCGAGCCAATCAGGCGCGACAACCGATCCCATGGTCGGCGGCGCAGCCATGTATCCGCAGCAGAATATCATCCAGAACGCCGTGAACTCGAAGGACCACACCACGCTCGTCGCGGCCGTCAAGGCGGCTGGCCTCGTGGACACGTTGTCTGGTCCCGGCCCGTTCACGGTGTTCGCACCGACCAACGAAGCCTTCACCATGCTGCCGCCCGGTACGGTTCCAACCCTGCTGAAGCCCGAGAACAAGGCCACCTTGACAAAGGTGCTGACCTACCACGTCGTCGCCGGAAGCATGGACTCTAAGGCGCTGATGGCTGCGATCGCCGCGGGCGGCGGCAGGGCAACCTTGATGACGGTGGCCGGCGTGCCGCTGGTGGCGACTATGGGTGCTCCAGGTGCCATCATGCTGACTGATGTGAAGGGCGACGTCGCGACGGTGACGATCGCGGACGTCTACCAATCGAACGGCGTCATCCACGTGATCGACCATGTCCTGCTGCCGGGCTGAAGGAAGCTTCCTCGTGCCTGATCAGGATCAGCGGCACTAGCATCCCCAGGTCGGGCTTGGCCTGCAGTAGCAGCCCAAGGCCCGATTGGCGGGGCGCGTCGCCTCCGCCAGCGCCAGCGTCGACCGGAGGTGCAGCACCAGCGGCAGGTCAGGGCAGGGCACGTCCAGGTGCGCGCTCATGACGGCTTCCCGTTCCAGGGCGCCGGGAGCCACGCCGGGATAGGCCGCGGTGCCGGCCTGCGATCCCCTCGTGCTGGCGGGACCACAAATGACCGGGTCATGCTCCGCGCCCTCCGGCAGCAGGCATCTCAACCACGCGCTGCGCCTGCAGGATCTGCATGGCCTGTTCCAGCGCTGTTGCCATCGTCGCCCACATGCGCTTGTAGCGATCGGGGCCGGTGTCCTCGTGCCATTCCTGCAGAGCAGCGTCGGCCTTTTCGACCAAGCCTTCCAGGCTCAACGGAACAAATCGGGCGATCCGCTCCTCCTGCTTGATCGGGTCCTCCTTCTGCCACTTACGGAGCAGCTTCCGGTGCGCCTCCTCTCCCCGGGCTGCATTCCAGGCGTCGTGCCTGGCCTTCTGCTTCGCGATCAAGACGAACAGTTCCGCATCGGGGTGTGTTGCCGCCGGGGCGAGCCCAAGGCTGGCGAGATCGGCAGCCATCAGCGCTGCCCTCCCTCAATCACCCGGAACGCCGTGCGCTGCGGCTTCGTGGGGGCGAGCCTGACCGGCCCGGCCTCAGTCAGAACCGTCCGGCCGCCCACCTCGTCGAGGAGATGGACATACCGCCGGCCGAGCTCGGCGAACACGTCGACCAGCGGACCTTGCCGCCTCGCCGCTTGCTGGGCGAGGGCAAGCCCGTTGGCCAGGTTTCTGGTACGCAGGTCTTCCGCCAAGGTGTTCATGCGTCGCGTCAGGTTGTCCTCGGCTGCACGCTCCTCGGCCGACTTCTGCGGCACAGAGAGCATGTCCACCACCCGCATCATCTCGCCGTGGCTGGTAGGTATCGGAGCCGGCGGGGTGCGGCGGGCCATCACGCCGCCTCCCCGAGCAGGTCGCGGAACAGCGGCGCAACCCGGTGCCATTCGAGCTGGCTGTGCCCTTCCTCGTTGTCCTTCACGCCATACCATTTCATCAGCACCCGTGCCCGTGCCCGATGCTCCTCCAGGCTTACCGCCCGCAGGTCCTCCATCTCGTCCAGGATCGGGCTCTGCGCTGCGCACAGCCGCTCCAGCTCTTCCTCGTGATCGTGTTCCCTGTCGGCGTTGATGCGGTCGACGCCGGCTTGCAGGGCCATGAACTGATTGCAGAGGGTAAGGAGCGGGGTGTCGGCGTCGGAGGGCGCGGACGCCGCCTTGAGGGCGTGTGTGCCTGGCGTAGCAACCAGCACGGTTGCCAGTGCTGCCACGCCTGCATTGCCCATCAGGGCGCGACGTGTGGTAAGCTCCTTCGTAGTCTCGGACATCTGGTCGCAACCTCGTTTCGGGATCAGGAGCGGGCAGGGCTGCAACCCTGTCCGCACCGACCTTGCCCGCTCTTCGCGGACTCTCCCGGCAGACCGCCCGGGCGCGGATGGCTCGACTAGATCGGCGCTCGCGATGCGCTGATGCTGCTGGCCTGGTCGAGCAATTCTTGTGTGCCTGCCTCCATCTTCCGTAACCGCCGCCATCAGGGCGTGCGGGAGCGTTCGCGGGTTGCGCGTCGATCAGACCCTATCTGTCAGGCTGTGCGCCGTCCCGGGCGTCAACGGGCCGTCACAACCATAACGAGAGGGCAAAATATCGGTTGTGTCAATTGCCCTTTGGGCATCTGCGCGTGGACGCGGGCGGTGCAAGTCGGCATATGCACAACCATGCCGACCGAAACGAAAATCGAGCGCCTGAACCTGTCGGTGCCGTCCTCCCTGATGAGGGCTCTGGACGACTGGCGCCGCAAGCAGGACACCATCCCGACCCGCTCCGAGGCAGCCCGGGTGCTGCTGACAGAAGCCCTGCAGCCGAAGCTGGCGCCCAAGCCCGAGAAGCCCGCCGGCAAGCCATAGCGTCACGGCTGCGGGCTCGCGGCCAGCAGAGCGGCGTCGATCGCCGCCAGCGCCGCGTCGAACGCCAGCACCGTGGGCAGGTCGTCCGGCGCGATGGTGCTGCGGTTCGGCTGACCGTCCGGCCCCACCTCAGCGGCGCCGGCAAGCTGCACGTCCCGCTCAGCCGCGATGAACGCGCGGGCGGCACGCAGCGCACCCTCCAGGACGACAAGGACGCGGCCGGCCTCTATCGCTGCCTCCACAAGCGCCTTGGCCCTCGTGTTCGTGTCCTCGGTCATGTGCGGCTCCCATGGCGCTCGGCCTGCACGTCCGCGGCGCGGGACAGGCTGTCGGCGGTGGTGGTGTGTCCAGCCCGTGCCCAGGCGGCCGCGGCATCGCGCAGGAAGGTGGTGCGGGCGGCCAGGGCAAGCGGGCTGTAGGCC
>CALMVN010000215.1 GCA_937873225.1 uncultured Acetobacteraceae bacterium
CGGCGGCTGTAATCGTCCTCCCGCAGGGGCGCACTCCAGTCACCCGCCCCACCCTTTCGCGCCAGCATCGCAATGGCCTTCATCGGCAGCCATCCCGGTGTCTCCATCATAGCGGCATGACTGCAAATCTTCGCTCTATGCAGTCGTGACAGCATGGCGGCTTGATGGCTAGAGGAAGTCGACGCCCGCGTGGTTCCGGAACAGGTTCGCCCGCCGCACGTAGCCGCGCACCGTCTCGACCCGCTTGTGCCGGCTCACCTCCATCATGCGCAGCACGTCGGCGCCCGCCTCGGCCGCGCTGGTCAGGAACCCGGCCCGCAGCGAGTGTCCGGCGAACTCGTCCGGATCGAGGCCGGCCACGTCCGCGTAGTGCTTTATCACCAGCGCCACCGTCTGCGGCGTCAGTCCCTCGGCCGACACCTGCCCGTGCCGGTTGATCGAGCGGAACACCAGCCCGCCGTTGATCCCACCCGCCTGCAGCCAGTCGAACACTGCGCGCATCGGCTTGAGCTTGGACCCGCGCAGGATGGCTATGACCGCGCCGGCGCCCTCCTGGTTGGTCTTGCTCCGGCGGATGGTGACGCGCAGCCCTTCCGGCACTCGCTCCATGTCCGTTACCTTTAGCGCGACGAGCTCGGACCGGCGGAACGCGCCCGCCATGCCGACTGCCAACAAGGCCCGGTCCCGTTTGCCCTCCAAGTTGTCGGGCATATGGGCGAGCATCGCCTTGATGCGCTCCCCGGTGGCGGCTGCCTTCTGGCTCGGTGCCGCGCCGCGGTCGCGGCGGATCCCGCGCATGATGGCCCGGACCTGTTCAACGTCGGTGGGCGAGGCGACGCCGGCCAGGCGGTGCGCGTACCGGATTGCCGCCAGCTTGCGACTCAAGGTCGATGCCTTGGCCCCGGCCGTAGCCTCGGCGGCCAGAAAGCCGGTCACCGCGCCCGGTGACGCTGGTAGCGGCTCGACGCCGCGGTCCGTGCACCAGCGCGAGAACCCGGCGAAGTCAGATCAATAGCCGCGACGGGTGGCCTCGGACTTCTCGGCCAGGACGAACCCGCGCACGGCGTCAGCCTCGGGGATCGTCAGCGCCGGCTCTGAAACCGGCGCGCGGATTGACGTTCCGACCACAGCGGCATCCGATCCTGACTATCGACAAAGAAGGGTATCGCTAGCCAGAAAGAAGGTGCAACGACATAAGTCCATACCCTCATGCCTCTATGCCTTCGTGTAGTCATACAATTATGCAGGCCTTCGGCGACGGTCCTTTGTCTTCTATCGCGTCCGTGGGTGATGGTCGCAAACGGTGTGGGCGAGGCGGAGGAGGCGGATGGCACTCTATGAGAGGCCGGCGCGATGGGCGTCCTCGGCCAGAGACAACAGCTGGTGCGACAACAGCAGTGGGCTGACGACCTCGTGACGTGCGTCAGACGAGTGGGCGGTGCTGATGGAGCGCATTGGAGTTCTTCCTCTGAGTTCGGCGCCATGTTGGTGCCGAAGGGGAGACTGGTACTCAAGTGGTTAAAGAATGCTGAACAGCAAGCGGGTCTTATTTCTCAAGCTAATACGGGCGCTACGTTATACGGTGCCTCATGACGATGATCTCCGACCGTTTTCGAGAGTATCTTGCCCTCCCTAGCTGGTCCCTCCGCGAGCTTCCCTTGGCGTCACACCTGGGCGTGTTCGTCAACGTTCCTGTGCCCTCGGAAACCTTCACCTCATCCCGTTCGACCACCTCGGCCTGCAACGCGATCGTAAAGTCCCAATCATCCATGAGCACGCTGACGTAGGCACCGCTGGCGTCCCGGCTGAGGTGGAAGCGGTCGATGCAGCTCGTGGTCATGTCGCGGTCCTGTCCGTCCGGCTGGTGGTGCTGAGCACAGCGCGTCGGCCCGCGCCTGCAGCTTGGCCGCGCGCACCAAATCGCCATGCGTCCGCGCAAGCTCTGCCGCCCGCCGTAGCTCCTACGCCACCAAGCGCGTGGCGGTTGGCGGCAGCGGTACTTCTTCTGGCTTGCGGTCGTCAGGAGGAGGGGGAGGGCGATCCGCCACGTGTGGTCCACGAGTGGCACATGGCATGCCCCTACCAAGAAGGGCATTGCGATCGCGGGTCTCCGATTGCGATTCCGAAGAGTCATTCGATGAAGATGATGTGCATTCTCCTACTATGCGTCCCCGTGGGGATCGGCCTGGCACTGCTGACACAGGACGTAAGCCACCCGCTCGTGACAGTAGAGCGATAGAGCTGAGTATCGGTATTCGCTTCCTCCAGCATCGGCGGTAATCGGTCGCAAGATGGCACCATTGCTCGGAAGCATGTGGCCTAGGATCCTGCTGCCGGTCCAGGTTCTATCCACTCGCTAATCCTACTCTCAAGCCAGCGCATAATCTGCGCTCCGAGTGACTTGGTATATGAATGCTTGTCGGCAGCTATCTTCCGGCAGAGTGCAGTATGCGAGGTCGGTACGGTTTCCACCTCACGGAGTAGGAGGAAGCAGTCGCCAGTCGAAAGGTCCCAGGTCGTCCCCGCAAGTTCATTATATTCACGAACCTGTGTACTCATTGCTGTTGAAATACACTCACCGATTTGTGTTGTTTGACAAAGCTTGGTTCCTTTACCAGCAGCGTTGCCGTTAAGCATTGAGAAATAACCCGCTCGCTAGGGTCGCCTCGTCACTGTTGACAGGCCTCTTTAGCACCCTTTGGAGCGAACAATGCGACAGCTGCTGATTGCAACAACCATGTTCTGTCTTTCCGCAGTCCAAGCACTGGCACAAGTGACGTCTATGAATGTCAACCTGACCAGCACCAGCTTCCAGGCAGCTTCCACCATCAACGCCGGCATCATCGGCGCAGGAGTCGGCGGCCCAGGACATGCGCAGGTCGGCTTGGCCATCAACATGAACAAAGCTAACTGGTGGGACACCAATGCCGCTATCGGCGAAGCGGATGGAGTCAACACGACTATATTCCAAGGTGGCCAGAGTTCCGACACCTCCGCCTACCTCGGCCAGGTCACCGCAACAGGTCTCGGCTTCGCGAACATCATGGAAGGCGTGATCACGATCCAGCCGCCTATCACGTCGGGAAACGGTACCGTGGATGCAATGATGGACGTCCAGGTCGGCGTCATCAACATCGGCAAAGAGATCTACGGCTCGAACTTTAACCTGTCCCTGAAGCCCACGAGTGCCACCGCAGTCGGCTACAGCATGAACGGTTCCGGCTGGGACTACATGGCGCAGTGGTTCAACGGCAGCACAGAGGAATTTCATGTCACCGGGGCCGGTAACTTGGCGACTGCGGGAGCTGTGCAGGCCGGCTTGTTTACCACGGCAAACCTTCCAAAGACCTGCTACGCCGGGCAGCAGCTCTATGCGACCGACGGACGGAAAGCAGGCGAGACAGCCGGCGAGGGATCAGGTGTTCCGGTCATCTGCACCGTGACCCGCCGGGGCTACCCGACCGCCTGGTTCAGCATGTTGAGTGGTGCAGCGGTCACGGATTGAGCATCCGGCAACACGGCGCCTACCAATGTTGTGCCGCGCCAAGCGCCGATCGCCGGCCACGACAGGCTGGCGGCGCGGTCGTCGAGGATCAGGCGATCCTCGTCCGGGGTGAAGGTGCGCCCGGTCAAGGTGCCCCTCCACCAACAGCCTGCCGCACCTACCAGCGCCGGCACCGACATGCGGCCGGCCGCAGCGCGCAGATGGTGGCGGCCTCCTGCGGCGTGATCGGGGAGCGGCGCTGGCTCATGGCGTGCTCCCAAGCGGTGTAAGCCGCGGGACATGGTCGGCCGGCCACGTCAGCAGCCGATCAAACAGGATAGGAAATCCCGGTATGTGTCGGGAACAAGGCCATTTCTTAGAGACCTTCAAAACAAAAAGCACGTCAGCATATGGGCGTGGTGCAAAGACACGAACGTCATATGTGCGCGCTCCTGTTTGGAAAACGTAATGCTGACGAATGTCAACTACATCAGCGATGCTGAACACCACGTCCCCAGTGGCGGGATCGAAGGCGAAATTGACGCTGGCGTGCTGTCCTGCTTAATACGGAACCTGTAACAAAGATTCTATGCATCTACGCTTGGCGCTTCTCCACCTAAGCATGCGGAGGATGAGCCAGGGTCAAAGACAATGCTTTTGCATGAAGCCTGAGCTGGCAGCGGAGGTGTGGAACCTCGCGCTCTTGCAGCAATCCACAGAAGGCTCATCAAAACGAGCAACATACGCCATGAGATTCCTGTCATATCCGCAGCCTCTGCCTCTTGACCTGTTGGTAGCAGATCCGCGTTACCTTCAACCATCCGCCTCTGCCAGCGTCGATTAGAAGTGCAGCACCAGCGGCTGGACGGGATTGGAAGCGGCCAGGTGCGCATTTATGATAACCTCCCAATCCAGGGTGCCGGCAGCCAGCTTGGCACCAACAGCGACCGGCACCCGCCGTTGGGCGACGGGCGCGGCGGGAACACGAACGGGCGGCGCATCAGACCGTCCTCGCGGCCGCCAGCAGCGCCAGCGCGTTCTCTAGTGCCGTGGCAAGCGCCGGGTCACGGAGGGCGTGGGTGTCCGCTGTCGTGTCCCGCTTGCGCCACTCCTCAAGAGCCGCCTCCGCTTTCGCGACCACCCCAGCGTGCGTCTTCGGCGGGCAGGCAGCGATGGACGCCTGTCAAACGGCGTCCAAATCTGGCTCTGACGCGCTTTTGGTGTTGCTGATCACGGGGCGGGAACGAGACGGGCTTCGAGCAGATCGAGCTTGGCACGGCCATACATCTGTCGCTTCACCAGCTTCAGCTTGGTGATCTGCCCCTCCACTTGTCCGCTGGACCAGGGCGAGGTGATGACGGACAGCACGGCGCCATGATCCTTAACGATGCCGTTCGCAAACGAGCTCACCAGGCTGCTCCTGGCTCGGGCGATCCATAGGTCGAGGCTCCCGTAGGCGCGCTTGCGGATCATGACGTGGAAGGCCGCGATGATCTCGCGTGCCTCGACCAGTGCCGGCACTCCAGTCTCGATGGCGGCGACCGTGACCGTCTGCGCGCGGCTGAGGCTGTCGCGGGCCGTGGTCAGCAGCCGTGCCAGGGTGCGGGCGGATGGAACCCGCTGCAGCCGCTCGAGATCGAGCCGGTCGGCGTGTCGCCGCCGCGTTGCCCACTCGCCGACGACCCGCCTCGATCCCCTGAACCCTTCGAGTTTCAGCCGCCGCCACAGCTCCGCGCTGTTGTAAGCTCCTGCGGCCCATTGCGCATCCAGCCATGGGAGATGGAGCTCGAGCGAGCTTTCCCGGGTGCGGAACACATCGGAGCGCTGGCCGCGCAGGATCTGCCTGATCAGGCCGCGGCTGTACCCGGTGCGCCGCACGATCTCCTTGATAGTCATGCCGGCCCTGGCCTGCTCCAGCACCGCGGCGTTGGTGTCCTCCCGCCGGAGGTAGCCCTCGTATTGGATGCGCTCGGCCGCGGTGAGCAGCGCCGGGTTCAGCGTCGTGGCGCCGACCGCCTGGCGGATGGCGGATGGCGCGCATCGACTGCCGCACCGCCTCGGCGAATGCCCTGCTGGCGTTCTCCATCAGGTGCCAGCGGTCAGCGACCTGCACCGCTTGGGGCAGTGCCCTCGCCGCGGCCAGCGCGTAGTTGCCGCTCCGGTCCCGCGCGACAACGGCGATCTGGGGCTGGCCTGCCAGCCACGCTTCGGCGGTGCCGGCCTCTCGGTCCGGCAGCAGGCAGACCACATGCCGACGCTCCAGATCGCACACCAGCGTGCCGTAGCGCTGGTTCCGGCGCCACGCCCAGTCATCGATCCCGATGACCCTCGGCGCCGCGACAGGCGATCGGGCCCGTCGGCGCACCAGCCGCAGCAGCGTGTCGTTGCCCGCCCCCAGCATCAGCCGCCGGGCGAAGCCCGCACCCGGCCGGCCGCCGAGCGCCAGACCAAGATGGTGGAGCAGATCATCAACCCGGGCGGTCCGGCGTCCCCAGGGGCGCAGGATCCCCCCGTCGAGGCGCTCGGTGAAGATCCGCTGCGAACAGTGCGCCATGTCGCAGCGGAAGCGCCGAGCCGTGACCAGCAGCCGCACGACCTTGCCGCTGAGCGGCAGATCAAGAGCCGTCCTGAGGTAGCGGCTGTGGACCCGTCGGGTGAAACTGCCGCATGCCGGACATCGACCGGCTGCCGCCATCGCCCAAACCGTGATGATCGTGCTGGACCCTTCCACCACGGCGCTTTCGACAGCCAGTCCCAAAGGAACCAGCTCAGACGGACGAAGAGCTCTCGGCATGCGGCTGACCTCGTTGCGGACCTGCAGCCGAGAGAACAGCCAGCGTCACCAAAAGCGCGTCAGAGCCAATATTCGATGCT
>CALMVN010000216.1 GCA_937873225.1 uncultured Acetobacteraceae bacterium
GGGCGGCGATCGTGGACAGGACCTGCATCTAGGGCATCATCCGACCGAACCGGCCCGGTCGGCCGGATGAAGGAGCTCGACGCGACGAGCCCGGAGCATGCGCCGCGAGCCGGTGCGAACGGATCATGGTCTAGCCGAGCGCCTCGGCGAGCGCCGCCTCGTCCATGCCGCTGCTTTGCGCCGCGGTCGGGAAGTCGCCCGCCTGCACCTCGGCGACGTACTGGCGCAGGGCGTTCTCGATCAGGGTGCCGATCTCGGCGTAGCGCCTGGCGTGACGCGGCGACTTGCCCGGGAACAGGCCGAGCAGGTCGTGCCACACCTGCACCTGGCCGTCGCAGCCGGCGCCGGCGCCGATGCCGATGGTGGGGATGTGCAGCCGTCGCGATACCGCGTCGGCCAGCGGCGCCGGCACCAGCTCCAGCACCACGGCGAAGGCGCCCGCGGCTTCCAGCGCCAGGGCGTCGTCCAGCAGCTGCCGCGCGTCCGCCGCTCCCCTGGCCTGCACGCGCAGGCCGAGCTGGTGCTGCGCCTGCGGGGTCAGGCCGAGATGGCCCATCACCGGGACGCCGAGGCCGGTCAGGCGCCGGACGCCCGGCAGCACCGGGGCGCCGCCTTCCAGCTTGACCGCGCCGACGCCCGCGTCCTGCATCAGCCGTCGTGCGGAGGCGACCGCGTCGGCTTCGCTCGCATAGGTCAGGAACGGCAGGTCGGCCACCACCAGCGCGCGGGTCGAGCCGCGCACCACGGCGGCCGCGTGGCGCACCATGTCGTCCAGCGTGACCGGCAGGGTGGTGTCGTGGCCGTGCACCACCATGCCCAGCGAGTCGCCCACCAGCAGCAGGGGCACGCCGGCGCGCTCGGCCAGCACCGCGGAGGGATGGTCGTAGGCGGTCAGCATGGCGATCCGCTCGCCCGCCTGCTTCATCTTCTGCACGTCGAGGCGGGTGAGCCGCATCAGGTCCTCCTTGTCCTGGCGTGCCGGCAGCCAGCCCGGCGTCATGCTAGCCTCCGGCCGGGAACGCCGGAAGATGCGGCGCGGGGTCGACACGGGGGAGATGATGGAGCTGCCGGTACAGGTGACGACGGACGAGGTGCACGCGCATCCGCGTCCTACGACGCTGGTTTTTTCGGTGAGGGGATGGCCTGCTTGTCCCCAAATTTGCATACGAATTTCGGGGGCAGGCTGCTAGCACTACAGCTGCATTCTTCCTTCAAGGTGTGATCGTCGTGCTGCGGCTTGGCGTGCGCGATTGAAGTGTGACCATGCGAGGACGCGGGCGAGCGGAATACGGCGCTGGGCCAGCTTCAGGGTGAGGCGGCGGATTTCCTGGATCGACCAGCGGATGAGGCCTGCCGCGACGGTGGCGGGTTTTTCTGGGCGTCATGGCGTTGGCCTGATGCCGGACGGCGGCCATGACGGCGCCGGCTGGCATGACCAGCGATACGTGCCGGTGCCATCCGTGCCAGGATCTGGTCTCGTTGTGGTCGAGGCCGAACCCGTTCTTGGCGGTCCCGAACCCGCTCGATGGCGTTCGACCAGGAGGCGGCGGCGATCATCGGTCCCAGGAGAAGGGCGAACGCGAAGCCGATGCCGGTCGCGAACACGAAGGCAACGATGCAGCTGGTGAAGAGGAACCGCAGGGTCAGGACATGCGCGATGAGGCAGGGGGAAGAACCCGCCCGGAATCGCGTAGACCATGGTAGCAAACGCGCCGGGGGCGGCGCTGACCGCTACAAGAAGCAGGGTGTTCTGGAGGACGGTTTCCAGCCACTGACCGGCTCTCGCGCCCCGGGCTGTCGGCCGCGTGGTGCCGGGATCATGGCGAAGACGCTCCGCGGCTACCAAACGTCAAGGCCAGCCCGTCGTCCAGATGGATGGCTGCGACGCCCAGCATCTCCCTCATGGGGGCGACGTCGAACGCCTTGTCCTCCAGCAGGCGGCGGACCTCGTCCGGGCCGATGCGCGGCAGGCGCGGGATCGGCCGGGCCAGAAGAACCGCCGCCATCAGCAGGAAGGCCGGGACCGGCAGCACCCGTCGCGGCGGCAGGCCGGCGGCCGTGGCCACCGCGGCCAGGAAGTCGCGATAGGGCATCGCCTCCGGCCCCGCCACCACCAGCGCGTGCGGGCCGTGCCAGTCGCGGTCCAGCGCGGACAGGATCGAGGCGGTCAGGTCGGACTGGTGGATCGGCTGCACCAGGGCGCGGCCGCCGCCGGGGAGGGGGGCGAAGGGCAGGCGGCGGAGCAGGGCGGCCAGGCGTCGGACGTTGTTCTCGCCGTCCGCGCCGTAGATCATGGTCGGGTGCAGGATCACGCCGTCGCGGCCGGAGGCGAGCAGGGCGCGCTCCCCGGCCAGCACGCCGTTGCCGTGCGCGTCCGGCCAGCGGGTGAACTTGCGCGTGCTGCCGAGGAACACCCGCCGGGCGGGGGGCGGGGCGGCGTCCAGCACCTCCGGGACGTGTCGGGCATGGGCGGTGCTGACCACGCGCTCGGCGTCGCGCAGGGCGGCGAGGAGCGCGCGGGGGTCGCGCAGGTCGGCCAGGCGCGGCGGAAGGTCGATCCCGGCGGCGGCCCAGCGGGCGCGGTCGCGCACCACGGGCACCACCGGAACGGCGCGGGCGTGCAGGGCCCGGACCAGCGCCAGGCCGGAGCGGCCGGACGCGCCGATCACGTGGACCGGGGACGAGGAAGACGGAACGGCACGGGGAACGGAGGACATGGCGGCATCATGCCGCGGCGGAGCCGATCGCGCAGCCGGAACCGGACGGCCCTGTGGTATCATGATACCGTTGCAAAGCTTGCAGACGTCATCACGGCTTGCAGGAACCGCTTGACGGCCGTTGTTGTGGCGCAGATAAGCCCGGCTTCTCCGCGGGCACCGTTCCGGATGCCCGCCTTGCGTCAACACGGAACCCCATGCCCATGAAGACCACCCTCTCGCTGAAGCCCGCGGAGGTGACGAAGAACTGGGTGCTGATCGACGCCGACGGGCTCGTTCTCGGCCGGCTCGCCGCCATCATCGCCCAGCGCCTGCGCGGCAAGCACAAGCCGCAGTTCACCCCGCACGTCGATTGCGGCGACAACATCGTCGTCATCAACGCCGAGAAGGTGCGGCTGACCGGCAACAAGGCCGGGCAGAAGCTGTTCCACTACCACACCGGCTACGCCGGCGGGATCAAGCAGCGCACGATCGCGCAGAGGCTCGAGGGCAGGAACCCGGGTCACGTGATCACCAAGGCGGTGGAGCGGATGATCACCCGCGGGCCGCTGCAGCGGGCGCAGATGAAGCACCTGTACGTGTATGCCGGCACCACCCATCCGCATGACGGGCAGCAGCCGCAGGCGCTGGACGTGGCCGCGATGAACCGCAAGAACTCCGTCACGTCCGCGCGCGTGGGAAGCTGATCATGTCCGAAACACAGACCCGTACCGGCTCCCTCGCCGACCTCAAGGACCTGGCGGTGCAGGCCGGCGTCGCCGTGACGCCGGACGAGGCGGTGGTGCGCGAGCCCAAGCGCGACGCGCAGGGGCGCTCCTACGCCACCGGCCGTCGCAAGAACGCGGTCGCCCGCGTGTGGATCAAGCCGGGACGCGGCGAGATCACCGTGAACAACCGAAAGGTCGGCACCTACTTCGCCCGCCCGGTGCTGCGCATGCTGCTGACCCAGCCCTTCCTGGTGGCGGACCGCTACAACCAGTTCGACGTGTACTGCACCGTCACCGGCGGCGGGCTGTCCGGCCAGGCCGGCGCGCTGCGGCACGGCATCAGCCGGGCGCTGACCTACTACGACCCGGGCCTGCGCGGCATCCTGAAGGTGGCCGGCTTCCTCACCCGCGACAGCCGCGTGGTCGAGCGCAAGAAGTACGGCAAGGCCAAGGCGCGCCGGTCGTTCCAGTTCTCCAAGCGCTGATCCGCCAGGCGCCGATTTTCCAGGCGTCGATTTTCCAGGCGCCGATTTTCCAGGGGTCGGGGCTCCGGCCTCAGGAGCTGCGGCTTCGGGGGCTCCGGCCTCGGGGGCGCCGCTGGGCCGCGAGGCTGCCGAGCAGGATCAGGACCGCAAGTGCGGTCAGGAGCCTGGCGGTCAGCAGCGGGGGCCGGTAGGCGAACTCCAGCACCCTGGCGCCGGCGGGAAGAACGACGGCGGGGAAGATGTCGTCCCGGCCGATCGCCACCCGCCTGCCGTCCACCCGGGCCTGCCAGCCCGGGTAGAAGGGTTGCGCGAACACCAGCCGCGTGCCGGCCGGCAGCGGCCGGAGGGTGAAGCATACGCGGTTCGGGGTCCAGTCGGCGGCGCGCACCGGCGCGCGCCGTGGCGGCCCGCCGGTCGCGGCGCGCCAGAGCACGGCCCGCGCGCCGAGCCGCTCGTAAATGCGGTAGCCGGGTCCCTGCCCGACCAGGGGCAGGCCGTCGATCGGGTGGTCCGACAGGAGCCAGCGCACTCCCAGGCGGTCGAGGCCGGGCGAGGCGACCGGACCCCAGTTGCGCGACAACAGGTCGAACAGCGGGACCAGCATGGTCGCGCGCTGGCCCATGAGGTTCAGCACCGGAACGAGGTCGCCGGCGTTGGGCGGCACCAGGTCGCGTGGCAGGGCGTAGTAGCGATCGACCAGCGGGCCGCGGTTCGACAGGCGCACGACCGCGTCGAGGGCGGGGTTGCGGGTGTAGTAGGCCGGCGCGAACTCGGCGTTGTCCGTCGAGCGGCCGACGCCGCGGTCGAACCGGGCGACCTGGACCAGGACCGCGAGCAGCACGGCGGTGACGGTTGCGAGCGCGGTGCCGGCATGCAGCCGGCCGAGCACCCGGCGCAGGGCGTCCAGGCCGATCGCCGCCAGCACCGCGGCGGCGAAGCTGAACAGGTACACCGCCCTGATCGGGCTGCGCAGCTGCGGCAGCAGCGGCAGGTGGAAGAACAGGTGCACCAGCGGGCCGGCGTGGCCGCCGAGCGCCAGGAGGAGCGCGAACGCCGCCAGCGCCGTCATCGACGCGGCCAGGGCGCTCCGCTGCAGGAGGCCCAGCGCGCACAGGGGCAGGGCGGCGACCGTCAGGTAGAGGCTGCCGTCCATCATGCGCAGCGTGCCCGGGTGCAGCAGGCCGGCGAAGTCGGCGGAGGTCAGGGAGGCGGCGCCGGCATAGGCGTCGGCCGGCACCGCGTGCGGCCAGCGGCTCATGCCGGTGGCGTACCAGCGATAGGCCAGGTGCAGGTACTGGCGGGCCAGCTCGATCGGCACCGCGGCGAAGCCGACCGCCATCGCCTGGCCGAACGCGCCGAGCAGCAGCGGCCAGGGGGAGCGGCGGGCCAGGGCGAGCACCAGCGCGCAGATCATCACCGCGTAGGAGGCGTGCACGAACGGCTGCATGTGGCCGGCGGCGATCTGCATGCCCCCGGCCAGCCCGGCCAGGGCGGCAAGCGGCAGCCCGTTCCGCACCGTGCCGGCGGCCCAGGCGCGACGGTGCAGCAGCACCACCAGCGGCAGCCAGCACAGGGAGGCGAAGATGTTGGGCTGGGCGCCGGCCTGGAACGGCAGGTAGCCGCAGAACGCGAACAGGCCGGCGCCCAGGACCGCCGCCGGCCGCGACGACGCTTCCGCGCGCAGAAGCAGGTGCATGAAGGTGGCGGCCAGCGCGAAGTGCAGCAGCACGAAGGCGTCGCACAGCGCGATCCCGTCCAGCCGCAGCACACCCAGCAGGAGGGTCGGCGGGTAGAACGGCGCCGGCTGCAGCTCGCCGGCGAAGCTGGTGCCGGCCTGGCTGCCGAACTCCCACAGCACCAGGCGGCCGTGGCGGGCGGCGTGGGCCACGGCCAGCAGCCAGGGATAGCTCTGCAGCGAGGAGTCGCCGAAGTCGAAGAAGGTGCGGTCGCCGACGAACGCCCGGTGGAACAGCAGCAGGGCCGCCGCCGCGTAGGCCACGAGCAGGCCGGGGAGGCGGAGCGGCGGCGGCACGGACGGGCGGCGGATCATGGCAGCCGGTATGACGCATCCGGGGCGGGGGATGCAGGGGGTCGGGTTCCGCCGGACGGCGTTTGCGGGCATCGTGGCGACGGTTCGAGCGCGGGAGGAACGGAATTTGACAGCGGCGACCGTGTTCATCGACGGCGAGGCGGGCACCACCGGGCTCGGCATCAGGCGCCGCCTCCAGGCGCTGCCGGTCGCGCTGCGGTCGGTCGAGCCGGGCCTGCGGAAGGATCCGGGCGCACGCCGGGCGCTGATGGAGGAGGCGGACCTGGTGGTGCTGTGCCTGCCGGACGCAGCCTCGCGCGACGCGGCTGAGATGGCGGCAGGCCTGCGTCGGCCGCCGCGGCTGCTGGACGCCAGCACCGCGTTCCGCACCGATGCCGACTGGGTGTACGGCTTCCCGGAGATGCGGCGCGGCCAGGGAGAGGCGATCGCGCAGGCCCGGCGCGTGTCCAATCCCGGCTGCTACCCGACCGGGGCGATCGCGCTGCTCCGGCCGCTGATCGAGGCCGGGCTGCTGCCCGGCGACCATCCGGTGGCGGTCAACGCGGTGAGCGGCTATTCGGGCGGCGGCCGGAGCATGATCGCCGAGCACGAGCAGGAGGGCGGCCCGGCCTTCACGCTGTACGGGCTGGACCTCGAGCACAAGCACGTGCCGGAGATCAAGGTGCAGGCCGGGCTGACGCGGCGCCCGATCTTCGTGCCCTCGGTGGGGCACTTCCCGCAGGGCATGATCGTGTCGATCCCGCTGCACCTCGACGGGCTTCCGGGCCACGTGTCCGGCGCCGACCTGCAGGCGGCGCTGTCGGACTGGTATCGCGGCTCGACCCGCATCTCGGTGCTGGACGCGGCCGAGCCGTTGGTGCTGTCGGCGGACGCGCTGGCCGGAAGCGACGCGATGGAGCTGCGCGTGCACGCCCATGACGGCTACCGGCACGTCCTGCTGACCGCGCGCCTGGACAACCTCGGCAAGGGCGCGTCCGGGGCGGCGGTGCAGAACATCGCCCTGATGCTGGGACTGCCGGCGGCGCCGTCCGAAGGATGAGCGCGCCCGGAGGGAGCACGGTGGGGATGAGCGCGGCAGGATGAGCGCCTCGGGCATCAGCCGGCGCTGGCTGCAGGGGGTGGTGGCGGTGCTCGGCCTGGTGCCGGTGCTGGCCGGGCTGTCCGGCATGGTGCTCGGCGTCTCGATGGCCGGAGCGGTGCC
>CALMVN010000217.1 GCA_937873225.1 uncultured Acetobacteraceae bacterium
ACGCCGGGCGGGCATCCGGCGCCCTTGCGGGAGCTGGGATCGGGTACCGAGTAGCAGCAGAACCGGTTGTTCGACCCGGTCCGGTATTCATGCCAATGATGGGGTCCGGCGAACACCTCCTGTCCCAAGAACCTGTAGATCGACATTTAAAAAGATCAGGCCGGCTGGCGAACCGGCAAATTCTGGATGGCAGCAGCATGGTGAGCATGTTCACCAGCTTGGTCGGCAGGTATGGCCCCTCGGCAGACGCGGTGCCGATGGCGCCCGCCGAGCTGGATGTGCTGGCGGGACGGCTTCCGTCGGAGCTGCTCGCATTCCGGCGTGAGTATGGCCTGGGCTCGTGGCTGGACGGCAAGTTCCAGTTCTGCCGCCCGGCCGACTACGCGGAACTCGTCGAGCAGATCTTCGCCGACGACCCGGAACTCCTTCCATCCGCCACCCACATGGTCGGCTTTTCCGCCTTCGGCGAGCTGCTGTTGTGGAACGAGCAGCACGAGCAGGTGCTGGTCGACCTGCCTCGGCTGGTTGCGCGGGTAGACGCGTTCGACGCTCGGGAACCCGGTGATCCCACCGATTTTCCGATCACGACGCCCCTATACATGCTTGATTTCGAGATGTCGTTCGACGTGTTCGAGCAGGACAATGCGGCCGAGCCGTTGTTCGCCCGCGCTCTCGCCCGGATGGGTCCGCTCGACCTTGGCCAATGCTACGGCTTCGTTCCATGCTGGCGCTGAGCGGCAGCGCGAAACTGGACAGGATCGAGCGCCTCGAGGCGGAAATCCACTTCTCTCTATTTGCCGGTGCCGGGCGGTGCATGCTCATGGTGGTGCAGACGCCGAACGGCGACGAGGCGCCCCTGCGCGAGCCGGGATCGGACAAGGGATAGCAACGGAAGCTGTTGCTGAACGGGCCGCGGGTGTCCGGAACCCGTGCCGCTTGATGTGTCACGTGGTGTCGCGGAACGAGAGCAACGCCTGTCGGTCGAGGCTCACCTGCCTTCGACCCTCGACGGCGTCGACGTGTCTCGCCCGGAGCAGGTTCTCCTCGAACGTGCGGATGAAGCGTCCGGCGCAGCCATCGCCCTCGGGGGCCCGGTCCAAGGCGGCCAAGCCGTCGGTATCCGGAAGGTGCGGTTCGTCCCGTACGTGTCGGACATGATACTGCGACCGCTCCCGACAGGACCCGAGACCGACATCGCCTGCAAGGAACCCCTCGCCGTCGCGCAACCGACAACCAACGGCCTCGATCATTCCGGCGCCCCCACGGAACGCGGCCGCGGGGTTCAGCTTTCCAGCTTGAACATCATCAGCGAGCGCCCGACGATCTCGCAGCCGGTGCCGATGCCGTAGGCCCGCCCCGAGGTCATGCCGGGCCGGTTGGTGTCCAGGATCAGGTGCCAGTGCAGGCCGCCGCTGCAGGGCGGCATGACGAACTCCAGCCCGTCATGGTGCCCGTTCAGCACCAGCAGCAGCGTCGCGTCGGTGCCGGGACGGCGTATGCCGCTGGTCTTGGCGCGCCCGTCCATCAGCATGCCGAAGCAGCGCATGGTCGGATCGTGCCAGTCCTGCGGCCGCATCACCTCGCCGGTGCAGTTGATCCAGGACACGTCGCGGACGCCCAGGTCCTCGTCGTAGTCGCCGGTCATGAAGCGCTGCCGGCGCAGGATCGGGTAGTCGCGCTTGAGCTGGATCAGCCGGCGCACGAACCCGTAGAAGCCGGCGTAGCGGTCCAGCCGGCTCCAGTCGACCCAGGAAATCTCGTTGTCCTGGCAGTAGGCGTTGTTGTTGCCGTTCTGGGTGCGGCCGAACTCGTCGCCGGCCAGGATCATCGGCGTGCCCTGGCTCAGGATCAGGGTCGCCATCATGTTGCGCATCTGGCGTTCGCGCAAGGCGAGCACCACCGGGTCGTCGGTCTCGCCCTCCGCGCCGCAGTTCCAGGACGAGTTGTTGCCCGTGCCGTCCTGGTTGTTCTCGCCGTTGGCCTCGTTGTGCTTGTCGTTGTACGAGACCACGTCGTGCAGGGTGAAGCCGTCATGCGCGGTGATGAAGTTCACCGTGGACCAGGGCCGGCGGCCGCGCCGGTTGAACTTGTCGGCCGACGCGCACAGGCGCTGCGCCAGCTCCGCCACCGACGCCTCGGAACGCCAGAACGAGCGCACGGTGTCGCGGTAGCGGTCGTTCCATTCCGCCCAGCCGGGCGGGAAGCCGCCGACCTGGTAGCCGCCCGGCCCGCAATCCCAGGGCTCGGCGATCAGCTTCACGTCCGACAGCACCGGGTCCTGACGGCAGCTGTCGAGGAACCCGCCGCCCTCGTCGAAGCCGTAGCTTTCCCGACCCAGGATGGTGGCGAGGTCGAAGCGGAACCCGTCCACGTGCATCTCGGTGACCCAGTAGCGCAAGGAATCCGTGACCATCTGCAGCACCCGCGGGTGAGACAGGTTCACCGTGTTCCCGGTACCGGTGTCGTTGATGTAGTAGCGCTCCTGCCCCGGCAGCAGCCGGTAGTACGACGCGTTGTCGATGCCCTTGAACGACAGCGTCGGGCCCTGCTCGTTGCCCTCCGCGGTGTGGTTGTAGACCACGTCCAGGATCACCTCGAGCCCGGCCTCGTGCAGCCGCGCCACCATCGCCTTGAACTCGCTCACGTGGCTGCCGAGGCCGGACGCGTAGCGCGGGTCGGGCGCGAAGAAACCGAGCGTGTTGTAGCCCCAGTAGTTGGTCAGCCCGGTCTTCGCGAGATGGCCCTCGTCGGCGAACATGTGGATCGGCAGCAGCTCGACCGAGGTGACGCCGAGGTCGCGCAGGTGCGCCACCACCTCCTCCGCCGCCAGGCCGACGAAGGTGCCGCCCTGGCCGAAGCGAAGCGCCGGGTGGCGTATGGTGTAGCCGCGCACGTGCGTCTCGTAGAAGATGGTGCGCTCCCACGGCACCCGCGGCCGGCGGTCGCGGCCCCAGGTGAAGGCGGGATCGATCACCCGGCACTTCGGCACGAAGGCGGCGCTGTCGCGGTCGTCGAAGCTGAGGTCGCCGTCGGGATCGCCGATCCGGTAGCCGAAGATCTCCGGCACGTGGCGCAGCTCGCCGACATGAGCCAGCGCGTACGGGTCGAGCAGCAGCTTGTTGGGGTTGAAGCGGTGCCCGGCGTCGGGCGCGTGCGGCCCGTGGACGCGGTAGCCGTACACGGTGCCCGGCCGCGCGTCCGGCAGGTAGCCGTGCCACACCTCGTCGGTGTACTCCGGCAGCTCGATCCGGGCGATCTCCTGGCTGCCGGTCGGGTCGAACAGGCACAGCTCGACCCGCGTGGCGTTGGCCGAGAACAGCGCGAAGTTCACCCCGAGCCCGTCCCAGGTGGCGCCCAGCGGATGGGGCAGGCCTTCGGTGATCCGGGGAGCACCCGGCGCTCGTCCGCTCATGAACCGTACTCCCCCACGTGCCCGGATCCAGCCCGTCTCGATTCCACCCGGGTATTCAAGCGGGCCACCACCGCCGCGGTTTCCGCGTCACTCGAACAGCAGGCGGCGAAGCAGGCCGGGCGCCAGCGCCGCCAGGGCGTTGACGTGCACGTCCGGCCCGGAGAACGGCCCCTTGATCGACACCGTGGCCGCCAGCACCCCGCCGCCCTTCTCCGGGCTCAGCAGCCGCCCCACGATCGGCAGGCGGCCGGGCAGCTGGTTGATCGCCCAGGCCGGCACCACCGTGCCGCGGAGGTCGAGGCGCCGGGCCGCGAGGTCGATCCGGCCCTGCATCGTCACCCCCAGCGCCGGGCTGTGCGCCCGCGCCTCGGTCAGCGTCAGCACCTCGTCGCGCAAGGTGAACGGCGCCACCAGCCGGTCCACCGACAGCTGCGGCGCAGGCAGGGCGGTCAGCCAGCCGTAGATCGACAGGTTGCGCACGATCCGTGCCGCCAGCGGCGCGTCCGGCACCACGAAGCGGCCGACCGTGACGGTGCCGGCGAGCGGCGTGCCCGGCGCGGTGTCGTCGAAGCGGCCGTCCAGCTGGAGCGCCCCGCCGCTGATCGCCCCGGTCACGCCCAGCGTCTGCAGAAGCAGCCCGGTGTCCCCGGCCGAGCCGACCAGGCGCCGTCCGCCCGGCCCGGGCGCCAGCTGCACCAGAACCGGCGTCGGTCGCGCGGCGACCAGGCGCGCCCGGGTGACGCGCCGCCCGTCGTTCTCGACATGCGCCGCCACCCGTCCGAACGCGCTGTCGCGCCCGACGAACACGGTGCCGAAGGACAGGTCGGCGGTCCACGGCACGGACGCGGTCGCCGACGCACCTGGCCCGCCGCCCCGCGCCGGCGCGCGCTTCGCCACCGCCCCGCCGCTC
>CALMVN010000218.1 GCA_937873225.1 uncultured Acetobacteraceae bacterium
CACCCCGACCGCCAACCCGACTGCCCCGGGGGCTTTTGCCCCGGCGAACAATTCTGGCACCCTAGGAGCCGCGTTCCATCGCCCGCTGCCGGTTCTGGTGCGTTCAGGAGATCTGCCGTGTCCGCCTTTCCCGTTTCCTCCGTTCTGTCCCGTCGCACCAAGATCGTCGCCACCCTTGGTCCGGCAAGCCGCTCGGAGGACCGCATCGCGGCGCTGGCCGAGGCCGGCGTCGACCTGTTCCGCGTCAACTTCTCGCACGGGCTGCATGCCGAGCACGGCGCCAGCATCGCCGCCATACGCGCGGTGGAGCGCAGGCGGGGCCGGCCGATCGGCATCCTGGCCGACGTGCAGGGCCCGAAGCTGCGCGTCAGCACCTTTGCCGGCGGCCGCGTCTCGCTGGTGCCCGGCCAGGCGTTCACGCTCGACCTCGACGCGGCCCTCGGCGACGAGCGCCGCGTACAGCTGCCGCATCCCGAGATCATCCAGGCCGCCCGCGTCGGCTCGCTGCTGCTGCTCGACGACGGAAGGCTGAGCCTGCGCGTCACCGCCTGTCACGCCGACCGGTTGGAAACCGAGGTGGTCAACGGCGGCATCCTGAGCGACCGCAAGGGCGTCAACGTGCCCGACGTGGTGCTGCCGATCCCGGCCCTCACGGTGAAGGACCGCGCCGACCTGGAGTTCGCGCTGGAGCACGGCGTCGACTACATCGGCCTGTCCTTCGTGCAGCGTCCCGAGGACGTGCAGGAGGCGCGCGAGCTGGTGCGCGGCCGCGCCTGGATCATGACCAAGGTCGAGAAGCCGCAGGCGCTCGACAACCTGGACGAGATCCTGCGCCTGTCCGACGCGGTGATGGTGGCCCGCGGCGACCTCGGCGTGGAGCTGCCGCCCGAGCGCGTGCCGCTGGAGCAGAAGCGAATCATCCGCGCCGCCCGCCAGCTCGGCCGCCCGGTGGTGGTGGCGACGCAGATGCTGGAAAGCATGATCTCCGCCCCCACCCCAACCCGCGCCGAGGCCTCCGACGTGGCCACCGCGGTGTTCGACGGCGCCGACGCGGTGATGCTGTCCGGCGAGACCGCGGTCGGCCAGTACCCGATCGAGGCGGTATCGATCATGAAGCGCATCGCCCAGCAGGTGGAGGCCGACCAGGGCTGGCAGCTGAGCCAGGAAACCTCCCGCCCGGCGCCGGACGGCACCACCGCCGACGCCATCGCCTACGCCGCCCAGCAGGTGGCGCAGTCGATCGGCGCGGTGGCCATCGTCGCCTACACCCTGTCCGGCCGCTCCGCGGTGCGCATCTCCCGCGAGCGCCCGCCCTGCATGATCCTTGGCCTGGCTGCCAACCTGCCCGCCGCGCGCCGCCTGTCCGCGGTGTGGGGGGTGCAGGCGCTGGTTACCGGCGAGCACGGGGCGAACGAGACCATGGCCCACGTGGTGGAAGCCGCGGTGGACGTGGCCAAGGGCGCCGGGATCGCCAGGACCGACGACCTGCTGGTGATCGCCGCCGGCGTGCCGTTCGGCCGCGCCGGCACCACCAACACCCTGCGCGTGGCCAAGGTGACCGACTGATGCGCGACGCCGGCTTCCTCCTGCTGGCGTTTGTCGTCTCCGCCTCCGCCTGGAGCGCGCCGGCGCGTGCCGGCACCCCCGGCGACAACGCGCTGCTGAGCGCGCCGGGAAACTTCTCGCTGGCCCCGGTCCCGCCGGCGCCTCCCTCCGGCCCGCTCGCAGGCAGCCTGCCGGGCGCCTCGCCGCCGCTGGTGGCGGGTGGCGCGGTGTCGCAGTCCTTCGGCTCCGGCGGCCTGCACGGCACCGCGGTCGAGCTCGACAGCGGCCTGCTCGGCGGCAGCACGCGCGCCTTTCTCCAGGCCTCCGCCGGACAGGGTCCGCGCTTCCACGACCTGCCCGCGGTCAGCGGCAGCAGCGTCGCGGTCGGCGTGCAGACCGCGCTGCCTCATGGCAGCACCCTGAGCGTCTCGGTGGGCGCGGTGCAGGAACGGTTGTCGCGTGGCGGAAGCGCCGTGCTGCCGTGAACGGTGTTCAAGGAATGGGGCCATGCTGACCCGGACGGAGGCGGCGGGGCTCGCGCCGCTGCTGCACGACGCGGTGGTGCCGGGCCCGGACGGCTACAGCCTGCGGCTCGGACCGGGGCTCGTGCGTCCCCTGGTCAAGGACGAGGTCCCGGTGCGCGGCTTCGTCGAGGGCTGGACCCCCGGCGCGCTGCTGACCCTGTTCCATCCGCTGCTCGTGCTGGAGTTCCGGCACGGCTCCGGCCGGGCCGGCTTCTGGCTGCTCGACGGCGACGGCCGGTTCATCGGCAACGAGATCGCCCGGCTGCCTGCGGCGCTGCTCGACGCCGTGCGCAGCCGCACCCTGCCCGCCCTCGCCTGGCTGCAGGCGACCGAGGCGCCCGGCATGCCCTGCGAGCCGCCGGACGCGGTGCGCGCGCTGCTCGGCCTGCATCTCGACGTGAGGCGCGAGGTCGCGCGCGCGGCGCGGGCGGCGGACGCCCCGCCGGTGCCGGACGCGGTGCTGGAGCGGGTTCTTCCGCCCGACCCGACGGACGCGCTGGCCTGGCTGCGCGGCCGCGACATCATGCAGAACGGCCAGGTGCTGGCGCTCGGCCCCGGCTGGCAGGTCAACCGGGTGCAGACGCGCCTGGCGCCGGTGATCGTGCTGGAGCTGCTGCACGAGGAGGGCCACGCCGGCATCTGGTACGTCGACCGCCACGCCAACTACCTCGGCAACAACGCCGGACAGCTGGCGGGCGCCTTCAGGGAGGCCCTGCGCGCTTCCTGCGCCGCCTTGTTCGACCAGCTCTGGGACCGGGTGATCCTGGCGCCCGTGCTGTCGCCCGGCCCGGATCTCGCCTGGCTGCTCGACTGCAACCCCGGCACGCGCGGCGACCTGCTCGCCTTCCACCTGGCCGCAGAGGGGGACCGGCGGTCGCTCGGCTGGCTCCTGACCGACACGCTGCCGCCGGCGATGCGCTACACCGTGCCGGCCGCGGACGGCCGGCTCCTCGTGCTCGATCCCGAGCACACGCGGTCGCTCTGCCAGCAGTTCCTGCGCTCGGAACTGTTCCGGCTGGTGGATCTCGGCACCATGTCGTGGCCGTCGCCCGTGGACGGGCGCCGCCTCGAGGTCCCGGCCCGCGCGCTCTACCTCGACGACCACTGCTTCGCCTACCAGGTGCACGACGAGCGGCACGGGCTGACCTTCTACGTGTTCGCCATGGCCGGCTTCTTCCGCACCTTCGCGGTGTACTTTCCCGCCGCCGACCTCGTGGTGGCGCGTGACGAGGGCCACATGGCCACCGCCCGCCCGTACTGCGAGCGCGCCCGCGCCCGGCTGCTGCAGCACGCGGCGCAGTTCGGCGCCGATCTGGTCGGAGCCCTGGAACGGCCGGACGGCGAGGTGGTGCACGCGTTCCGCGGCTTCCCGGCGATCCATCTCGGCCATTTCGTGTGGCAGGACCTCAGCGGCGTGTCCTACCTGGTGGACGCGTTCCCGCCGGAACGGCTGCCGCGCTTCTACGTGTTCGAGAGCCACCGTCATCCCGAGCTGTACGGCCCGATCGACGAGATCTTTCCCGAGCTCGCCGGCAAGGTGGTGCGGCTCGACGACACCCTGAACGCCCATGTCGGCACGTTCTACCGCGAGCGCCAGCGCGTCATGAAGTCCACCGGGATCTCGGTCCCGGCCCAGGTCGGCACCCGGATCATCGCCTCGCTGCGCCGCTCGGAGCGCTGGGCCGCCGTGGCGGCACGGGCGGCCGCGGCGGCCGCCGCCGGCCCGGTGGTGCTGGTGGGCCTGCGCATCGGCAACCGCACGGTCGACGACATGCAGGGCTTCGCGCACGCCCTGATCGGCATGCTGGAAGGCGAGCTCGGCACGCTGACGGTGGTGGTCGACGGGCACAACAGCGCCGGCGACGACCCCGGCGCCACCTATGCCAGCTTCGGCGACAACTTTTCCGGCGGCACCACCTTTCTGCAGCGCGAGGTCGGGATCACCGCGTTCCTCGCCCGCGCCTTTGCCGGCTCGGGCGTGACGATCGTCGACAACATCGGCCGGCCGATCCCCGAAAGCGTGCTGTGGTGCAGCCGGGCCGACTTCTTCGTCGCCCCGTGGGGGGCGGCGCTCGCCAAGTACCGATGGGTCTGCAACACCCCGGGCCTGACCACGGTCGGGCGCTGGAACCTCGAGCACCGGCACGACCTGTCGATCTACCACCACCCGGGTGCCATGGAGAACCCGACCCCGCTGCTGTTCAACGCCGTCGAGGCGGTGGAGGACCTGGCCGGCACCGAGGCCGGCGCGGACGCGCAGGACCGCAGCAACTACCGGCTCGACCAGGCCATGGTGTTCGAGCAGGTGCGCGGCCTGATCGAAACCACCGTGCGGCGGCGAGCCGACCGGACGGCGTTGCAGCCGGCGGTGTGAACGCTGTTCACGTGAACAACGTTCAAGCAGCGTAGCGCGACAGCGCCAGGTCGGCGTGCTCGATGTTGGGACGGCGGTCGGAGATCAGGTCGGCGACCAGCCGGCCGGAGCCGCAGGCCATGGTCCAGCCGAGCGTGCCGTGGCCGGTGTTGATCCACAGGTTGCGGTAGCGCCCGGCGGGGCCGACGATCGGCGTGCCGTCGGGGGTGTTGGGGCGCAGGCCGGTCCAGTACGTGGCGCGGCCGAGGTCGCCGCCGCCGAACAGCTCGCCGAAGGACAGTTCCAGGGTTTCCCGCCGCTCCGGCGACAGGCGCAGGTCGTAGCCGGCGAGCTCGGCGGTGCCGCCGACGCGTATGCGGTCGCCGAGCCGGGTCATCGCCACCTTGTTGGTCTCGTCGTTCACGGGGGAGGTGGGCGCGCGGGCGGGGTCGGTCAGGGGGATGGTGAGCGAGTAGCCCTTCACCGGGTACACCGGCAGATGGAGGCCGAGCGGGCGCAGCAGGCGCACGGTGTGCACCCCGGTGGCGGCGAGATAGGCGTCGGCGGTGACGAGCCCCCCGCTGGTCTCGACCCCGGTGATGCGGTCGGGCTCGAACAACAGGCGTTCGATGCCGAGCCCGAAGCGGAACCGCACCCCGGCGGCCTCGGCCCGCTCCGCCAGCCGGCGGGTGAACAGGTGGGCGTCGCCGGACTGGTCGCCGGGCAGGCGCAGGCCGCCCTTCAGCAGGTGGGCCGAGTGCGACAGGCCCGGCTCGTGACGCAGCACGCCGTCGCGGTCGAGCAGCTCGTGCGGGACGCCGCCCTCGGCCAGGATGCGCATGTCGGCGGCGGCGTGGTCGAGCTGGCCCTGCGTGCGGAACAGCTGGATCAGGCCGCCCTGGCGGTCGTCATAGGTGATGCCGGTCTCGTGCCTGAGGTCGTCCAGGCAGTCCCGGCTGTACTCGGCCAGGCGCAGCATCCGGCTCTTGTTGCGGTCGTAGGCCTCGGCGGTGCAGTTGGCGAGCAGCGCCGCCATCCAGCGCATCATGGCGATGTCCAGGCGGGCCCGGATCAGCAGCGGGCTGTGGCGGCGCACCATCCAGCCGAGCGCCTTGCGCGGCAGGCCGGGCGCGGCCCATGGCGTCGAGTAGCCGGGCGACACCTGCCCGGCGTTAGCGAAGCTGGTTTCCAGCGCCACGCCCGGCTGGCGCTCCAGGAGTTCCACCTCGTGGCCGAGCCGCGCCAGGTACCAGGCCGAGCTCACCCCGATCACGCCGCCGCCGAGCACCACCACCTTCATGTTCCGATGGCTCCCCGGCCCGGCATCGTCATGCGAGGTGGCCCCGGTCGGGCCGGGCGGCAAGGGCCGCGGCCCGTCCTGCCGTCAACGGCCGGGCGGCGCGTCGGGAAGGTAGCGGCGGTGGTAGCGGTGGCCCAGCGCGGTCAGCATCTCGTAGCCGATGGTGCCGGCGGCCGCCGCGGCGTCCTCCAGCGGGCGGTGCGGCCCGATCAGGTCGAGCGCCATGCCGTCCTGCAGCGCGGCCTCCGGCGCGTCGGTCACGTCGACGCCGAGGCAGTCCATGGAGATGCGCCCGACGATCGGCAGGGGCGGTCCGCCCCCCGGCAGGCAGGCGGCGCCCTGGCCGCCGCCGGCGCGCAGGAAGCCGTCGGCGTAGCCGACCGCGACCGTGGCGATCCGGCTCGGACGCTCCGCCACGAACCGCGCGCCGTAGCCGACAAAGGCGCCGGCCGGGATCCGGCGCGTCTGCACGATGCGCCCCTGCAGGCGCACCACCGGGCGCAGGGAAGGCGAATGCGACGCCGCGCCGCCGAACAGCGCCACGCCCGGACGCACCATGTCGAGGTGGTAAGACGGGCCCAGGAAGATCCCGAACGAGGCGGCCAGGCTGGCGGGAGCCGGCGGCAGCAGCGGACGCAGCCGCGCGAACGCTTCGCGCTGCGACTCGTTGGCCGGATGCCCTGGCTCGTCGGCGCAGGCGAGGTGGCTCATCACCAGGCGCGCGGCGATGCCGGCGAACCCGTCCGGGCGCTGCGCCAGCCCATGCACCTCGTCGGGCGACAGGCCGAAGCGCGACATGCCGGTGTCGAGCTGTATCGCGGCGGCAAGCGGGCGCTCCCGCGACGTGGCCAGGCGCTGCCATTCGACGACCTGCGTGGCGCTGTTGAGCACGGGAAGCAGCCGGTGCGCGTCGAACTCCGCGGCCGTGCCGGGCGGGATGCCGTTCAGCACGAAGACCGACGGCGCGGGGCCGAGCAGGCCGCGCAGCGCGATCCCCTCGTCCAGCTGGGCGACGAAGAAGCTGCGGCAGCCGGCCGCCGCCAGCACCGGCGCCACGGCGGCGACGCCGAGCCCGTAGGCGTCGGCCTTGACCACCGCGGCGCATTCCGCCGGGCCGGCGACGACGGCCAGCGTGCGCCAGTTGGCGGCGATCGCGCCCAGGTCGATCGTCAGGGAGCCGCCGGCGCGATCGGCCGGAACCGGGCCGTCCGGAGTCAAACGGGCAGGCCGCGGCTGGTGGAATGCTCGAACCGGAGCGCCTCGTCAGGGCGGGCGACGGCGTGGATCGCGTGCGCCGCCATCGCCGCCTCGCTGAAGCCCTGCAGGATCAGCTTGAGCTTGCCGGGGTAGCTCGCCACGTCGCCGATCGCGAACACCCCGGGCAAGGTGGTTTCCAGCGTGGACGGGGTGACCGGGATCAGCCCGTGCAGGCCGGTCTGCATGCCCCAGGTGGCGATCGGGCCGAGATCGGTCGACAGACCGAAGAACGGCAGCAGCCGGTCCGCGTCCAGCATCCGCACGGCGCCGTCCAGGGTCGAGACCGACACCCCGGACAGGATCCCGTTCCCGCCGTGCAGCCCGTGCAGCTGGTACGGCACCACCAGCTCGATCTCGCCGCGCGCGGCGGCGGCCTCCAGCCGGGCCAGGCTGTCGGGGGCGGCGCGGAAGCGGGGACGGCGGTGGACCAGCCACACCCGCCTCGCCACCTCCCTGAGCGACAGCGCCCAGTCCACCGCGCTGTCGCCGCCGCCGGCGATCGCGACGGAGCGGCCGCGGAACGCCTCGCGAGAGCGCACGAAGTACTGCACGGCGCCGCCGGTCTCGAACGCGTCGAGGCCGTCCAGCGGCGGCCGGTTCGGGCCGAACGCCCCGGCGCCGGCGGCGATCAGCACCGCGCGCGCCGCCACCCCGTCGCCGCGGTCGGTGCGCAGCCGGAACGCGCCGCGCCTGCCGGACAGGGCCTCGACCCGGCGGCCGAGCAGGCGCGGCACGTCGAACGGGGCGAGCTGGCGTTCCAGTTGCGCGATCAGCGCGCCGGCCTCGATCCCCGGATGCGCCGGGATGTCGTAGATCGGCTTCTCGGGGTAGAGCGCGGTGCACTGCCCGCCGGTCTCGCCCAGCGCGTCGATCAGCACGCAGCGGAGGCGCAGCATGCCGCACTGGAAGGCGGCGAACAGCCCGGCCGGCCCGGCGCCGACGATCGCCACGTCGACGACGAGATCCGTTCGCGGTTCGCCCAGGCCGCCGTCCAATGCCATCGGTTCCCGTGTCCGTTGATGCGTCCGCATTGTGAAGCATGGTGGGGCTACGGCAAGATGGCGTCATGACGCCCAGCCTGTCCCGCCACCTGCCCGATCTCGGCGCCACCGAGGCGCTGGGCCGGCGTCTGGCCCGGCTGCTCCGTCCGGGCGACTCGCTGCTGCTCGACGGGCCGCTCGGCGCCGGCAAGACCGCGCTGGCGCGTGCCCTGCTTCGGGAAGCCTGCGGCCGGCCGGACATGGAGGTGCCGAGCCCGAGCTACACCCTGGTGCAGTTCTACGAGGGACGAACCGCGGACGGCACCGTGCTGCCGATCGCCCATTTCGACCTGTGGCGCCTCGACGGGCCGGGACCGGTCGCCGAGCTCGGCTGGGACGAGGCGCGGGACGGGGTGGTGCTGGTGGAGTGGCCGGACCGGCTCGGCCCGCTGGCACCCCCGGACGCGCTGCGCGTGGGGCTGCGGCCGGGTCCGCCGCCGGCCGATCCGGACGCCGACGCGACGCGGCTGGCGACGCTTGCCGGCTGGGCCGACCGGCTGCCGGCCGGACTCGACGGCCCGTGAGCGTCGCCCTGCGCACCGGCATGGTGCTGGCGGCCGGGCTCGGCACGCGCATGCAGCCCTTGACCGGCCACACGCCCAAGCCGCTGCTGTCGGTCGGCGGCCGCTCGCTGCTCGACCACGCGCTGGACCGGCTGCACGCCGCCGGGATCGACAGCGTCGTGGTCAACGCCCATTGGCACGGCGACCAGGTGGCGGACCGGCTCAGGGCACGGGCGGCGCGGGCCTCGGCGCGGCCGCGCACGGTGCTGCAGGCCGAGGACGAGCTGCTGGACACCGGCGGCGCGGTGCTGGCGGCGCTTCGCTCCGGCGCGCTGCCGGCGGGGGAGCCGTTCGTGGTGGTGAACGGGGACGGCTTCTGGCTCGACGGGCCGGTCCCGGCGCTGAAGCGCCTGGCCGACGGGTTCGACGCGCGCTCGCTCGACGCGCTGCTTCTGGTGGCGCGCACCGCCTCGGTGCCGGGCGAGGTCGGCGGCGGCGACTTCGCCATCGACGAGTTCGGCCACCTGCGCCGTCGTGGGGAGAACGAGATCGTGCCCTACGTGTTCGCCGGCGTGCAGGTGCTGTCGCCGGCGCTGTTCGACGGCATCGGACACGGCGCGTTCGGCATGAACCTGCTGTGGGACGCGGCGATCGCCGCCGACCGGATACGCGCGATCGTGCATGACGGGCCCTGGTTCCACCTGACCCGGCCGTCCGACATCGCCCGGACCGAGCGCGCCCTGCGCGACCCGCTGCTCGGCCCGGCCACCACGTGAGCTTCAACCTTTCGGCGATCCCGCTGCACCTGCCGTTCCTGGACGTGCTGGCGGAGGCGTGGCTGGACCGGTTCGGCGGCGGCGACCCGCTGGATGCGGCGCGCGGGCTGATCCTGCTGCCGACGCGGCGTGCCGCGCGGGCGCTGTCGGACGCGTTCCTGCGCTTGTCCGACGGGCGGGTGATGCTGCTGCCGCGCATCGCCGCGATCGGCGCGCTGGACGAGGCGCCGCTGGCGCTGGGCGGCTGGCTGGACGCCCCGCCGGCGGTGGAGCCGATGCAGCGGCTGGCGCTGCTGAGCCGGATGGTGCTGGCGGCCGGCAACCGGTTCGGCACCGCGCCGACCCTGGACCAGGCCTGGCCGCTGGCGCAGGCGCTGGCCGAGCTGATGGACGAGGCGGAGCGCGCGGAGTGCGACCTGGCGGCGGCGCTGCCGGGGGCGGCCGCCGAGTTCGCCGAGCATTGGCAGGTGACGCTGGAGTTCCTGTCGATCGTCACCCGCACCTGGCCGGCCTGGCTGGCGGAGAACGGGCTCGCCAACCCGGTGGCGCGGCAGATCGGGCTGCTTCGGGCGCAGGCGCGCTGCTGGCAGGACGAGCCGCCGGCCCATCCGGTCTGGGCGGCCGGCTTCACCGCGGCCTCGCCGGCGGTGGCGGCGCTGCTGCGCGCGGTCGCCGGGCTGCAACGGGGGCAGGTTGTGGTGCCCGGCCTCGATTGCGGGTCCGGCCGCGTGCTGGACGACGCGACCTGGGAAACCCTGCCGCCCAGCCATCCGCAGGCGGGCCTGGCCCGGCTGCTGGCGGACCTGGGCGCGCGTCGCGACGATGCTGTGTGCTGGGGGGGCGTGCCGGTGGTGCCGGAAGCGCGCGTGCGCACCCTGTCGCGGGCCCTGCTGCCGGAACAGGCGCTGGGCGACTGGATGGACCGGTCGGAGCCGGTGCAGACCGCCGGCATCAGCCGGCTCGCGCCTGCCGACCAGCAGGAGGAGGCGGCGGCGATCGCCCTCCTGCTGCGGGACGCGCTGGAGGTGCCGGGCAGGCGGGCGGCGCTGGTGACGCCGGACCGGGGACTCGCCGGCCGGGTGGCGGTGGAGCTGGCGCGCTGGGGCGTGTCGGTGGACGACAGCGCCGGCGAGGCGCTGGCGGAAACCCCGCCGGCGGTGTTCCTGCGCCTCCTGGCCGAGGCGGTGTCGGAAGGGCTGTCGCCGGTGCCGCTCCTGTCCCTGCTCAAGCATCCCCTGGCGGCGGCGGGGCTGGCACCGGCCGAGTGCCGCAACCGTGCCCGCCGCCTGGAGCTGCGCGCCCTGCGCGGGCCGGCGCCGGCGCCGGGGCCGGCGGGGCTGCGCCGGGC
>CALMVN010000219.1 GCA_937873225.1 uncultured Acetobacteraceae bacterium
TGGTGTGGTTGCGTGTCGCCGCCTTGGACGACGCGTGCGCCGCGGCGGCCGGGATGCCGACCAGCCCGGACCGGGACGACATGTTGATGATGGAGCCGGCGCCGGCCGGACGCATCGCTCGGACGGCGTGCTTTCAGCCGAGGAACACCCGTCGAGGTTGGTGCGATGCACCGCCTGCCAGTCCTCCAGCGACGCGCCCGGATCATGGGCGGTGGCGGCGGCCTCGAAGCCGGTGATCCCGGCGCTGTTGACCAGGATGTCGAGCCGGCCGTGCCGCGCGAGCAGGCCCTGCATGGCCGACGCCCAGGCGGCCTCGTCGCGCACGTCGAGCCGGCCGGACCACGCCATCGCGTCGAGGGACGACGCGGCCGCCTCCACCGTCCAGATCGGTCAGCAGCACCGCCGCGCCTTCGGCCACGACGGCGTGGGCGACGGCGAGGCCGATGCCGCGCGCGGCCCCGGTGACCAGGGTGACCCTGCTGCCGGGCAGCCGGTCAGCCACGCCCGCCTATCCCGACAGGCCGGCGCAGAACCGGGCGATACGGGCGCAGGCCTCGATCAGGGAGGCGTCGCTCGACGCGAAGCTGAGCCGGATGAACGGGCTCATTCCGAACGCGCTGCCGGCCACGGTAGCGACGTGCCCCTCCTCCAGCAGGGCCAGGGCGAAGTCGTCGTCGGTGTCGATCCGCCGCCCGCCGGCGGTGGTGCGGCCGAGGCAACCGGCCACACCCGGATAGGCATAGAACGCGCCGTCCGGCATGGCGCAGCTCAGCCGGGGGATCGCCCGCAGCGCCGACACCACCGAGTCGCGGCGGCGGCGGTAGCTGTCGCGCATGGCCCACACGCCTTCCTGCGGACCGGACAGCGCCGCGACCGCGGCAGCCTGGGAGATCGACGAGGCGCCGGAAGTGGAATGGCTCTGGATCGTCGACATGGCCTCGATCAGTCCGGCCGGGCCGCCGGCGTAGCCGATGCGCCAGCCGGTCATCGCGTAGCTCTTGGACACGCCGGACAGCGTGAGCACCCGGTCGCGCAAGGTCGGTGCCGCGCGGGCCAGGGGAACGTGCGGCGCGTCGTCGAACAGGAGGTGCTCGTAGATGTCGTCGCACAGGATCCAGACCTGCGGATGGCGCTCCAGCACCTTCGCCAGGGCCAGCAGGTCGGGCAGCGGACAGGTCGCGCCGGTGGGGTTGTTGGGGAAGTTCAGGATCACCCAGCGGGTGCGCGGGCCGATCGCGGCCTCCAGCGCCTCGGGGCGCAGGCGGAACCGGTCGGACTCGAGGCAGGGCGCGAACGCCGGGCGGCCGCCGAGCAGCTCGACGATCAGCGGGTAGCTTGCCCAGTACGGCGACGGGATCACCACCTCGTCGCCGGGATCGAGCGTCGCCATCAGCGCGTTGAACAGGACCTGCTTGCCGCCGTTGGCGACGATCACCTCGTTCGCCGCGAACTGGAGCCCGTTCTCGCGCGCGAACTTGGCCCGCACCGCCTGCTTGAGTGCGGCCGTGCCGTCCGTGGGCGGGTACCTGGTCTGGCCGTCGAGCGCTGCGGCGTGCGCTCCCTCCACCGCATGCGGCGGCGTGGCGAAGTCCGGCTCGCCCAGCGCCAGCGAGATCACGTCGTGCCCGGCCGCACGCAGGGCGCGGGCGCGCACCGACATCGCGACCGTGGCCGGCGCGGACAGTCCGGACAGCCTCCGGGCGAGAGCCGGCACGGCGTCGCCCGGCACCTCAGGTCATCCCGGCGCAGAAGCGCTGGATGCGCCCGCAGGCCTCGCGCAGGCTGTCGGTGTCGGTCGCGTAGGACACGCGGAAATGGCCGGGAAACATGAACGCGGCGCCGTGCACCGTGGCCACCCCCTGCTCCTCCAGCAGCGCGGTCACGAACGCCTCGTCGTCGGTGATCGCGGTGCCGCCGGCGCTCCTGCGGCCGATGCAGCCCTGGCAGGAGGGGTAGACGTAGAACGCGCCCTCCGGCTTGTGGCAGGACAGGCCAGGTGCCCCGTTCAGCATCTCCACCACCAGGTCCCGCCTGGCCTGGTAGGTGGCGACCATGCCGGAGATGAAGTCCTGCGGCCCGGACAGCGCTTCCAGCGCCGCGGCCTGGCTGACCGAGGACGGGTTGGAGGTGGACTGGCTTTGCAGCTTGTCCATCGCACGGATCAGGGGCAGCGGTGCGCCGGCGAAGCCGATGCGCCAGCCGGTCATGGCGTAGGCCTTGGAGCAGCCGTTCATGGTGACGGTGCGGCCGCGCAGCGCGGGCTCGACCTGCACGATCGTCGCCGGGCGGAAGTTGTCGTAGACCAGCTTGTCATAGATGTCGTCGGTGAAGATCCAGACGTCGGGGTGACGCAGCAGCACGTCGCAGATCGCGCGCAGCTCGGCGGCGGAGTACGCGGCGCCGGTCGGGTTGTTGGGCGAATTCAGGAAGAACCACTTGGTGCGCGGCGTGATCGCGGCCTCCAGGTCCTCCGCACGCAGCTTGAATCCCGAGTTCGGGCCGCACGGCACGATCACCGGCGTGCCGTCCGCCAGCGACACGATGTCGGGATAGGACACCCAGCACGGCGACGGGATGATCACCTCGTCGCCGGCATCGAGGGTGGCGACCATGGCGTTGAAGATCACCTGCTTGCCGCCGGTGGAGACGATGATCTCGTCCGGCGCGTAGTCGAGCCCGGAGTCGATCCGGAAGCGCTCGGCGACCGCCCGCTTCAGCGCCGGGGTGCCGGACACGTCGGTGTACTTGGTCTGCCCGGCCTCGATGGCGCGGATCGCCGCCTGCTTGACGTTCTCCGGCGTGTCGAAGTCGGGCTCCCCGGCCGACAGGCTGATCACGTCGCGGCCCGCCGCCTTGAGCGCCCGCGCCTTGGTCGAGATCGCGATGGTCTGGCTCGGGCTGATCTTGTTCAGTCGGGCGGCGATGAGGTCCATGGGTCCTGCCAACAGCTTCGGAAGCGGCGCGCAGGCTAGTGCGAGTCGCGTGCCGGCGGAACCGCCGTCGCGTCTGGGCTGCGTCCCGGCGCTGCTCCGTCAGCCGATCGCGAACAGGTTGCAGCCCCAGGGCGGCAGGTCGAGGAACAGCCCGTCCTGCCTGACCTCCCGGCCGTCCCGCTCGTATTCCTCCGCGCCCAGCCGGTCCGACAGGCGCAGGACCCCCTCGCCCAGCTCGGCGCGAAGCCGGCACTGCCCGCGCTCGGGCCCGTAGTTCACCGCCAGCAGGAAGCGCGGGCCGAGCGCGTCGTGCCACACGGCGGCGACGAACCGGTCGTGGCCCGGGTTGCCGTCCCAGGCGGCGGACGGAAGCAGCGGCTGGTAGCGGCCGTCGCGCAGGGCCGGCTGTTCCAGCACCGACAGCAGCGCACGGTAGAAGGCGTGCACCGCCGGATCGACCGGCTCTGCCGGACCGCGGTCGAGATGGATCGGGATGTGCACGACGAAACCGTCGAGCTGGCCCATGTGCAGGAAGCGCAGCCCCGGGGCGGCCAGGGCGAGCACCGCGGCGGCCCGGTGGCGCGGCCAGTCGAAGGTAGCCGCCGCCCGCGCCTCGTCGTGGTTCTCCAGGAACCGCGCCAGGTGCGCCTGTGCCGACGGCGCGGCGGCAAGCAGCGCCCGCACCCGTGCGGCGTCGCCGCCGCGCAGCGCGTCGTAGAGCGCCTTGTCATAGGCCCAGTCGAAGCCGTCGGCGATCAGCCGCTGTTCCAACCCCCAGTACACCTCCGCCATCATCCCGAACCCCGGATGCGCCGCCCGCACCGCGGCGATGGCATCCGGCCAGAACGAGGGCACTGCGCGTCCGGCCAGCCCGGCCGACCAGGTGCGCGCGAACACGTCGGGGAGGAGCAGCATCGCCATGTCGCAGCGCACGCCGTCGCAACGGTCGGCGATCCGGAGCAGCGTGTCGGCCATCGCCGCCTGCGTGTCCGGGTTGGCGTAGTCGAGCTGCACCGTGTCGCACCAGCCGGGGAAGTAGGGATCGCGGCCATGGGCGAACACCTGCTCCCCGAGCCGGATCCAGTTCCCCGGTTCCGCCGCCAGCGCCGCCTCCGTGCCGCGCACGAACAGCTCCGGCCGCGACGCGACCCAGGGATGGTCCAGCGCCAGGTGGTTCGGCACGAAGTCCAGCATCAGGCGCAGGCCGACGGCGCGGGCCCGCTCGCGCAGCCGCCCCAGCGCCGGATCGCCGCCGAACCCGGGCTCCGCCTCGTAGCCGGCGATCGCGAACGGCGAGCCGGCGATGTCGTCCTCCCGGAGGTCCGGCAGGGCCTGGCGGAAGCCCGTCTGCCAGGCCGGGTTGGACCGCGAGATCGACCGGCCGGCGGCGCCGGTGCGCCACACGCCCAGGAACCAGACCCAGTCGGCGCCGAGCGCACGCATCTCGGCCAGCATTCCGTCCGGCACGTCGTCGAAGCCGGCCTGCCTGCCGAGCGCCGCGGACAGCGTCCGCAGGAGCACGCGGGTGTTGACCTGGTAGAGCAGCGGGTTGGACGGCAGATCGCGCATGGGCGGACGAAGCTCCTGGGCCGGACCACTGATACGACAGCTCAGCGGCAACCGGCCATCGCCCGTACCTCCCGCGGATCCAGCCCCTGTGCCCGCAAGGCCGCCAGGCTGGCGGCGCCGTCGCGCTTGGCGAGCCGTCGTCCGTCCGGACCGTGCAGCAGCGGATGATGCGCGTAGGCAGGCGCCGGCCAGCCCATCAGCGCCTGCAGCAGCCGGTGCAGGTCGGTGGCGGGCAGCAGGTCGACCCCTCGCGTCACCAGCGTGATGCCGGCGAGCGCGTCGTCGTGGGTGACGCACAGGTGGTAGCTGGCCGGCACCTCCTTGCGCGCGAGAACCACGTCGCCGAACCGCTCCGGATGGCAGCGCGTGCGCCCCTGCCCGTCCTCAATGCGGTCGAGCGGCCCGGCAACCCGGCACGCCGCCGCCATGTCGAGCCGAAGCGCGTGCGCCTCGCCCGCGGCCAGACGCGCCGCCCGCAGACCTGGATCGAGCCGGCGGCAGGTACCTGGATACAGGGCCGCCCCGTCCGGGGCGCGATGCGGCGCCGAGCCGGCAGCCAGGACGTCCGCGCGGCTGCAGAAGCAGGGATAGAGCAGCCCGCGCGCGCCCAGCGAGTCGAGCGTCCGCCGGTACTCCGCAAGGTGCGCCGACTGCACACGCACCGGCCCGTCCCAGTCGAGACCGAGCCAGCGAAGGTCCCGGATCGCGGCGTCCGCCCATTCGGGCCGGCAGCGGCCGGGATCGATGTCCTCCAGGCGGAGCAGGAACCGGCCGCCGGCGCTGCGCGCCCGGCTCCAGCCGGCGAGTGCCGAGCAGGCGTGGCCAAGGTGCAGCAGGCCGGTCGGGCTCGGCGCGAAGCGGGTGCGGAGTGCCGGGCCGGTCGGGATGTGAACGTCGTTCATTTGACGGGATCGTGACACGCCTGCCGCGAATCCGCAGCCGGCTTGCGAAGCGGCGGACCCTCTGCAATAGAAAGAGCAGGTTCTCGACGACGCAGGTCCGCTGGCGTTGGCCTGATTGAACGCCCGGCAGTTCTGGCATCGTCCTCGGAAGGATGGGCTTTTGGCTGTTGGCGGCAACGACTGCCCGAGATCGTTCCAGGGCCTGGCCGGGACGACGGCGTGAGCCATATCCCGACCCTGCAGACCCTTGTGCTGAACGCCGACATGCAGCCGATGAGCTGGGGGCCGCTGTCGGTGTGGTCCTGGCAGGACGCGCTGGTGGCGGTGCTGCAGGAGCGGGTCACGCCGGTGATCAACTACGAGGTCGAGGTGCGCTCGGCCACCCGCTCCTTCCCGATCCCGTCGGTGGTGGCGCTGAAGCAGTACCACCGGCGCAAGCGGGTGGCGTTCACCCGCTACCACGTGTTCCTGCGCGACGGGTTCCGCTGCCAGTACTGCAGCCAGGAGCTGTCGGCCAAGGAGCTGACCTTCGACCACGTGGTGCCACGGTGCCGGGGGGGCACCACGTCGTGGAGCAACGTCGTGACCTGCTGCCAGCGCGACAACCTGCGCAAGGGCAGCCAGTCGCTGAAGGAAAGCGGCATGCACCTGCTGCGCCGCCCCAGCGAGCCGAGCCCGCGTCAGGTGGACGAGGCGGCCAAGCGGCACGCGCCGCGGGACAACCTGCACAAGACCTGGCTCGACTTCCTGTACTGGGACGCGAACCTGGAAGCCTGATCCGGCTCCGGTTCAGATCCGCCGGTGCAGCACGCAGACCAGGGTGAACAACCGGCGGGCGGTGTCGAAGTCGATCACGACCTTGCCGGCGAGCCGCTCGGCCAGCAACGTGGCCCCCTCGTCGTGCAGGCCGCGCCGGCCCATGTCGATGGTCTGGATCACGTGCGGCCGGCTGTCACGGGTCGCCTGCTCGTGGCTGTCGACCAGCAGCTGGTAGTCCTTGATCAGGCGGCGGAACGGGCTCAGCGCGAACACGAACAGGCGCAGCCGGGTCTGGTCGCGGTCGCGAACGTCCAGCACCAGGCGGCCGCCGCGCAGGGACAGGTGGATGACGAACGGCCCGGTCAGCCCGACCGGGGCGAACGAGGCGGAGGCCTGCAGGTCGGCGATCGCCTGCTCGCGGTCCTCGCGCTGGTGGGCGACCCAGGCGCTGCCCTGGCTGTCGCCGACCAGCACCACGTCGAGCAGCGTGTGGCGCCCGTCCGCCGCGGTCGTCACGTCGGTGCCATCCGGCCCGGGTGGCCCTGCCCCGATGGGGGCGGAAAGCCGCCGAAGGCCTGCGCCACGGCGCCCGCCAGCACCTCCTGCACGCCGGACACCACGATCTGCACGCCGATGCAGAGCAGGATCAGCGCGACCAGGCGGGTGACGATCCGGGCGCCGGAGCGGCCGAGCAGACGCACCAGGCGGGGGGCGCCGGAGTACGCGAGCCAGACGATGGCGCACACCGCGGCGGCGGCCAGGCAGGCGCCGACGGTGAAGCCG
>CALMVN010000220.1 GCA_937873225.1 uncultured Acetobacteraceae bacterium
CACCTCCACGGTCCTGCCCGGCCGGCCGTCCAGGACCGTGGAGGTGCGCCGGGAGGATTTCCGCCTCACCCGCTTCGCGCCGCGCCTGCGCGCCACCACCATCTTCGCCGTCGACGCGTCCGGCTCCTCCGCGCGCCACCGCCTCGACGAGGCGAAGGGCTGCGTCGAGCTGCTCCTCGCCGAATGCTACGTGCGGCGCGACCAGGTGGCGCTGCTGGCGTTCCGTGGCCGCGGCAGCGCGCTGGTGCTGCCCCCGACGGGATCGGTGGTCAGGGCGCGCCGGGCGCTGCAGGACCTGCCCGGCGGCGGCGGAACCCCCCTGGCGGCCGGGCTGGACATGGCGCTGGCGCTCGCCGACCGGCTGCGGCGCAACGGCGAGCTGGCGCTCCTGGTGCTGCTGACCGACGGCCGCGCCAACGTGGCGCGCGACGGGATCGCCGATCGCGCCGTTGCCGGGCGGGACGCGCTGGACAGCGGGGCGCGGATCCGTGCTGCCGGCCTGGCCACCCTGCTGGTCGACATCTCGCCGCGTCCGAACGCCGCGGCAGCGGCGCTGGCGTCGCGCATGGGTGCCTGCTACCTGCCGCTCCCGCAGGTCGGCGCCGAGGCGCTGGCGCGTGCCGTGCGCGACGCGATGCCCGCCGCGTGAGCGGCGCCCTGAAGCAGGGCGAGCCCGACCCTCCGTCCTGGGCGGAGCACGGGCGGGACTGGCCCAACCGCGGCGCGAGCCTGTTCGTCCGCGCCGGCGGCCTGCGATGGCACGTCCAGCGCGCGGGCAGCGGGCCCGTCGTGCTGCTGCTGCACGGCACCGGTGCCGCGACCCATTCCTGGCGCGACCTGCTGCCGCTGCTGGCGCGGCGCATGACGGTGATCGCGCCGGACCTTCCCGGCCACGGCTTCACCGCTCTGCCGGCGCCGCACCTGCTGTCGCTGCCGAACATGGCCCGGCTGGTGGCCGCGCTGCTGCAGGCGCTTGGTGTCGAAGTGGACTATGCGGTGGGTCATTCGGCCGGTGCCGCGATCCTGGCGCGCATGGTGCTGGACGGCCGGATCGCGCCGCGCGGGCTGATGTCGCTGAACGGCGCGCTGGAGCCGCCGCCCGGCGTGCAGGCGCCGCTGTTCCCGGCGGTGGCGCGCCTGCTGGCCGGGTTGCCGCCGGTGCCCGGCCTGGTCGCCTGGGCGGCAGGCGACCCACGGCGCGTCACCCGCCTGCTGGACAACACCGGCTCCGCGATCGATCCCCGCGGACAGGAGCTGTACGGGCGGCTGATGCGCCAGCCGAGCCACGTCGCCGGCGCGCTCGGCATGATGTCCCGCTGGAACCTGGCCCCGCTGCGGCGCGACCTGAAGCGGCTTCGGGTGCCGGTGACGCTGGTGGTGGGCGGGAACGACCGCATGGTCCCGCCGACGGCGGCCGACGCCCTGATGGCGGAGCTCCGGAACGCCCGGCTGGTCCCGCTGCCGGGCCTGGGCCACCTGGCGCACGAGGAGCAGCCGCAGGTGGTCGCCGACCTGGTCGCCGCCGCCATGGCGGGCGGCGCGCCCGCCGCCGCGTGACCCTCCTGGCCTCGATCCTCGGCGACCACGGCGCGCATCTGGTCGACCTGGTGCTGGCGGTGCTGCTGCTCGAAGCCGCCGTGCTCGTGCTGCACCACCGCCGCACCGGCGGCGGCCTCCCGCCGCGGGACTGCGCCGGCCTGCTCGGTGCTGGGCTGTTCCTGGCGCTGGCGCTGCGCTGCGCCTTGTCCGGCGCGTCGCTGGTCTGGGTGGCGCTGTGCCTGCTGCTGGCGCTGCTGGCGCATCTCGACGACCTGCGCCGTCGCTGGCGGCAGGCAGGCAGGACGGGATCCTGACGCTGCCTCAGGCCAGCGCCCGCGGGATGCGGAACGGCAGCATCGCCTGCACCCACAGGCGGGCGAAGCGGTCGCAGTCGAGGCTTTCGTGCATCGCCTCCGCGGTTTCCCCGAGCAGCCGCGTTTGGAGCACCGAGCGCGCGTAGAACGGCGAGTCCACCAGCGTGCGGCGGACCGTGGCGGTGCCGCCAGCGTCGGCCCGGGTGGCGCGGCGGACCCGCCAGCGCGACGGCGGCAGGGCAACCTCCGGCGGCGACGGGATCGGCTCGACCGTCCCGTGCGGGTCCACGCGCAGGGCGATGGCGGTGCTGTCCCCGTCGCGATGCACGGCGTCGTAGAGGATGACGGTGTCCCGGCCCAGCGGCGCGCGGCACCAGTCCCAGGACCGGAACGCCGTCTCGATCGCGCCGTCGCCGTTGTTGCCGTCCAGGTAGCCGGTGCCGGACCAGCGCAAGGACGGCCGTTCCAGCGCCACCTCGACCCGCGCGCGCGGCGCCAGCGGCGTCCAGCGATGACCGCCGGTGGCGCAGAGCAGCGCGTCATGCGTCGTCAGCGCCGCCGGGTGGACGCGCACGGTGCCGCGGATCCGGGTCGGCAGCGGCATCGTCACCTCGTCGATGGCGATCGTCAGCACGCCGCCGTCCCAGCGCAGCGCGCTCGGCCCGATCCGCAGCTCCGTCCTGTCCCGCTCGACCGCCCGGGCGCCGCGCTCGGTCAGCGCCCAGCGCCTCGGCGCCGTGCGGCCGCCGACGCGGTAGAGCGCCACGTGCAGGGCACAGTGCCGCATCGGATCGCCTTCGCCGTGGCGGCGGCTCCAGGCATAGAACGGCGAGAACACGCTGCCGATGAACGCGATCAGGGTGATCCCGTGCTGGCCGTCGTCGCTCAGGGCGTCGACATACCACCAGCGATAGCCGTGCCGGCCGACCGGTTGGTCGAAGCGAGGTCCTGCAGGATCGCCGCCGCCGCCATCCGGCCGGACAGGGCCGCCATCGGCACGCCCGGACCCGGATGGGTGCTCCCGCCCGCCAGGTACAGCCCCGGCATCCGGCTCCGCACCCCCGGGCGGCGGAACGTCGCCCGCCACCCGTGCGATGCCTGGCCGTACAGCCCGCCCCCCGTCGCCGGGAACAGCCGGGCGAACCCGGCCGGCGTCGTCAGCTCCGTCCGCTCCGGACGGCGATGCATCACGAGGCCGCAGCGGCGCAGCTCCGAGAAGGTCTGGGTCTCGCATTGCCGGATCTCCGAGTCGCTTGAAGGGCGGGTGTCGCCGGTCGGCGGCGCGTTGACGATCAGCAGCAGCCGCTCCGCGCCGGCGGCCGCCCCGGCGCTCCTGCGCCCGGCGTCATCGCGGTCCTGGGCGCAGACATAGACCGTCGGCGCGCGCGGCAGCCGGCCCGCCCGGAGGTCGGCGAACTCTGCCGGATAGTCGGGCGAGAAGAACACGGTGTGGCGAAGCAGCTCCAGGCCGGCGGTGTCCGCTTCCAGCGCCCAGGTCAGCGCCGACAGCGAGCGCCGCGCTGGCGAGGTCGCCGCAACGGCACTTCGGGCCGGGCCGCCGAACGCGCCGGACGACAGGGCGGCGACGTCGGCGTTGCACAGCACCGCGTCCGCCTCGATCCGCTCGCCGTCGGCGAGCCGCACGCCGCGGCACCGGCCGCGCGCCGCGACGATCCCCGCCACCTCGGCGCCATACCGGATGCGCGCCCCGCGCGCCGCGGCGAGCGACGCCACGGCCGCGGCGATCCGGTGCATGCCGCCCTCGACCAGCCACACGCCGCTCTGCTCGACATGGGCCACCAGCATCAGCGTCGCCGGCGCCAGGAACGGCGAGGAGCCGCAATAGGTGGCGTAGCGCCCGAACAGCTGTTGGAGGCGCGGGTCCCGGAAGTGCCGCCCCAGCGCCGGCCACAGCCTGCCGAACGGGCTGATCCCGAGCAGGGCGCGCGGCCCGGCACGGCGCAGCAGCCCGGTCATCGACGGCTCCGGCCGGCGCATGAACGGCCGGTCGAGCGTCTGGTGGATCCGGCGCGCCCGGGCGCAGAACTCGAGGAACCCGCGTGCCTCGGCGGCACCCGCAAGCACCCCGATCGCATCGGCCGAGCGGTCGATGTTGGCGAACAGGTCCAGCCGCTCGGTCTCGCTCCAGGCGTGGCGCGCCAGCACGGTCGACGGGTGCAGCGTCAGGTGGGCGGACAGGCTTTCCCCGGCATCGGCGAACACGTCCGCCAGCACGTCCGGCATGGTAAGCACGGTCGGGCCGCAGTCGATCCGCGCCGTGCCGGGCGTCGCCTCGCGCAGCTTGCCGCCTGGCGTGGCGGCGCGCTCCAGCACCGTGACGTTGAGGCCGCGCGCCGCCAGGATCAGCGCCGCCGACAGGCCGCCGATGCCGGCGCCGACCACCACGACGCGCTCGCTTCGCATGGTCCGAGGTGTTCTCCAGATTGCTGTTGACGGGACTGTCTATAAGCTCTGACAGTGTGGAGTGACAACGCATGTTGACACACGGTGTCGACCAGAGGCGTGTCCAGCGGAGCATTGGACCCATGTCGGACGCCCTGGAACGGATCGAGCTCTGCCTTGCCGACGCGGTGTCGCGCGCCGGCGGCGCCGGGGCGCCGCCGCTGGTGGCGGCGGCGATCCGGCACGCGGTGTTCCCTGGCGGCGCCAGGATACGGCCCCGTCTGTGCCTGGCGGTCGCCGCCGCCTGCGGCGAGCCGGAGCCCGCGGTGTCGGAGGCAGCGGCGGCGGCGATCGAGCTGCTGCATTGCGCGTCCCTGGTCCACGACGACATGCCCTGCTTCGACGACGCCCCGCTGCGGCGCGGCCGCCCGTCGGTGCACTGCCAGTTCGGCGAGCCGGTGGCGCTGCTCGCCGGCGACGGGCTGATCGTGCTCGGCTTCGAGACCCTGGCGCGCGGCACCGCACAGGCGCCGCACCTGCTGGCGCCGCTGCTGCTGATCCTGGCCGGCGGCACCGGCATGCCCGCCGGCATCGTCGGCGGCCAGGGCTGGGAATGCGAGCAGCGCATCGACCTCGCCACCTACCAGCGCGCCAAGACCGGCGCGCTGTTCGCGGCCGCGACCATGGCCGGCGCCGCCTCCGCTGGTGCGCCGTCCGAGCCGTGGCGGCTGTTCGGCGAGCGCCTGGGCGAGGCCTACCAGGTGGCGGACGACATCGGCGACACCCTGTCCACGTCGGCCGAGCTCGGCAAGCCGGCCGGACGCGACGGCGTGCTCGGGCGGCCAAACGCCGCGCTGCAGCTCGGCGTGCCGGGCGCGCTGCACCGGCTGGAGGCGCTGGTCGGCGGGGCGATCGCGGTAATGCCGCCATGCCCCAACGCCGCCGCGCTGCGCCGCCTGATGCTGATCGAGGTGCAGCGTCTGCTGCCCAAGGAGGCCGTCCGGTACGCCGCCTGATCCGGCAACGCCGGTGACCGCGGCCATCCTGTCCGGGACGCGATACGGCCGGCGCTGGCGCGACCGGCTGGACGGCGCAGTGGACCGGCTGGTGTCGAGTGCCGCGTTCCGGCGCCGGGCGGCCTGGTTCCCCCTGACCCGCCCGGTGGCGCGCCAGCGCGTGCGGGCGCTGTTCGACCTGTGCGCCGGCTTCGTCTACTCGCAGGTGCTGCTGGCGGTGGTGCGGCTGCGGATCCCGCAGCTGCTGCTGGAGCGGCCGCTGACGGCGCCCGAGCTGGCCGGCCGGCTCGGCCTCCTGCCGGAGGCGGCCGAGACGCTGCTCCGGGCGGCGGTGTCGCTGCGCCTGGCGTCGCACCGCGGCGGCGGCCGGTTCGGGCTCGGCGCGCTCGGCGCGGCGCTGGTCGACAACCCCGGCCTCCTCTCGATGATCGAGCATCACAGGATGCTGTACGACGACCTGCGCGACCCGGTGGCGCTGCTGCGCGGCGATGCGCACGACACCGCGCTCGGCCGCTACTGGCCCTATGCCGACGCCGGCGCCGCGGCCTCGGTGGTCCCCGCGCAGGTCGAGGCCTACAGCGCGCTGATGGACGCGTCGCAGCCGATGATCTCGGCCGAGGTGCTCGACGCTTACCCGATGCACCGGCACCGCTGCCTGCTCGACGTCGGCGGCGGCAGCGGCGCCTTCCTCCTCGCGGCGTTGCGCCGGGCACCCCGCCTGCGCGGCATGCTGTTCGACCTTCCCGCGGTCGCGGCCACGGCGCAGCCGCGCCTGGCCGCCGCCGGCCTCGGGGATCGGGTGTCGATCCGCGGAGGCGACTTCGCGCACGACCCGCTGCCGGACGGTGCCGACCTGGTGTCGCTGGTCCGGGTGCTGCACGACCATGACGATCCCGCCGCCCTGGCGCTGCTGCGGGCCGTCCGGGCGGCCCTGCCTCCCGACGGCACCCTGCTGCTGGCCGAGCCGATGGCAGACGCCGCCCATGCCGCGCCGGTCGCCGACGCTTATTTCGGCTTCTACCTGCTGGCGATGGGCAGCGGCCGGCCGCGCCGTCCGGACGAGATCGAGTCGCTGTTGCGGGAGGCCGGATTCTCGCGGGTCCGCCGCCTCGGCACGCATACGCCGGTGCTGGTCCGGCTTCTTGTGGCGCAACCCTGATGGCAATTTTCGTTGCGCCTGTTAATTTAGGTTTACATATATCCGTGTAAGCATATCCTGACACCTAGAAGCCGGAACAGGCGCGGAAGGGAGGGGACGACATGCAGGCCGACGCGATCGTTCTGAACCACCCTCACCGTTTGTCCGTCGCCCGGCTCGACCTTCTCGGCCCCGGACCGGACGACGTGGTCGTCGCGGTCAACTGGACCGGCATCAGCGCCGGAACCGAGCGGCTGCTCTGGTCCGGCCGCATGCCGAGCTTCCCCGGCATGGGCTATCCCCTGGTTCCCGGCTACGAGGCGGTCGGGCGGGTCGTCGAGGCCGGTGCCGCCTCAGGCCTGGCGGTCGGAACCGTCGTGTTCGTTCCCGGCGCGCAGTGCTTCGGTGCGGTGCGCGGCCTGTTCGGCGCCGCCGCGTCACGGCTGGTGGTGCCGGGCAGCCGGGTGCTGCCGCTCGACGGCCCGTCCGCGCCGGTCGCCGGCCCGGACGCGATCCTGCTGGCCCTGGCCGCCACCGCGCGTCATGCGATCGCCGCGGACGGAGCGGCCCTGCCCGAGCTGATCGTCGGGCACGGCGTGCTCGGCCGCCTGCTGGCAC
>CALMVN010000221.1:0-6816 GCA_937873225.1 uncultured Acetobacteraceae bacterium
CAGATCCCGATCAGGTGGATCACCTGATCGGGTGAAGATGCTCGTCAAAACAATAGACTAGAGCATCTGAAGTAAATCTAGGTGAACGGAAAATGCTCTAGGCGTGAATACGCTGCTGGAACGGGTGGACCAGCTGGCGACGCCGTGAGGGTGCCGCGCGCACCGTTCATGAGCCGAACAGGGTCAGGAACAGGCCCAGTGAAGGCCATGAAAGCGTTCCCGCGAATCCAGAACTATGCCACGACGCAGAAGATCGGGAAGCCGATCAGGAAGCTCGTGGTGGCTCCTTCAAGCCGCGAGAAGGCGATCAACTCGCAAGGCAAATCTGTTTGCGACATCGCCAGCATGGCGGCTCTCAGGCACCATTCGATAGATGGCCATGAAGTCGATGTGGAGGCCGCCGATCGCCATGTCTTGAAAGTGGTTCACGTTGTTCAGCCCCGGCAAGGCGCTGAAGTCGACCCGGATCGGGAAGTTGCGAAAGGCGTTCTCACGTGGGCTCGCCAGCCGGATCTCCAACGGCGTTACCCCTGCAGGGAGCCCGACACGGCCGAACATGGCCAGGAGGCGTTCATAGACCCATCGTGGTCCCTTGCTGTCGATCAAGGGGGTTACGAGCAGGAACCACCAGTTGTCGCTTTCTCTGCTCCAGACCCAGGCTGCGCCCACTGCGTCCAAACCAACGTCATCCGTTATCTCAAGGATGCGAGCGCCCGCGTTCCGCCGCTCCTCGCTGAGCGTGATCAGGTCGTAAGCCATGCCAGCAGTCCTAACGTGTTACAGGCATCGACAAGGTCGCGAGCACGACGCTCGGGGAAAGGTCGTGGATCGTAGCGTGTCTCATTGGTCCAGTCTTTAGCGATCATCCAGGCTTGTACGTGGGGTGTAGAAGGGTTCGAAGCCAGATCGACCAGCATCTTCTGCTCAAGCCCAGCAAGCCGAAGAAGCTTGGCGAGGTCGTGTATGTAAAGCTCTTGCCGTTCCGCTCGATCAGGCCAGCGGTTGAGGCGATCGCTTCTCATGATGCGGTATTTGAGAGCACATTCTATGGAGAAGCCGGCGTGATGGTAGCTCTGCTGCCATAGGGCGTTTTTCAGCAGAACTGCCGCCGCACTGCTTTCGTCTCTTGCACGTTTTAGCCAGTCATCCGGATAGATGGCGTCGTCACTGCCTTCAAGGGGCACGAGGTGGAGCCCTCGTCCGGGCGATGCGAACCGCTAGCCCGTTACCAGCGTGCGACGATGCACCTTTTCGGCGATCTGGCTGCCAGCTTCCGCTCTTGCCTTCGACAGGTCGTGGTTCGACTGCAGGTTGATCCAGAACTCGGGCGTGGTGTCGAAGTAGCGGCCGAGCCGCAGCGCCGTGTCGGCCGTGACACCACGGTCGCCGTTCAGGATCGAGGTGACCCGGTTCGTCGGCACGTCCAGTTCCCTCGCCAGGGCGCTTGCGCTCATCCCGAAGGCAGACAGGTACTCCTCGCGTAGGATCTCGCCTGGATGGGTCGCAATGCGGGTCATGCTCGCCTCCCTCAATGGTAGTCCACGATCTCGACGCCGGCCGGACCCTGCGGCGTCCAGGTGAAGCAGACCCGAAACTGGTCGTTGATCCGGATGGAGTGCTGCCCCTTCCGGTCGCGTTTCAGGGCCTCCAGCTGGTTGGCCGGCGGTGAACGCAGGTCCTCCAGCACCGCCGCGGCCGCCAGCATGTCGAGCTTGCGAAGCGCAACCGTCGCGATGTTGCCGAACTGTCGGCTCTTGCCCGTTTCGAACAGCGTCTTCGTCTCGGCGCTGGCGAAGGACACGATCGGCATGGCTGTATGTATTACGTATTGCGTAAGGCATCAAGCCTTTGGGACACGCCGATCGCGACAGGCTCTGGACCGCAACCGGTCCACGTTCGTTCACCGGACGCGGTCCAGCGTGATGTCTTGATGAGCATTCCTGCCGATCAGGTGACGACACCCGGTCCGGTGAGGCTAGCCGGTTACCGTTACGCCGCCGGCGACGGCCGAAAGGTCGACATGCGACACCCCGGCCAGGGTCACCACGCTGCCGCCGAGCGTCAGCACGGTGCTGCCGCCCGCGCTCGCCATGTGGAGTTGCGGCACCGTGGCGCCGCCCAGCACCAGCGTGTCGAGCGCGCTGTTGAAGCCGTGCAGGGTGGTGGCGGTGCCGCCGGTCATCGCGGCCAGGATGCTGACCCGGCCGTCGCCGTTCAGGAACGCGTCCAGGATCCCCGCCTGGTTGTCGAGCGTGGCGTTCTCGATGCCGCCCCAGTAGGACGAGGCGCCGCCCTGGATGAAGGCGGCAATGGAGCCGGACGCGTCGCCCGCCTCGGTCGACGACACGATGGTGTCGTGCGCGCCTCCGGTCCAGATCGTCTGCGCGGTGCGGCCGCCGAACACCGTGGTGGCCTGGTCCGCTCCGGACCCGTTCACGATCGTCTGCAGGCCGGAGGCGGCGTGGCTGCCAAGCACCTCCAGGCTGCCGGCGCCGCCGAACACCGTCTGGCTGCCGCTGCCGGCCTGCACCTCGAGGGCGCCGTTGCCGACGCTGGCGACCAGCCGCTCCGCTCCGCCCCAGACCGTCACCGGACCGGCGCCGTCGAACACGGTGGCGCTCGCGTCGGGATCCGAACCGCCATTGACGGTGACCGCGCCGCCTTCCGCGTCCACCAGCGTCGTTTCGCTGGCGAGCTGCACGGTCGTGGTCGAGCCGGGCTGGGCACGGATCGTCAGCGAGGCCTGCGGTCCGCCGTCGCCGGACGCGGTGATGACGGCGCTGGTGCCGCCGGTCCACAGCGTCTGCGCGCCGTGGCCGCCCTGCAGCTGCAGCAGGCCGGTCTGCGACGCGGTGCCGACCACGGTTTGCGATCCGCTGCCTGTCTCCCCGACCGAGGCGTCATGGCCGTTGAGGAACACGGTCTGGCTCCCGGCGCCGTTCATGTCGATCGTGTCGTCGTCGCCGAACAGCGACACGGTGCCGCCGCCGGCAGCGAGGCTGTCGCCTTGCCCCGACAGGCTCGCATCCGCCGGGCCGTCCAGGTCGATCCGCTCGCCGTTGCCGCCGAGGGCAAGGCTGGCGCCGGTCGTCGCGCCGTCGATCAGGTCGTTTCCGGCATCGCTGTCGAGTGCCAGCGTGCCGAACGTCCCGGAGATGACGACCGGTGCGCTGCCGTCGATCGACACCTCGGCGCCGGCGCTGCCGATCACCGTCAGCCGGGCTCCGAGCGCGTGCAGCGCCACCGTCTCGTCCTCGCCCACCAACACCGTGTCGGTGCCGTCGCTGGTCACCGTCTTCGCCGTCCCGTCGCCGGCGGCCAGGGTGATGGTGTTGATGGTGCCGGCAAGCGTGGCGACGGTGTCGCCCGTCTCGAGGTCGGGATAAAGGCCGCCGTCGATCGACTGCACGGTGGAGAGCGGGGTGGCCGAGGACACCGGGACGGAATCGTCCCCGGTGACGGTCGGGTGCGCGATGTCGAGCGCCAGCGACTCCGTGTCGCCGCCGGTGCCGGCGCTGGTCTCGACGCCGCCGTAGTAGCTGCCGAGCGACCAGCGGGACAGGTCGAGATACGCCGACGCCATGACCGGGTCCTGTCCCGCCAGCGCGTCGACCAGGCGGAGCAGCGCCTGGTTCAGGTCGATCTGCACGCTGTGCAGGCCGCCGGCATCGGTGGCGAAGGGGAGGTAGTCGACCGACGCGTTGCTCGCCACCGTGCCGGACGCCGTCACGTACTGCGAGGACAGGTTGTACACCTGCTGATACGTGTCGCCGGCTGCGATGGTCGCGTAGGCCTCCGGCTCGCCCCGGAAGTCGACCAGCGGCACCTGCAGGAAGATCTCGGTGGAGGGCAGGGACGGGTCGTAGGACGGGTTGCCCGGAGCGTTGAAGAACACGGTGAAGGCGTTGAAGGCGATCGCGGTGCCGCTGCCGGCGACCGCGGAGGCCACCCGCTCGTCGGCGGTGAAGGTGAGGGGGTGGTCGAAGGTGGTGGTCGCGGCGGCGTAGCCGGTGGTCTGCAGGAAGGTGTCCCGGGTCGACCCCCCGCTGGCGCCGACGCGGAAGGTGGTGTTGCCGGCACTGCCGAACACGGCGAGGCTGCTGCCGTTCCCGGTCGCGCCGGTGTTCCAGGCTGCGAGGGCGGGTCCGAGCAGCGCATCGGCGACGCCGCCCGTGGGTGTGTCGGGATCGAAGATCTGGTCCGACGGCGTGTTCCACTGCGTGACGTTCCAGCCGGGATCGGGGCTGCCTGCGATGTCCGGCAGGTCGGCCGCCCAGGTCTGCGCTCCGTCCGCCGCGACCGCACCGGTGGAGAACAGGATGTCCGGGCCCGCGACGCTCGGATCGGCGAAGATGGTGGTCTTCACGAGAAGGCACTCCCCTGGTAAGCGCAGGTTAAGACACGAAAGGTGAACAAACCGTTTGGAAGGCGGATGCCGATCAGGTGCCGGCGGCGGCCGGCGCGCTCTGGTGCAGGCTGGCGTCACCGCCTAGGATGCGGCGGCTGTCGTCTCGGGATCCCGAACCTGACAGCCTGTCATCGGGACGACGCGATCCGTGCATCTGCCTCTGGTTTCCATTCTCATCTTCCTGCCGATGCTGGGCGCGCTGGCGATGCTGCTGCTCCGCGGCACCGCCCCTGCGGTCGAGCGCGCATCGCGCCAGATCGCCCTCGGCACGGCACTGCTGACGCTGCTTCTGGCGGTGGGGCTGTGGATCGGCTTCGTGCCCGGCCGGGGCGTGACCCCGTCGGGGTTCCAGTTCGAGGACCACGCCGACTGGGTGCCGGGCTTCGGCATCTCGTACCATGTCGGCCTGGACGGGATCAGCCTGCTGTTCGCCGTGCTGACCGCGGCGATCACGCCGATGGCGATCCTGGCCAGCTGGCGCGCGGTGGACACCCGGATCCGCGACTACATGGTCGCGGTGCTGCTGCTGGAGACCACCCTGCTCGGGCTGTTCTCGTCGCTCGACTTCGTCCTGTTCTACGTGTTCTACGAGGCGACGCTGATCCCGGGCTCGCTGCTGATCGGCATCTGGGGCGGCCCGAAGCGGGTGTTCGCCTCCATCAAGTTCTTCCTGTTCACCTTCGGCGGCTCGCTGTTCATGCTGCTGGCGCTGCTGTGGATGTGGCACGTCGCCGGCACCACCGACCTGCCCGTGCTGCTGCACACCCGCTTCGGGGCCGTGGCGCAGGACTGGATGTTCGGCGCCTTCGTGCTCGCCTTCGGGGTGAAGCTGCCGCTGTTCCCGCTGCACTCCTGGCTGCCCGACGCCTACACCGAGGCCCCGGCCGGCGCCACCGCCATGCTGTCCGGCGTGCTGAGCAAGGCCGGCGCCTACGGCTTCCTCCGGTTCGCCATCTCCATGCTGCCCGACGCCTCGCACCGCTACGCGCCTTGGATGATCGCGCTCGGCATCGTCGCCGTGATCTATGCCGCGATCATCGCGCTCGCGCAGACCGACATGAAGCGGCTGGTGGCGTACTCCTCGTTCTCGCACATGGGTCTGGTGCTGGTCGGGCTGTTCACCCTGAACGCGGTCGGCATCGACGGCGCGGTGTTCGTCATGCTGTCGCACGGCATCATCATCGCCGGCCTGTTCTTCGTGGTGGCCATGCTGGGCGCCCGCAACGGCAGCCGCCTGATCGCCGGCTTCGGCGGCACCGCCGGCCGGATGCCGGTGCTGGCGACACTGGCGATGCTGTTCACCATGGCCAATATCGGCCTGCCCGGCACCGGCTCCTTCGTCGGCGAGCTGCTGGTGATGATCGGCGCGATCCGGGTCGGCTTCTGGGTGGCGCTGTTCTCCGGCTCGGCCATGATCCTGGGTGCGGTCTACATGCTGGTGCTGTATCGCCGGGTGATGTTCGACGGCGTGTCCGGCCTGGTCGGCACGCTCCGCGACCTGTCCGGGCGCGAGGTCGCGGTGCTGGCGCCGCTCGCCCTGGTGACGCTGTGGATGGGGATCTACCCGTCCTCCTTCACCCGCGTGTTCGACCCGGCGGTGGCGGGCATCGCCGCCCCGCGCGTGGCCTCGCCGCAGGCGTCGGTCGATCGCCCGCGTCCGGCGCATCGCGCGGGCTGACGGTCCTTCCGCAACCGGCCCGGCGTTCCCACCTGGACGGGATGCCAGACATGTATCCCGCCGCCCTCGCGACCGACCTGCCTCGCCCGCCTCTGCCGACCCGGATCCGAAGCACGGCGGAATCCTTCCTGGTCCTGCGCCGCAACCCGCTGGAGCTGTGGGGGAAGCCGGCCTACCAGGAGCTGGTGCTGCCCGGCTCGTTCCTGGGCCGCAAGCAGCTGCTGCTGAACGACCCGGCGGCGATCCGGCACGTCCTGCTCGGCAACCACGAGAACTACCGGCGCAACGAGGCGGCGCGCCGCGTGCTGCGGCCGGTGCTGGGCGACGGGCTGTTCCTGGCCGAGGGCGAGGCCTGGCGGCACCAGCGCCGGGTGATCGCACCCGCGCTGGCGCCGCGCGTGCTGCCGATCCTGTCGCGCCACATCGTGGCGGTGGCGGCCCGGGTGGAGGACGAGATCGCCGACGCCGGCACCCGCCCGGTGGAGCTGATGCCGGTGCTGCAGCGCCTGACGCTGGACGTCGCCGGGCAGTCGATGTTCTCGCTGGAGATGGGCGCGTTCGGCGCCGACCTCCGCGCCCTGCTGCTGCGCTACGCCCGCGACCTCGCCAAGGTCGGGCTGTTCGACATGCTGCTGCCGGACGGCTGGACCACGCCGCTGGACCGCGGCCGCGCCCGGTTCCGTCAGGACTGGCTGCTGCTGATGGACCGCATCATCGCCGTGCGCGACGC
>CALMVN010000221.1:6916-14729 GCA_937873225.1 uncultured Acetobacteraceae bacterium
GCGCCGACTGCGGAGGGCGCGCCGCGCGACCTGTTCGACCTGCTGCGGGAGGCGCGCGATCCGGAAACCGGGGAGGGCTTCGACCACACCCTGTTGCGCGACGAGGTGTCGACGCTGATCCTGGCCGGGCACGAGACCACGGCGGTGACGTTGTTCTGGGCCTGCTATGCCGCGGCGCGCCTGCCGGCCCACCAGGACGCGATTGCCGCCGAGGCCGACGGGCTCGACCTGTCGCCGGACGGCGCCGCGGCTGCCCTGCCGCGCCTGGTGCACACCCGTGCCTTCGTCGACGAGGCGCTGCGGCTGTATCCGCCGGCCTACCTGATCGTGCGCGAGGCCAGGGAAGCGGACGTGATCGGCGGCGAGCCCATAGAGGCGGGCACCATCGTGTCCATCTCGCCATGGATCCTGCACCGTCACGAGGCGCACTGGGACCGGCCGGACAGCTTCGAGCCGGCGCGGTTCCTGCCGGGCGCACCGGCGCCCGACCGCATGGTCTACATGCCGTTCGGGGCCGGGCCGCGCATCTGCGTCGGCGCGCAGTTCGCGCTGGCCGAGGCGACCCTGGTGCTGGCGCGTCTGCTGCGCCGGTTCCGCCTGGACCTGCCCGGCGGCGGCGCCGTGCTGCCGCGCGGCCTGGTCACGACGCAGCCGGACCGGCCGGTCCGGTTCCGCTTGCTGCCGCGCTAGGCATCGTCGGCGGCGATCGGTGCGGCCGGACGACCAGGCGGACGACTACCCGGGCTCGCTCGCCGATCCGGCGGTGCGGGCGCGCCGGGTGGCGATGCTCGACCGTGCGCACGCCCGTCCCCTGGCCGACCACGTGCGCCGGATGCGGGAGGAGAGGCTCGGCTTCGTACCGGATCTCGACCCGCTGGATGGCGGCATTGAGGCCAGGCTGCTGTTCCTGCTGGAGAAACCGGGGCCTCGCGTGGTGTCACCGGATGGTGTCGGCTTCGTCAGCCGCAACAACCCCGATCCGACCGCGCGGAACTGCAGCGCCTTCATGATGCAGGCCGGGATCGACCCCCGTCAGGTGGCGATCTGGAACATCGTGCCGTGGTGGAACGGCACCATGGCGATCACCGCGGCGGAATGCCGCGCCGGAGCGGCTGCGCTACGCGTCATCCTGGAGCTGTTCCCCCGGCTGCGCGGCGTCGTGCTGGTCGGCAACCGGGCGGCGGAGCATGGCGCGCCAGTGCTGGACGGCTCCGGCCTGACGCTGTTCCGCACCGTGCATCCCGGCCTGCAGGCGCGGGCCGGGCCGCGCAGCCGCGACCGCTGGCTGGCGATCCCGGAGCTCTGGCGGGACGCGTGGCAGGCGGTGGCGGACTGACGCGGCGCTGGAGCCGGCACAAAAAAGGCCCCGGGAGGGTGCCCCGGGGCCTTTCCATTGTCTGTGTTCGACCCGAGCCGGGAGGCCCTGGTCAGACCGTCTTCGCGCTGGAGAAGAGGGTCATCCAGGTCGCTCCGCGGGGAGCCGTTGTCAGGCAATGAGACACTGGATCACCTCCTTTCAGTTGGTTTCGTCATGATCAGGATAGCCCGGTCCGAGGCGGGTCCGCAAGAGCCTCAGCTGGCCGGCGACGCGCACAGGTCGCCGGCATCGCCGTCGTCCGGAAGCGCCAGACGGAAGGTGACGGCAACGGCGTCGCTGCCGCTGCAATAGCGGCGCGGCGTGGTCTCGCTGTTGATCGCCTCGAACCGCGCGGCGTTCTCGTCCACCTCCAGTCGCAGGGTGCGTATCAGCATGCGCCGTCCCTCGCCCGCGGGCGCCGGGTCGGCCGGATCCGGCTCGGCCACGAACAGCAGGGTGGCCGGCATGCCGCCGACCTTGGCCCGGGCGAGCACCACCGAGCGGCCGCGCCCGTCCAGCGTCGGCCCGTTGCCGTCGGCCGGGTCCATCTGCACCACGTCCCAGCCGCGCATCCCCTCGGCGCGCGGCAGCATGGCCATGAGCAGCGGCGCGCGGGCGAGGGGCTGACGGCCCTCGACCACCAGCCCCTGGCGGCCGTCCGGCGCCAAATGCGGCACCAGAGTGGCGCCTTCCTGCAGCGGCACCGGGATGACGCTGGTGATGCGGGAGCCGCGGGCGACGCAGCCGCCCAACGGCATGGACAGGCAGGCGAGGAACAGGAACGGCAGGGTGCGGACGGTCATCCGGCCGACCCTAGCCCATGATCGCCCTGGTTACATGTAGCCACGGTGGCGGACGCGGCTGCGGTCCCGGTCTGGGCGGCTGCGGCGACGAGTGCTTCCAGGATGGCGGGCTTCCCTGATTAACCAGGCTTCAAGGAAGACGTGGTTGGCTGAACCCTGCAATCCGGAGGTCGCCCGTGTCCCAGTCGATCGCCAGCATGTCTGCTGTCAGCATCGCCGCATACCAAAGCAGCGAAACGTATCAAGGGCAGGGAGCGAGCTTCACCCTGTCGAAGAACGTGGGGGTGGTGTCGTCGAGTGGCGCCACCGACATGGTCGATCTGTCACCGGATGCCAGGAAGGCGCTGCAGTCCTTCCTGTCCGGGGGCTCGACGGGAACGGGACAGGCCGGGAAGGCGGCCAGTCCCGGCTCCAGCGATCAGTCCTCCGGCGATGCTGTCGAGATCTCCGTGACGGCGGCCACCTCCAGCACGACCGGTCGCCAGCCGGACCATGCGACCGCGTCCGAGTACGATATCTCCTGGACGGCTGCGGATGGAGAGACTGGCAGTCTCGAAGTCGCGGAGAGCTCCTCGTTCACGACCGATCAGCAGCTCGTGCCCTTGAGTCCCCAGCTCCAGGCGAGCGGCGCGAACAACGGTCCCGGCATCACAACCAGCGCTGCCCACATCGCGATCAGCGACGGTCTGGATGGTCCATCGGCTTCGACAACCGCCATCAGGAGCTATGAAGCTGTGCAGGACACGGATGACGGTGAAGCTGCCCTGATGATGCTCGAAGCCAGCTTGAAAAGCCTGGGTGACTTCAGCTCGGCAAAAAAGGCAGGCTCATCGTCCGGGACCTTTCCGCTTCAGGACGTGTAGCTGGTTGCAGGATGGATGGAGACAGGCGGTTCGACGCCTGACGATGCGGCCGTCCAACTTGGACCGGATATAGGCGTGACGCAGGCTCGCCGGGACTGGACGCATGGTTGTGCTCGTCGTCATTCCCGATCCGGGATGACGTGCGCCGTCCGCAGATGGAGGAGGTCAGCCGCGGCATCTGTTCGAGTCCAGTGGCCTGCGCGACCGGCGGCGCGACCGTGCCGGTCGGGCGCCCCGGCGCTGCCAGCCCGGAGCGGCTCCCGGACGCCTACAGGTCGAGGTCGGCGGCGTGCGCGTTCTGCTGGATGAACTGGAACCTGAGCTCCGGCCGCCGGCCCATCAGGCTTTCCACCCGCTCGGCCGTCGCCGCCTGCTCGTCGGGTGCCGCCACCACCTTCAGCAGCACGCGGCGCGCCGGGTCCATGGTAGTGCGCTTGAGGTCGGCGGGCGGCATTTCGCCCAGCCCCTTGAACCGGCTCACCTCGACCTTGGCCCCGGCCTTGAATCCCGACTTCAGCTTGCGCTCCCGGTCGCGGTCGTCCATCGCGTAGATGGTCCGCGCACCCTGGGTCAGCCGGTACAGCGGCGGCTGCGCCAGGTGCAGGTGACCATCGCGGATCAGCTCCGGCAGCTCGCGGTAGAAGAAGGTCATCAGCAGCGAGGCGATGTGGGCGCCGTCCACGTCGGCGTCGGTCATGATGATGACGCGGCCGTAGCGCAGCCGGGCGCCGTCGTACTGCCTGCCCTGGCCGCAGCCGAGCGCCTCCACCAGGTCGCGCAGCTCCTGGTTGGCGCGCAGCTTGTCCGTGGACGCGCTGGCGACGTTCAGGATCTTGCCGCGCAGCGGCAGGATCGCCTGCGTTTCCCGGTTGCGCGCCTGCTTGGCCGAGCCGCCGGCGCTGTCGCCCTCGACCAGGAAGATCTCGGTTTCCGACGCCTTTTCCCGGGTGCAGTCCACCAGCTTGCCGGGCAGGCGCATGCGCCGCGTGGCGCTCTTGCGCGGCGTTTCCTTGAGCTCGCGCCGGCGCAACCGGTCCTCGGCCCGCTCGACGATCGCCGCCAGCAGCGCGTCCGCCTGCGCCGGGTGCCCGGCCAGCCAGTGGTCGAACCGGTCGCGCAGCGCGGTCTCGACCAGGCGGGTGGCCTCTCCGCTGGTCAGCTTCTCCTTGGTCTGGCCCTGGAACTGCGGGTCGCGGATGAAGGCGGACAGCTTGGCCGCCACCGCGCCGAGCAGGTCCTCGATCGTGACCTGGGCCGCCCGCTTGTTGGCCCGCTGCTCGCCCCAGTTGCGCAGGCCCTTGAGCAGGGCGTTGCGGAATCCGGCCTCGTGGGTGCCGCCCTGCGGCGTCGGCACCGTGTTGCAGAACGAGGCCAGCGCGCCTTCGCCCGATTCGAGCCAGGCCACCGCCCATTCCACCCGGCCGGTGCCGCTGCCGTCCGCCGCCGCCGGCAGGTCGGCCTCGCCCGACCAGAGCTCCGACAGCAGCGCCGCCCCCTCGCCGAGCTCGTCGCGCAGGCTGTCGGCCAGCCCTCCGGGGAAGTGCAGCACCGCCTTCTCCGGCACGTCGTCGCGGCCGCGCAGCAGCGCCGGGTCGCATTCCCAGCGCAGGGTGACGCCGCGGAACAGGAACGCCTTGGACCGGCACAGCCGGTACAGCCGCACCGGCGAGAAGGCGAGCGCACCGAAGATCTCGGTGTCCGGCACGAAGCGCACCTGGGTGCCGCGCCGGTTCTGCGTCGGCCCGACCTTCTGCAGCCGGCCCGTGGGACGGCCGCGGTGATAGCTCTGCCGCCACACCGCCCGGTCGCGCGCCACCTCGACCTCCAGGCTGCTCGACAGGGCGTTCACCACCGACGAGCCGACCCCGTGCAGCCCGCCGGCGGTGGCGTAGGCCTTGCCGGAGAACTTCCCCCCCGAGTGCAGGGTGGTGAAGATCACCTCCAGCGCCGAGCGGTTCCTGAACTTCGGGTGCGGGTCCACCGGGATGCCGCGGCCGTTGTCGCGCACGGTCAGCCGGTTGCCGCCGTCCAGCACCACGTCGATCACCATGGCGTGGCCGGCCACCGCCTCGTCCATGGCGTTGTCGATGATCTCGGCGGCCAGGTGGTGCAGCGCGTTCTCGTCGGTGCCGCCGACATACATGCCCGGGCGCCGGCGCACCGGCTCCAGACCCTCAAGCACCTCGATGTCCTGGGCCGAGTAGCCGGAGTCCGGGGTCGCGGACGGGGCCGGCTTGCGGGATCTGGGGCTGTGCGAGAACAGGTCGTTCATGCTTGGTTCTCACTCCCGCCGCGGGCGGCGTCAAGACGATCCGACCGGTCCGGTAATTTAGCGCAACGCTTCTTGCCTCGATCGTGCCGCATGGCAACATCAACGCGGGCGCATGGAGCGGGCCCGGGAGAAGTTGCCGCGTGGGTCTGATCAAGTTCGCGTTGAAGTATCGCGTCACCTTCTACGTGATGGCGATCCTGATCATGCTCGCCGGCGGCGGCGCCGCCATCGTCATGCCCAAGGACGTGCTGCCGGAGGTCAACATTCCGGTGGTCACGGTGCTGTGGACCTATACCGGCCTGCCGGCGCCGAGCATGCAGAACCAGGTCACCGCCTACAGCGAGCTGGCGCTTTCCAACAACGTCGTCGGCATACGCGACATGGAAAGCACCACGCTGCAGGGCATCACCATCACCAAGATCTACTTCCAGCCCGGCATCGACATCTCGCTGGCGCTGACCCAGGTGACGGCGGCGACCAACGCGATCCGCGGCATCCTGCCGCCCGGGATCCAGCCGCCGGTGATCCTGCGCTTCTCCGCCTCGTCGGTGCCGGTGATCCAGATCGCCGCCACCTCGGAGGTGGAGAGCCAGGCCTCGGTGTACAACTACGTGCGCTTCCGCCTGCGCTCGACGCTGCAGACCACGCCCGGCTCGACCATGCCGCCGCCCTATGGCGGGGTGCCCGAGCAGGTGATGATCGACCTCGATCCGCACGCGCTGCAGGCCTACGGGCTGACGCCGATGCAGGTGCTGGACCAGGTCAACGCCGAGACGCTCACCCTGCCGTCCGGCCTCGCCAAGTTCGGCCAGACCCAGTTCGTCATGCGCATGAACACGCTGCCCGACCAGGTGGCGAAGCTCAACACCATCCCGATCAAGGTGGTGAACGGCTCGCCGATCCTGCTGCGCGACATCGGCTGGGCGCGCGTCGGCGGGCCGCCGCAGCAGAACATGGTGCACGTGAACGGCCATCTCGGCCTGCTGCTGCCGGTGCTCAAGAACGGCGGCACCTCGACCACCTCCATCGTCGACACGGTGAAGTCGATGCTGCCCGGCATCATCGCGGCGGCGCCGAAGGACATCCACATCGTCTCGCTGTTCGACCAGTCGGTGTTCGTGACCGAGGCGATCAAGGACGTGGCCGAGGAGGGGCTGATCGCCGCCGTCCTGACCGGGCTGATGATCCTGCTGTTCCTGGGCTCCTGGCGGCCGACCCTGGTGGTGCTGGTGTCGATCCCGCTCGCGGTGCTGACCTCGCTCGCGGTGCTGGGCGCCATGGGCGAGAGCATGAACGTCATGACCCTGGGCGGCCTGGCGCTCGCCGTCGGCATCCTGGTCGACGACGCCACGGTGGCGATCGAGAACACCTACCGCGTGCTGGAGGGCGGCACCCCGTTCCGCGAGGCGGTGGTGGAAGGGGCCGCCACCATCGCCAAGCCGACCCTGATCTCGACGCTGTCGATCTGCTCGGCGTTCGTCTCGGTGCTGTTCCTGACCGGGGCGCCGAAGTACATCTTCACCCCCCAGGCGCTGGCGGTGGTGTTCGCCATGCTCGCCTCCTACGTGCTGTCGCGCACCCTGGTGCCGATCCTGATCGACGTGCTGGTCGGGCCGGAGCAGAAGCGGCGGGAGGAGCAGGAGAAGGGTGGGGAAGACAGGAAGAAGCCGGGCTTCTTCGCCCGCTTCCACAAGGGGTTCGAGCAGCGGTTCGCGCGCTTCCAGCGCGGCTATATCGGCCTGCTGCACGCGGTGCTGGCGCGCCGTCTGGTCACGTCGCTGGTCGCCGGCGTGGTGCTGGTGATCGCAGGCTGCCTGTTCCCGTTCCTGGGCCGGGACTACTTCCCGGCGATCTCGTCGGGCCAGATCACCCTGCACGTCCGCGCCCGTCCCGGCGCCCGGATCGAGGAGACCGCCAAGCTGTTCCAGGGCGTCGAGGACCTCATCCGCCAGCAGGCCGGCCCCGGCAACGTGCCGACCATCGTCGACAACATCGGCCTGCCCTCGATCACCTACAACCTGGCGTTCAACGACGGCACCTTCGTCGGCTACAACGACGGCCAGATCCTCGCCACCCTGAAGCCCGGCCTGAGCAGCGCGCTGCTGACCAAGAAGCTCCGCGTGGTGCTGCACCAGCGCTACCCGGACTCGGTGTTCTACTTCCAGCCGGCCGACATGATCACCCAGATCCTCGACTTCGGCGTGCCGTCCCAGGTGGACGTGCAGGTGCACGGCCGCCACCAGGCCGACGATCTCAAGATCGCCCTGGCGATCGAGAAGCGGCTGCGCAACCTGCGCGGCCTGGTCGACGTGCACCTGCAGCAGATCACCAACTCGCCCGAGTTCTTCACCGAGGTCGACCGCCAGCGCGCCGCCGAGCTCGGCCTGACCGAGCAGGACATCGCCAACCAGGTGAAGCGAGAGGCGTTGTGCGGATCAACATGCGGGAGCGAGACGCACCACGCTCAGCACCTTCATCACCAACTGAAGCTACACCGCTTCCCTGCCTGGACACTCTA
>CALMVN010000222.1 GCA_937873225.1 uncultured Acetobacteraceae bacterium
GCGCGCGGCCCGTGGCAACGTGCCGCGCGCCGCAAGGCTCCGATCACGTGGCCCCGCCTGTCTGGAACCTTCCCGATGAAGAAGATCGAGGCCATCATCAAGCCGTTCAAGCTCGACGAGGTGAAGGAGGCGCTGCACGAGATCGGGCTGCAGGGCCTGACCGTCACCGAGGCCAAGGGCTTCGGCCGCCAGAAGGGCCACACCGAGCTGTATCGCGGCGCGGAGTACGTGGTCGACTTCCTGCCCAAGATGAAGATCGAGGTGGTGTGCGACGACGCCATCGCCGAGCGCGCGGTGGAGGCGATCGTGGACGCGGCGCGCACCGGGCGGATCGGCGACGGCAAGATCTTCGTCTACAGCCTGGAGGAGGTGGTGCGCATACGCACCGGCGAACGCGGCGAGGACGCGATCTGACCGCCAGGCGGCGGCGTCGAGGCGGTTGCCCGCGACGGCGTGGCCGTTGATTATCGTCTCGTGGCACGATTGCTGCTCCGCCAGGCGGCGGCGAGCGATGCCGCTCCCAGCCCGACACCCCGAGCCGGCCGCGCAGCGCGGCGGTCCAGACAGCAGGTAAGAACCGGATGGCCAAGAAAGCGTCACCTCCCCCGCCCGCCGCTCCCGCACCTGCCGCTCCGGCACCCGTTCCCGGCGGCGGGCCGACCGAGGCCAGCGTCGCGAAGGTGATGGAGCTGCTTCAGGAGCACTCGGTCGAGTACGTCGACCTGCGCTTCACCGACCCGCGCGGCAAGTGGCACCACACCACCCAGCACGTGTCGACCATCGACCCGGACGTGTTCCGCGACGGCATCATGTTCGACGGCTCCTCGATCGCCGGCTGGAAGGCGATCAACGAGAGCGACATGATCCTGATGCCCGATCCCGACAGCGCGGTGATGGACCCGTTCTCGGCCAAGCCGCAGATGATCCTGTTCTGCGACATCGTCGAGCCGTCCACCGGCCAGCCCTACGGGCGCGACCCGCGCGGCACCGCCAAGCTGGCGGAAGCGTATCTGAGGTCGACCGGCATCGGCGACACCGCCTTCTTCGGCCCGGAAGCCGAGTTCTTCATCTTCGACAGCGTCAAGTTCGGCACCGGGCCCAACTTCGCCTCCTACCACCTCGACAGCATCGAGGGCCCGGGCGCCTCGCTCAAGGACTACCCCGAAGGCAACATGGGCCACCGCCCGACGGTGAAGGGCGGCTACTTCCCGGTCGCACCCGTGGACAGCGAGCACGACCTGCGCGCCGAGATGCTGTCGACCATGGGCGAGATGGGGCTGCCGATCGAGAAGCACCACCACGAGGTGGCGCAGTCGCAGCACGAGCTCGGCACCAAGTTCACCACCCTGGTGCGCGCCGCCGACTTCCTGCAGATCTACAAGTACTGCGTGCACAACGTGGCGCACTCGTACGGCAAGACCGCGACCTTCATGCCCAAGCCGATCCACGGCGACAACGGCTCGGGCATGCACGTGCACCAGTCGATCTGGAAGGACGGCCGCCCCACCATGGCCGGCAACGGCTACGCCGACCTGTCAGATACCGCGCTGTACTACATCGGCGGCATCATCCGGCACGCCAAGGCGCTGAACGCCTTCACCAACCCGTCCACCAACTCGTACAAGCGGCTGATCCCGGGCTTCGAGGCGCCGGTGCTGCTGGCCTATTCCGCGCGCAACCGCTCCGCCTCGTGCCGCATCCCGTACGCGACCAGCCCCAAGGCCAAGCGGGTCGAGGTGCGCTTCCCCGACCCGACCGCCAACCCCTACCTCGCCTTTTCCGCCATGCTGATGGCCGGGCTGGACGGCATACGCAACAAGATCCATCCCGGCGAGGCGATGGACAAGGACCTGTACGATCTGCCGCCGGACGAGTTGAAGGAGATCCCCACCGTGTGCGGGAGCCTGCGCGAGGCCTTGCAGGCGGTGGAGGCCGACCACGAGTTCCTGCTCGCCGGCAACGTGTTCACCCGCGACCAGATCGAGGCCTACTGCGAGATCAAGTGGCAGGAGGTGTACCGGTTCGAGCACACCCCGCACCCGGCCGAGTTCGAGATGTACTACTCCGTCTGAGCCGGCCGGTCCTCCCATGCGGGCGGGCGACGGCGGCAGCGGTGCCGCCGGGTCCGCCCGCATGAGCGCGATCCCCCACCACCCGCCGCTCCTGCGCAGCCCGCTTCTGACGCTCGAACCGCTCCGCGCGGACCACGTGCCGGCCCTGTTCGCCGGCCTGTCCGACCCGGCCCTGTATCGCTGCCTTGCCGACCGGCCGCCGGCCTCGCCGGCCGAGCTGTCGGACCGCGTGCGCGGGTCCGGCCGTTCCCCGGACGGCGCCGACCTGTGGTGCAGCTGGATGGTCCGGCAGAACCGCGACGACGCCTATGCGGGCACCGTGCAGGCGACGGTGGAGCAGGCCGGCCGGGAGTCGGCGACCGGGCTGATCGGGATCATGGTGTTCCCGCCGTTCTGGCGGCGCGGCATCGCCACCGAGGCCCTGTCCTGCCTGCTCGACTGCCTGTTCGAGCAGTACCGCTGCACCGCGGCGGCGGCCCTGGTCGACACGCGCAACCAGGCCTCGCTGGCGCTGTTCGCCCGGCTCGGCTTCACGACCGTGCGCCTCATCCTCGACGCCGACTTCTTCGACGGCCAGATCAGCCACGAGGTCGAGCTGGCCCTGCCGCGCGCTGCCTGGCGCAGGCCGCGCGGGACCGGCTGACGCTGCGGCCGGTTCATCGTTCGTCAACCCTTGCAGCGCAGGATGACGGGATGACGCGAGGAGCCGACATGTCAGCCATCGCCGGCCTCGGCCATGCACGCGCCTCGACCGCGACACGGCACGATCCGGCCGTGCGGAAGCCCGACGCGGAGGCGGTGGCGGTGGCGAAGCAGGCCCTGGACCAGGCGCAGGGCCGCGTGGACGCGGACCGCCGCGCGCACAGCCCGGGCTGCGTCGCGGTGGACCAGAAGGGCGTGGACAAGGCGTCGGCCGACTATGCCCAGGCGGAGGCGGCCGTGACCGCGGCGGCCGGGGAAGCGCCGGCGGGGAGCGGGACGCTGTCCATCACGGCCTGAGCCGGGCCGATACCCTACCCCTCGCCGGACAGCTCGCGCCGGCTGCGGTCGAGCTCCTCGCTGTAGCGCCGCAGCGCGTACTGCTCGGTCAGCTCGCCCAGCACCTCGCGCCGCTCCGGGTCGTCCACCACCACCAGCGCGTCCGCCTCGCCGGTCTCGAACAGCGCCACCGCCTCGCGCACGCGCATCTGCGGCTGCAGCATCACGTTCCCGTAGTGCAGCAGGTCCTGCAGCCGCGTGGCCTCCTGCTCGGACCCGTGCAGCTCCGGGACCAGCACCAGCCCGGCGTAGCGGCCGGCCTGGTCGACCACGATGATGCGGTGCGCCGAGCCCAGCGGGAAGTCGCGTCGCACCGCGGCCAGCGAGGTGTCGACCCGTATGGTGCGCACCTCGCGGCGCATCATGCGGCCCACCGTGAGGTTGCGCATCCAGCCCACGTCGACGGCGCTGCGTATGCTCTCGCCGCGCAGGTGGAAGCGCCAGGTGGCGAAGGAATAGCCGAAGATGCGCCGCACCGTCAGCGACGACACCACCGACGCCGCCAGCACCGCACTGGTCAGCGGCAGGCTGCCGGTGGATTCCAGCGCCAGGAACACCATGGTCAGCGGCCCGCCGACGATCGCCACCGCCATGGCGCTCATGCCGATCAGCGCGCACACCACCGGCGACAGGGCGTTGGGCGACACCAGCGACAGGAGGTCGCCGAACAGCGTGCCGGTCAGCACGCCGAGGAACAGGGAGGCGAAGAACAGGCCGCCGCGGAAGCCCGACCCGATCGACACCGCCGACGCCACCGCCTTGAGCACCAGCATCAGCGCCACGGTCTGCAGCCCGTACTGCGAATCGAGCCCCAGACGCATCGCCATGTGCCCGGACGACATCACCGCCGGCGTGATCAGCGCCATGAGCCCGACGATGAGCCCGCCCACCGCCGGGCGCAGCCAGACCGGCAGGGCGGAGCGGCGGAACACGCTTTCCGCCAGCGTCACCGCGCGCATGATGACGATGCCGACCAGCGCCGACACCACGCCGAGGGCGAGGATGGTCACGTAGTCCAGGCCGCCGATCCCGGGCGGGATCACCACCGCCAGCGACGGCGCGGTACCGCCCAGCAGGTGGGTGACCAGGATGGCGCAGATCGAGGCCAGCGTGACCGGGGCCAGGTTCACCAGCGAGTACGTGCCGACCACCAGCTCGAAGGCGTAGAACGCGCCGGCGATCGGCGCGTCGAACGCGGCGCCGATCGCGCCGGCGGCGCCGCAGCCGACCAGCACGCGCATGTCCTGCCGCCGCACCCGGAACGCCCGCCCCAGCTTGGAGGCCAGCGCCGAGCCGATCTGGGTGTAGCCGGCCTCCAGCCCGATGGAGGCGCCGACCCCGTTCGACAGCACGGTCTGCATCACCACGATCATGCTGTCGCGGAACGACATCCGGCCGCCGAACAGGGCGTTGGCCTCGATCGGATCGACCGGCCGGCCCGGCCGCACGCGCGCCGCCAGCAGGGTGAACAGCCCGAGCACCAGCCCGCCGAACGTGGGCACCAGCACCGCGCGCCACGGATCGAGATGCAGCAGCCCGGACATCCGCCCGCTGCCTTCAAGCGCGAACAGCCGCCGGTGCATCAGCAGGGTGACGGCGTTGATCGCGACCACGAGCAGGCCGGCCGCGACTCCGAGGCAGGAGGCCAGCACCGCCAGCCAGATCTCGTCGCCGCGCACCAGGGCGCGCAGCGTGAGCGGCGCCTGCAGCACCCAGCCGCGCACCTGCTGCCCGCGCTGGGCGATCCCCTCCCGGAAGGCCGGCCGCGCCGCCGGGTCGGGCAGCGTGGTGTCGGCCACGGCCTCGGACACGGCTATGGCCTGCAGGTCCGGCCGCTGGCGATGCGGGCGCAGGGAAGGGAACGGCAGCGAACCGGGCAAAGGGACAGCCTCGCGGCGTCACCGCTCATCGTGACGCGACAAAGCGTGTTCTGAAGCCTGGCCGCTTCGGGCGCAACATCCAGGGCAGCTCGGAACCCTCCGCCTGCACCGGAGCCCGCGTCGAGGCGCGCAGCTGCATCGGCGGCGCCTCGGGAGCGGGCGGCACCGGGATCGGGCCCGGCGGCTCGCCGATCGGCGGCGCGTCCGGTTCGTCGGGCGGCGGCGGGGGTGGCGGCTCCGGCTGGCCGCCGGACGCCATGGCGGCCAGCCCGCCATGCGAAAAACCGCGCTCGCCGAGAAACCCGGGCAGGCGAAGCCGTTTCGGGAACGTTCCACGTGTCATGCCGGCGCTTCTCCTCGGGGGCGCGTCCGATCGGCGCGCGACCGCGTAACAATTGAGGCGACCGGCGACGGTGACGACGACACCGCTCCGGCCGCACCCTAGCTTGCACCGACCCTTGCACACGAGAGATGAACAGGCCGTGAAGCTTCCCCCATCCATGCGCTTTGTCGCCCACGATCCCGCCGGCGGCGGTCCGGACACGTTGCGCGTCCGGTCCGGCCCGCTGCCGCAGCCGCGCCCGGGCGAGCTGCTGATCCGGGTGGACGCGGCAGGCATCAACCGGCCCGACGTGATGCAGCGCAAGGGGCTGTATCCGCCGCCGCCGGACGCGAGTCCCGAGCTCGGCCTGGAGGTGGCGGGAACCGTGGTCGCCGTGGCGCCCGCGGCCGCAAACGGGGAGCCGGACGGGGCGGCGCCGGCCGCGCCGCTGGCACCCGGCGACCGGGTCTGCGCGCTGGTCAACGGCGGCGGCTACGCGGAGTACTGCACGGCGCCGGTGGCCCAGTGCCTGCCCTGGCCGGCCGGCTTCGACGCCGTGCAGGCGGCGGCGCTGCCGGAGAACCACTTCACCGTGTGGTCCAACCTGTTCCGCACCGGCCACCTGGCGGCGGGCGAGACGCTGCTGGTGCACGGCGGCACCAGCGGCATCGGCTCCACCGCGATCCAGCTCGCGCGCTCCTTCGGCGCCCGGGTGTTCGCCACCGTCGGCTCGCCGGAAAAGGCCGCCATCGCCCGCACGCTGGGCGCCGAGGCGGCGATCGACTACCGCACCGAGGACTTCGCCGAACGGGTGCTGGCGCTGACCGGCGGGCGCGGCGTCGACATCGTGCTGGACATCATGGGCGCCTCCTACCTCGAGCCGAACCTGCGCTGCCTGGCCGATCTCGGCCGGCTGGTGCTGGTGGCGGTGCAGGGCGGCGCCGTCGCGGAGAAGCTGGACCTGCGACGGATCATGACCGGGCGCCTGACCCTGACCGGCACCACGATGCGGCCGCGCTCGGCGGCCTTCAAGGGCGAGATCGCGGAAGCGCTGCTGCAGAACGTGTGGCCGCTGCTGGAAGGCGGCACGGTGCGGCCGCTGATCCACGCCGTGCTGCCCCTGGAGCAGGCGGCGGACGCGCACCGGCTGATGGAGGGCGGCAGCCACGCCGGCAAGATCGTGCTCACGCTGCAGGGGGGCGGTTCGGCTTGAAGCTCAACGTCGTGTCGCGCGGCCCGGACGCCGACAGCCCGGCAGCGCGCAGCGCCCCTCCGATCGTGCTGATCCACGGCCTGTTCGGCCGTGCCCGCAACCTCGGCTACTTCCAGCGCCGCCTGGCCGCCACCCGGCGCACCCTGGCGATCGACCTGCGCAACCACGGCGACAGCCCGCACGGCCAGATGGACTACACCAGCATGTCGTTCGACCTGCTGGAAACGCTGGCCGAGCACGACGCGCTGCCGGCCACCCTGGTCGGGCATTCCATGGGCGGCAAGGCGGCGATGACCCTGGCGCTGACCCGTCCCGAGGCGGTGGCCAGCCTGCTGGTGGCCGACATCCCGCCCGCCACCACCGGGCACGGCAGCTTCGCGATCGGCGAGCGCATGCTGAAGCTGCGCTTCCCGCCCTACCTCAACCGCGCCGGCGCCGACGCGCTGCTGGCGGAGATCGAGCCCAGCGCAGACATACGCAACCTGATGCTGCAGAACCTCCGGCTTGGCCACGACCCGGGCTGGGTGATCGGCCTGGCCGAGATCGTCGACTCCATGACCAACATCGAGGGCTGGCCGTACATCCCCGAGGGCCACCGCTACGAGGGCCCGACCCTGTTCCTGGCCGGCGAAACCTCGCCCTACATACGGCCCGAGGACCATTCGACCATGCGCCGGCTGTTCCCGCGCTACACCATGGAGGTGATCGAGCGTGCCGGGCACTGGCTGCACGTCGAGAACCCCGCCCGCTTCCTCCAGCTGGTGCAGGCGTTCACCGGCGCCGGCGAGGGGTGACGCGCCCGGGCCGGAAGGCGGGGGAGGATCAGAAGGCAGGGGGGCAGGAGGCAGGCGGCTTCGGCCCGTCGGCGGCGCGCCACAGGTACCACGCGGCGAACGACCGGTACGGGCTCCAGCCCGCGGTCGCTTCCGCCAGGACGCGCGGCTTCGGCTGCACCACGAGCCCGTTGATCCGCCGGTAGCCTTCCCGCACCCCGAAATCGTCCACCGGCATGACGTCGCGTCGGCCCAGGCTGAAGATCAGCAGCATCTCCACGGTCCAGCGCCCGATCCCGCGCAGGGCGACCAGGCGTGCGATCAGCTCCTCGTCCGACAGCCGCACCGCCTGCCGACGCGTCGGCACCACCCCGGCGAGGCGCGCCGCGCACACCGCGCGCATCGCCGCCGCCGTGGAGCCCGAGAAGCCGCCCGCGCGCCGCGCCGCGTCCGGCAGCGCCAGCAGCGCCGACGGGGTCGGGAACCCGCCGTCGCCGTGCGCCACCAGCCGGCCGAGCATGGCCTCCGCCGCCCGGGCGTGCAGCTGCTGGTGCGCGATCGCGCGGACCAGGCTTTCGAACGGCTCGCGCCCGGTGTCCGCGCGCAGGCCGCAGCGCCCGACCCGGCGGATCAGGGCCGCCATCGCCGGATCGGCCAGGGCGAGGTGCCGGCGCGCCGACGCGCCGCCCGGAACCGGACGGTCCCCGGCTGCGGGACGCGGCGCAGGTTCGCCGGGGACGGGGTCTGCGGCAGTCGGTGACACGTCATACCATCCGGTCCGGCGGGAGTGGCGAAGCCACCGGGCAGCTGGCACAATGCCGCCGCAGGTCCCGGCCGGCCAGTGGCCGCGCACGATGCTGTGCCCGGATGGTTGTCACCGCGGGCGATCAGGCGGAGACACCCGACCAACCCATGGCCGACCGATCCAGCCAGGCATCCACGTCGCGCGACCGGAGAACGGCTCCCCTGGCCACCGTTCCGCGTGCGGCCCTGGCACGCTCGTCCGCACGCCTGGACCTGCCGCCGGAACCGCTCCCGCCCGGCGCCGCGGGTGCGGCACCCCCCACCGCGGGGTCCGGCTCGTTCCGGCATCCCGGCGGCCCGGTGCGCGGCGTCCGTCCGGCCGTGGTCGGAGCGCCGCTGTCGCGGGTGGTCCCGCGCGCACGGACCCGGCTGGAACGGGCGCTCGGCAGCTCCGCCGTGCTGCATGCGGTCGTGCTGGTGCTGCTGGCCCTGCTGTATGCGCAAGGCAAGCCGCCACCGCCGCCCGACCAGACGCAGGTGCAGATGGTGTTCGGCCAGAGCGGCATGATCGGCGACCAGCCC